>NZ_VTYC01000010.1:0-130712 GCF_013114115.1 Vibrio sp. 070316B | reverse complement strand
TGACTACAAAGATTTGCTGCGGTCGTGGCGGAATTGGTAGACGCACCAGATTTAGGTTCTGGCGCCGAGAGGTGTGAGAGTTCAAGTCTCTCCGACCGCACCATCATTAAATAGAACCCAGCTTTTTAGCTGGGTTTTGTTTTATCTGGAATATGTAAATCTGATAACCCCGTCACCAAGTATTTCTCCCGATTTAATCACTTCATGACTTTTTTATAAGACAATGTCTGCTCCACTTTCTAATTGAGTATGACGCCTTATGAAAAACCTCACTTTAACGATCGGTTGCTACACAGACACTCCCAGTAAAAGCCAAGGCGTGTATCAGGCTCAGTTAGACTTGGAAAACGGTCAACTATTACCTTTAGAACTCATTACAGATTGTACTAACCCATCTTTTGTCGTAGCGACCGAGCTTGGTATCTATACAGCGTCTGAAGTGGACCAACCCAAACAGCCACAGTTGATTCATATCGCTAATGCTAGCTCAAAGACCCCTAGTAATTCAGGTGCCATCTCTGGCGATCATCCTTGTCATGTCACCATAGATCCTAGCCATAAGTTTGCTGTTACTTCTCAATACTCATCAGGTTCATTCGATATTTTTAGTTTAAGTATCAATGGCAATATCGATAAACGACTTAAAACAATAGCTATGGTGGGGTCAGGACCAAACAAAGAGCGTCAGACCGCTCCACATGCTCATCAAAGTCTGTTCTTACAAAACTCACCACAATTTGTCACCGTCGATCTTGGCGCTGATCGAATCAATTTCTATTGCTTTGATGAAGAACAGGAAGAGTTTCTAGACGAACCGATGCAATCCATTAAAGTCCCTGCGGGCAATGGACCTCGTCATCTCGTCTTCAACAAAGACGAAGATAAAGCCTATGTAATCTGTGAACTCTCTGAAACGATACTGATGATGGAGAAAACTCTTGGGAAATGGAGTATTGTCGAAGAGATTGACGCACTTCCAAATATGGAAAAAGGAGAAGCAACGGCTGCAATAAAACTATCGCCGGATGAGCAATTTCTCTATGTCTCTTGTCGACATCAATCGATGATCAGTTGCTTCAGAATCGAATCTACAACGAAAGTGCCTATTTTTATTGATAGCTATAGTTCTGAAGGCAACTTCCCTCGTGATTTTCATATTACTCATGATGGTGAATGGCTTATCGCCGCAAACCAGCACACTAATAACATCACGTCATTCAAACGAAATACAGAAGACGGCTCTCTGGTTTACACAGGCTACTCATTAGAGCTAGATGCGCCAGTTTGTGTGACACAGCAGCGATAGACATCATAGAATATAAAAAGGAGAGCATTCGCTCTCCTTCTCTTTATAAAGTATCTGTAATACTCAATTAAAGGCCCAGAGCATACTTCAACACTTGAGCTTTAATCGGCCCTGAGTTCTCTGCTAGTTTGAGTGCAGCATTACGCACAAACTTAAGTGGACCAATATCATTACTGAACGTCTTATAGAAGAAATCCATACCGCTTTGCATCACTAGGTTGTCACCTCTTCTCATCACCTCGTAGCGTCTTACTACAGAATGATTCAGCTCGCCTTTTTCTTTGGTTACATCCAATAGCGCTGCAACATCTTTGAAGCCTAAATTCACACCCTGCCCTGCTAATGGGTTAATCGTGTGTGCTGAGTCTCCAACCAGAATGCAGTTGTTCTTAAAATAAGATTGCGCATGACGTCGAGTAAGAGGGAAAGAACCAGAGTTAAGTACTTTGATGTCCCCTAACTCCGCAGGGAAGTTAGCAAGTACTTCACTGCGTAGCTTGTCTGGGCTCATTGCCGATAGTTGCTTAATGCGAGATGGCGAGTCGTACCAAACTAACGAGCCCTGCCCAACTTCCTGCTCTCCTGAACTAAAAGAACATAAAGGGAGGAATGAACGCGGACCGCTCGGCAAAAACTGTTGCCAAGTAATGTCTTGCTGAGGGAGCTCAGTTTCTACATTAATAAGCATACAGTGCTGGCGGTAGTCCCAAGCAGTGATACCAATCCCCGCTTGCTGTCTAACCGCAGAATTCGCACCATCGGCACCAACCACCCATTTAGCTGACAACTCGATACCAGATTGAAGTTTAACGATATTAGTTTCGCCAAATTCGATAGAATCCAATTTTTCGGGACACAACAAGTCTAAGTTGTCATAAGCATCAAACTGAGACCATAAGCCCAATTGAATTAGTCGGTTTTCAACTATGTAGCCTAAACGCGGTAAATCAAGAGACGCAGCATCAAATCGAGTACGACATTCTGGGTGTTCCCAAGTCTCTAAGCGCTTGTAAGAGCAAACTCGCATTGCTGCTATGTTCTGCCATGCACCAAGATCGTCAAGTAAATCGACTGACGCCTGAGAAATCGCTGACACTCGAATATCCATCGCTTGCGACTCATCAAATGCTTGGGGCGCAAAACCTTCGATCACAGCAACCTTCAGTCCTTGCTTAGCAAAACCGATTGCTGTTGCCGCACCAACCATGCCGCCACCGACGACCACAATATCGTAACTGTTCATATTTTGTACTTATCAGTTTGATTCTTTGACTGTTTTCGATTGTACGTTTTCACAACGAACTTGTAACCAAAAACCTTATTTGAAAAATGGGTTACCCCTTGCTACATCTAGTGTTAACGAGAATAAAAACCACTTCCGAAGAGATTTTATCAGACCACTAGTCAGTCGGTTTTGAAACCAGTACAATACGCCGCTTGCCGCTAGGGTGAGCCATAAAATGAATACCTAATTATGGCCATCAACTCTCGCGGATAGATACCGGGCGATTTGCTCCCTTAAATTAAACTAACGATCGAGCGAACAAAAAATGAGTAAGAAACTGCTAATTAAAACTTGGGGCTGTCAGATGAACGAATACGATTCATCAAAAATGGCTGACCTGCTAAATGCCGCAAATGGCTATGAGCTAACTGAAGTACCTGAGGAAGCAGATGTACTACTACTGAATACTTGTTCTATCCGTGAAAAAGCACAAGAGAAAGTATTCCACCAGCTTGGTCGTTGGAAAACGCTAAAAGATAAAAAAGAAGGTGTGGTAATCGGTGTGGGTGGCTGTGTAGCGACTCAAGAAGGCGACCACATTCGTCAACGTGCGCCATACGTAGACGTTATCTTTGGCCCTCAAACACTGCACCGTCTTCCAGAGATGATCAAATCTTCTCTATCTAACGAAGCGCCAGTGATGGACATCTCTTTCCCTGAGATCGAAAAGTTCGATAGCCTACCTGAGCCTCGTGCTGAAGGTGCAACGGCATTCGTTTCTATCATGGAAGGCTGTTCTAAGTACTGTACTTACTGCGTTGTACCTTACACTCGCGGTGAAGAAGTTAGCCGTCCAATGGACGATGTACTGTTCGAAGTTGCTCAACTTGCAGAGCAAGGTGTACGTGAAGTTAACCTGCTAGGTCAAAACGTAAACGCATACCGTGGTCCAACTCACGAAGGTGATATCTGCACATTCGCAGAGCTGCTTCGTCTTGTGGCTTCTATCGATGGTATCGATCGTATTCGTTTCACCACAAGCCACCCGCTTGAGTTTGGTGATGACATCATCGCAGTATACGAAGATACACCTGAGCTTGTGAGCTTCCTTCACCTACCAGTACAAAGTGGTAGTGACCGTATCCTTACAATGATGAAACGTCCTCATACTGCTATCGAGTACAAGTCGATTATTCGTAAGCTTCGTAAAGCGCGTCCTGACATTCAAATCAGTTCTGACTTTATCGTTGGTTTCCCTGGTGAATCTAACCAAGATTTCCAAGACACGATGAAACTGATCAAAGACGTTGATTTCGATATGAGCTTCAGCTTTATCTTCTCTCCTCGTCCGGGTACACCTGCTGCAGACTACCCATGTGACGTGCCTGAGCAAGAGAAGAAAGATCGCCTATACGAACTACAACAAACGGTGAATACGCAAGCAATGCGCTACTCGCGCCTAATGCTTGGTACAGAGCAACGCGTATTGGTTGAAGGTCCATCGAAGAAGAACCTAATGGAGCTCCGCGCTCGCACTGAAAACAGCCGTGTTGTTAACTTTGAAGGTTCTGCTGATCTTATCGGCCAGTTCGTAGACGTGAAAATCACAGAAGTATTTGCTAACTCACTACGTGGTGAAGTAGTGCGTACTGAGAAAGACATGGATCTTCGCAGCGTGATCTCGCCAACTCAAATGATGGCGAACACAAAACGCGAAGACGAGCTAGGTGTAGCGACATTTACGCCATAAGCGAAACATCTAGGTTCAGCAAAAAGCTGACCAACAAAGCTTGAAATTACCTAACTAAGTGACCATCTTAGAGATAGGGAAATCGCCACTAGAAGCCCGGTCCCAATCGGGCTTCTTGCTCTTTGTTTGTTGAAAAGAGTGGGTGGCACAAAATGAGAGGCTAATTTGAGCAATAAAATCGTTACCCTAGAAATCAATCTAGAACCCGCAGATAACCATCGCCTTGCAAGCCTTTGTGGCCCATTCGATGACAACATCAAACACCTTGAGCGCCGTTTAGGTGTCGAGATTAACTACCGCAGCAACTTCTTCACTATTGTTGGTAAGCCTCACACGGCTGCTGCTGCACTCGATATTGTTAAGCGCCTGTATGTTGAATCTGCTCCGGTCAAAGGCACGATTCCAGACATCGAGCCAGAACAAATTCACTTGGCTATCAAAGAGTCTGGTGTTTTAGAACAGAATGTAGAATCTGATATTGAACACGGCAAAGAAGTGTTCATTAAGACCAAAAAAGGCGTCATTAAGCCGCGTACACCAAACCAAGCACAATACCTAATGAATATGGTGACGCATGACATCACCTTTGGTATCGGTCCTGCTGGTACCGGTAAAACGTATTTAGCTGTCGCTGCTGCCGTAGACGCATTAGAGCGCCAAGAGATTCGTCGCATTCTATTGACGCGTCCTGCGGTTGAAGCGGGTGAAAAGTTAGGTTTCCTGCCTGGTGACTTAAGCCAAAAAGTAGACCCATACTTGCGTCCACTTTACGATGCACTTTTTGAAATGCTGGGCTTTGAACGTGTTGAGAAACTGATTGAGCGTAACGTGATTGAGGTTGCACCTCTTGCGTACATGCGTGGTCGTACACTGAACGATGCCTTCATCATTCTTGATGAGAGCCAGAACACGACTGTTGAGCAGATGAAGATGTTCCTAACTCGTATTGGCTTCAACTCTCGTGCGGTAATCACAGGCGATATCACTCAAATCGATTTACCTCGCGGTGCAAAATCTGGCTTGCGTCATGCGACCGAAGTTCTAAGTGAAGTCGATGACATCAGCTTTAACTTCTTTATGTCGGAAGACGTGGTTCGTCACCCTGTGGTTGCTCGTATTGTTAACGCCTACGAGAAATGGGAAGCGAAAGACCAGAAAGAGCGCAAAGAGTTTGAGAAACGTAAACGTGAAGAGCGTGAAGCAAAACTTCTTGAGGCTCAGCAATCGGTTACGACACAATTAGCAACACAAAATAGTTCTGTGATTGCAGAACAAGGTGATAAATAGATGTCTATTGAACTAGACCTACAATTAGCGGTCGAAAATGAGCAAGGTCTTCCAACAGAGCAGGACATTCAGCTTTGGTTGGACAAGACCATACCTCAGTTTCAAAAGAGCGCTGAGCTTACTATCCGTATCGTAGATACAGAGGAAAGCCACCAGCTAAATCATGAATATCGTGGTAAAGACAAGCCAACTAACGTGCTATCTTTCCCATTCGAGGCTCCTCCTGGGATCGAGTTAGATCTTCTAGGTGACCTCATTATCTGTCGCCAAGTTGTCGAAAAAGAAGCAGAAGAGCAAAATAAGCCTCTGCTAGCACACTGGGCTCATATGGTTGTACATGGCAGTCTGCATCTGCTAGGTTATGATCATATCGAAGATGATGAAGCTGAAGAGATGGAGTCACTCGAGACAGAAATCATGCAAGCTATGGGGTTTGAAGACCCATATATTCTAGAAAAGTAAATCGATTCTAGTTAAGTAGATTGCAGAGAAACAATAACTCATCGAACCTGTAATGTTCAGGAATCTGAGTTGTGATGTGTGCTATCACACTTCTGATAGCGTTATTTTTTGAGAAATCATGAACGAAGGTAACCCCCCCACTTCTGAGGGAAGTAAAAAATCTGAAGGTCCGAGTAGAAAGTCCTTCTTTGAACGCCTAGGCCAACTATTTCAAGGCGAGGTAAAAGACCGCCAAGAGCTCGTAGACGTAATCCGCGACTCAGAAATTAATGACCTAATTGACCACGACACTCGCGACATGCTCGAAGGTGTTATGGAGATTTCAGAGATGCGAGTACGCGACATCATGCTACCTCGCTCTCAAATGGTTACAGTAGAACGCACCGATGATTTAGATACATTGATTGCGTTGATTACTGATGCTCAACACTCTCGCTACCCAGTGATCAGTGAAGATAAAGACCATGTTGAAGGCATTCTATTAGCGAAGGACCTACTTAAGTACTTGGGTTCAGACAGTGCCCCATTTGATATCGAACAAGTGATTCGCCCTGCGGTTGTTGTTCCTGAAAGTAAGCGTGTTGATCGCCTACTCAAGGAGTTCCGTGAAGAGCGTTACCACATGTCTATCGTTGTTGATGAGTTTGGCGGTGTCTCTGGCCTAGTAACCATTGAAGATATCCTCGAAGAAATCGTTGGTGAAATTGAAGACGAGTTCGACGATGAAGAAGAGTTAGATATCCGTAAGCTGAGCAAGCATACCTTCTCTGTTAAAGCTTTAACCACCATTGAAGAGTTCAACAACACGTTTGATACTGCTTTCAGTGATGATGAAGTGGATACAGTAGGCGGCATGGTTATGACAGCACTCGGTCATCTGCCAGTTCGTGGCGAAATTGTAGAAATCGAAAACTACCATTTCAAAATAACATCAGCAGATAATCGTCGCGTGATTCAGCTACAGGTAACCATTCCTGACGAGCAACCTCTTCCGACTATCGAAGAATAACCACTTCTCTCTAAAGAGATGACAGAAATTAGATGACTAATACTTTTATTCATCGCCTATTACGGCCGCTTGCGGCCGTTTTTGTTGGCGCTATAACCACCCTCTCATTCGCTCCATACTCAATATGGCCTCTTGCCATTCTCAGCCCAGCTTTATTACTGCTACTGATCCACAATCGTTCACCTAAGAGTGCACTTTGGATTGGTTATGCATGGGGCCTAGGTCAGTTCACCACAGGAATCAGCTGGGTATATGTCAGTATTGACGGCTTTGGCGGTATGCCACTAGCGGCCAATCTATTTTTGATGGCACTCCTCGTTGGCTATTTAGCCGTATACTCAGGGCTCTTTACTTGGAGCTTAAATAAGTTCTTCCCCACTAATAATTTAAGCCGATTCTTCCTAGCCGCTCCGGCACTATGGTTGATCAGTGATTGGCTACGCGGCTGGGTAATGACAGGCTTCCCATGGCTGTGGTTGGGCTATAGCCAAATCGACTCTCCGTTAGGCTCTTTCGCACCAATTGGTGGTGTCGAGCTAGTGACTCTTGCCATTATCGTTTCAGCATCAGCGTTTGCTTATGCGGTTATAAACAGAGCCTGGAGCATCGTTGTTATTCCTGCAGTCGTATTTAGTACTGGCTTTGGTATTCGCAACATCGATTGGGTAACACCGAATCCTGAAAAAACCACCTCAGTGGTGTTGATTCAAGGTAATGTCGACCAGGACAGCAAATGGCTGCCAAGTCACCGCTGGCCGACTATGATGAAATACACTGACCTAAGCAGGGAAAACTGGGATGCAGATATCATCATCTGGCCAGAGGCCGCGATCCCTGCTTTTGAAGTCGAGATACCGTCTTTCCTACGTAACTTAGATAGCGCAGCTAAGATGAACAACAGTTCCATCATCACAGGTGTACTGAACCAGTCTGAAGATAAGAAATACTACAACAGTATTCTTTCTCTTGGTGTTAACCCATATGGTGAATACAGCTATGACCCAGACGAGCGCTACCACAAACATCACCTATTACCATTTGGTGAGTTTGTACCCTTTGAAGATATATTGCGTCCATTAGCACCGTTCTTTAACTTGCCAATGTCATCGTTCAGTCGTGGCGATTTCATCCAGCCAAACATTGTTGCTAACGGTCGTCATCTAGCGCCAGCTCTGTGTTATGAGATCATCTTTAATGATCAAGTAAGACAGAATGTGACAGACGATACGGACTTTATTCTAACGCTCTCTAACGATGCGTGGTTTGGCCGTTCAATTGGTCCATTACAACATATGGAAATCGCGCAAATGCGTGCCCTAGAGCTTGGTAAGCCGCTAATTCGCTCAACCAACAACGGTGTGACAGCGGTGACGGACTACAAAGGCAATATCATCAAGCAAATACCTCAGTTTGAAACGGCAGTTCTGAAAGCCGAGCTTGTTTCAACAGATGGCCAAACCCCTTACCGCGTGGTCGGTACTTGGCCATTGTATATTTGGGTGCTACTAAGCTTGGTAATTGGCTGGGTTGTGAGAAAACCAAAGAACTAGATTCGACATGAAATAACTTGAAGGGTTGGCCGTTTGGTCAACCCTTTGTGTTTATGACGTGTATGGGGAGATTTACGGCTTTAATGCTTTGCGACTAAACCCTTTCGAGCCGCACTTAATACATGGAATGATGGTCGTTGGATGGTTATATTCAGTTTGATGACCACACTCATCACAGACGAGCGTACCCAAGCCAATCACTTCGCCAGCTTGATACAAGCCTTGGTGCTCTAAATCTTGGAATAGCTCGACCCACTCTACTTTAGTGCGATCGGTAATATCGAGAAGCCCCTGCCAAATAGAATCTGCAATCATCAGATAAAATGGACCGCTTTTGCTCTCTTCGTAGCTCTCAGAAAACTCTTTCAAGTCTGACTTCACGTAGGCCGAGATCAGCGATAGCTCATCTTTAGTCATGTCATTGGCGGCTTTCGCATATTTGCCTGACGTTTCGATTTTGTTGTTGAGCTCTTCAGGACTATGCTTCAGCGTTTCGATAACCTCTTCAACCACTTCTTCATAGAGTGCTTTTTTCTTCGGCATAACAACCTCCTTAAGATAACCAACGTTATAGCGAGTAAACGAAGTGCTACAACGCTCCCTCGCTCACAAACAAATGCAATTCATACTCTTAAGTATAGTTGCCCTGCGAAATTCAGTGAAAATTACGCCATCTACAAGTCAGCAACTGCAAGTATGAAGGGTATAACTATTGTTGTACTAAGCTCCTTTAGGTATTCTATGACGATCTGTAAGATTCTGTTCTAACCGAACTCACAAATTCCAAGATAACCGGATACCATCGATGCAAGAACAATATAACCCGCAAGAGATTGAACAAAAGGTTCAACAACACTGGGATAACAGCGAAACTTTCGTTGTGAGTGAAGACCCAAACAAAGAAAAATTCTACTGTCTTTCTATGTTCCCGTACCCAAGTGGCCGACTGCACATGGGTCACGTGCGTAACTACACCATCGGTGATGTGGTATCTCGTTTCCAACGTCTACAAGGCAAAAACGTAATGCAACCAATCGGTTGGGATGCATTCGGCCTACCTGCAGAAAACGCAGCTGTAAAAAACAACACAGCACCTGCACCATGGACTTACGAAAACATCGAATACATGAAAAACCAGCTTAAGCTTCTTGGCTTTGGTTACGACTGGAATCGTGAATTCGCAACATGTACACCTGAATACTACCGCTGGGAACAAGAATTCTTCACAAAGCTTTACGAAAAAGGCCTAGTGTACAAGAAGACCTCTTCTGTTAACTGGTGTCCAAACGACCAAACTGTACTAGCGAACGAGCAAGTAGAAGATGGTTGCTGCTGGCGTTGTGATACTCCAGTAGAGCAAAAGAAAATTCCACAGTGGTTCATTAAAATCACTGAGTACGCTCAAGAGCTACTAGATGACCTAGACAACCTTGAAGGTTGGCCTGAAATGGTTAAAACCATGCAGCGCAACTGGATCGGTCGCTCTGAAGGTGTTGAGCTATCTTTCGCTGTTAACGGTGAAGAAGCGCCACTAGAAGTGTACACAACTCGTCCTGATACGCTGATGGGTGTGTCTTACGTTGGTATCGCTGCAGGTCACCCTCTTGCAGAGAAAGCATCAAAGAATAACCCAGAGCTTGCTGCATTCGTTGAAGAGTGCCGCAACACTAAAGTTGCTGAAGCTGAACTAGCAACGATGGAAAAGAAAGGTATGGATACTGGCTTAACGGCTATCCACCCTCTTAACGGTCGTGTTGTTCCTGTATACGTAGCAAACTTCGTACTTATGGATTATGGCACAGGCGCGGTAATGGCGGTTCCAGCTCACGATCAGCGTGACTACGAGTTCGCAACTAAGTACGGCATCGATATCATTCCAGTAATCAAGCCAGAAGATGGTTCTGAGCTAGATGTATCTGAAGCAGCTTACACCGAGAAAGGCGTACTGTTCGACTCTGGTGAGTTCGATGGTCTTGCTTTCCAGGAAGCATTCGACGCAATTGCTGCGAAGCTAGAAGCGGAAGGCAAAGGTAAGAAAACAGTAAACTTCCGTCTACGTGACTGGGGTGTATCTCGTCAGCGTTACTGGGGTGCTCCAATCCCAATGGTAACCACTGAAGACGGTGAAGTTCACCCAGTACCAGCAGACCAGCTACCTGTGATTCTTCCTGAAGATGTGGTAATGGATGGTGTTACTAGCCCAATCAAGGCTGACAAGTCTTGGGCAGAAACAACATTCAACGGCGAACCTGCTCTACGTGAAACAGACACGTTCGATACGTTCATGGAGTCTTCTTGGTACTACGCTCGTTACTGTTCACCACAAGCTGACGATATCCTAGATCCAGAAAAAGCGAACTACTGGCTACCTGTAGATCAGTACATCGGTGGTATCGAGCACGCTTGTATGCACCTTCTGTACTCTCGTTTCTTCCACAAACTGTTACGTGATGCAGGTTACGTGACGTCTGACGAACCATTCAAGCAACTACTATGTCAAGGCATGGTACTAGCAGATGCGTTCTACCATGAGAACGAGAAAGGCACTAAAGAGTGGGTTGCTCCTACTGATGTTGCTGTAGAGCGTGACGGTAAAGGCCGTATTACGTCTGCGAAAGACAACCAAGGCCGTGACGTTGCTCACTCAGGCATGATCAAGATGTCTAAGTCGAAAAACAACGGTATCGACCCACAAGAGATGGTAGACAAGTACGGTGCTGATACAGTACGTCTATTCATGATGTTTGCATCACCTGCAGACATGACACTTGAGTGGCAAGAATCTGGTGTTGAAGGTGCAAACCGCTTCCTTAAACGTGTTTGGAAACTGGTTCACGCTCACTCTTCTAAGGGCGCAGCTGAATCTGTTGACGTTGCAGCACTTTCTGGTGACCAAAAAGCACTTCGTCGTGATGTTCACAAGACTATCTCGAAAGTAACGGACGATATCGGCCGTCGCCAAACGTTCAACACGGCGATCGCTGCGATCATGGAACTGATGAACAAACTAGCGAAAGCGCCTCAAGAATCAGCACAAGATCGTGCAATCCTTGACGAAGCACTGAAAGCAGTAGTTCGCATGCTTTACCCAATGACTCCTCACATCTCTTACGAAATGTGGATTGCTCTTGGTGAATCAGATGTTGACTCAGCAACATGGCCAACATTTGACGAGAAAGCACTGGTTGAAGACGAGAAGACGATCGTTGTTATGATCAACGGTAAGCTGCGTGCGAAGCTAACTGTGGCAGCTGATGCAACAGAAGAGCAGGTTCGTGAGCTTGGTCTGAACGATGAGAACGCTAAAAAGTTCCTAGATGGCTTAACGATTCGTAAAGTTATCTTCGTACCTGGTAAGCTTCTAAACATCGTTGCTAACTAATCTTTGTAGACTAAAACGAACTTAATTCGTTTTTTGCAGTCTTTAGACAGGGTAATGACATTGCCCTGTCTACTTATTTAAACGCTTTACTTTCAGTGACTAACCTCACTTCAACAAGCTAAAGCCTTTAAATAAGTATTCTACCTTCATGAGAGCCATCAAATAATGCGCCTGATTTCACTATCTTCATTGAAAGTTACTATTGTTGTTCTAACCGTTAGCCTACTCAGTGCCTGTGGTTTTCACCTGCGCGGTGACTACTCAGTACCAGAAGAACTTAACAAGATCTCGGTAACCAGTTACGACCAATACAGTACGTTCACACGTATGATGAAGAGCCAGCTTCGTATGAGTGATGTAGAAATTGTGCCACCATCAGAAAATACCCCTAACCTGCATATCATTAGTGAAAGCGTTGGTGAAAGAACACTCTCTCTATACCAAAACACTCGTGCTGCTGAAATTGAGCTCACGTTCTACGCTTCATACCGTGTAACGATTCCTGATCTTGGTTCAAAAACCTTCTCAACCAGTGTTACCCGCAGCTACCTAGATAACCCGTTAACGGCTCTAGCAAAATCGGTTGAACGCGACATGATCGAAGATGAAATGCGTAAGCTAGCAACTAGCCAAATCCTTCGCCAAATGGCTCGCCTAAAAGCTAATATTGCCGCTGGTAGCATGAATCTAGAGTCATTAGAAAATGTTCAAGTTAAAGAGCTTGAGAAGCAATACAACATCAAGAATGTTGAGATTGACGACGTTGAAATTGATCCAAGTACAGAAGAAAAGCCAGAGCTCAGTGAATCTGCTCAGTAATAGGTTTATTTGATGCGTATTTTTGCTGACCGCTTACCAGAACAACTTGCTAAACAGCTGAGCAACGTTTACCTGATCTTTGGTAATGAGCCACTGTTATTACAAGAAAGCCGAGAAGCGATTCAAAAAGCGGCTAGACAACAAGGTTTCGAAGAACGTCACCGCTTTGCGATTGATAACAGTATGGACTGGAACCAAGTCTATGACTGTACTCAAGCGCTAAGCCTGTTTTCTAGCCGTCAGATTATTGAGCTTGAGCTGCCAGAGTCAGGCGTGAATGCCGCAATAGCCAAAGAACTGTTGACTATCTCTGAGCATATCCACAGCGATATCTTGCTAATTCTTGTTGGCACCAAACTGACAAAAGCTCAAGAAAACGCTAAGTGGTTTAAAGCACTCTCTAATAAAGGACATTGGGTAAGCTGCCTGACACCTGATGTCAGCAGGCTACCTCAATTTGTTCAAGTACGCTGTCGTCAAGTCGGATTATCGCCAGACCCTGAAGCTATTCAGATGCTGGCACAGTGGCATGAAGGCAACCTGTTTGCACTCACACAAAGCCTCGAAAAGCTGGCGCTTCAGTATCCAGATGGAAAGCTAACCTTAGTACGCTTAGAAGAGTCACTGAGCCGACACAACCACTTCACTCCATTCCATTGGAGTGATGCCCTATTGGCAGGGAAAGGGAATCGAGCACAGAGAATCCTAAGACAACTCGAAGCTGAAGGTGTCGAACCGGTTATTCTGCTGCGAAGCGTGCAACGAGAGCTTGCGTTGCTACTGCAAATGCAGCAACAAATGAAACTCATGCCGATCGGTCAGGTTTTCGAAAGACATCGTATCTGGCAATCGAAAAAGCCGCTTTATAACGCCGCGCTAACAAGAGTTTCAATTTCTCAATTACACTCACTGTTTGCGTTGCTGACCCAAGCAGAATTGATAACAAAAACGCAGTATGAGCAGTCGCCTTGGCCACTAATCCATCAGTTGAGCGTTGAGTTTTGTATCCCTTCAGCTTCAATACCATCTCACGCATAAAAGCGTGTTATGATCTTAGTAGAACCAAATTCAGATTTAAGGAACACCCAGTGTTACGTGAAGAACTAAAAGACTTTCTTGCAGACAAAGCTGACGACATGAAAGCAGAATCTATTGTGACCATCGATGTAGAAGGCAAATCAAGTGTGACGGATTACATGATCGTTTGTACTGGTACTTCTAAGCGCCACGTAGCTTCAATTGCTCAGCATGTTGCTGACGAAGTAAAGAAAGCCGGTCTTGAACCACTTGGTATGGACGGCCAGCAAGAAGGCGAATGGGTTGTACTAGATATGGGTACAAGCATGCTTCACGTTATGCAAGAAGAGCATCGTGAACTGTACCAACTAGAAAAACTTTGGGGCTAAACGTTGAAGATCCAGTTAATCGCGGTTGGCACGAAAATGCCGAAGTGGGTTGAAGAAGGGTTTAACGAATATAAACGCCGCTTCCCTCACGACATGCCGTTAGAACTCGTTGAAATCACGGCAGGTAAGCGTGGTAAGAACGCTGATATCGCTCGTATTCTTCAGAAAGAAGGCGAAGCCATGTTGGCTGCGGTGCCAAAAGGCAACCGAATTGTGACTCTAGATATCCCTGGAAGAAAATGGGACACACCACAACTTGCTGAGCAATTGGAAAGCTGGAAGTTGGATGGACGTGATGTTTCTATCCTGATTGGCGGGCCTGAAGGATTAGCACCTGCATGTAAAGCGGCTGCAGACCAAAGTTGGTCTCTGTCTGCGCTTACTCTCCCTCACCCATTAGTACGCGTTATCATGGCTGAAAGCTTGTATCGAGCTTGGAGCATCACTGCTAACCACCCTTATCATCGAGAATAAGCGTTAATGTTACGTAAACGTAGCCAAATCCGTGATTACAAAGCAGAAGCACGACTATTTACTAGTCGTGCTTTTGTTGCGTTTGCAGGCATCATTGTCATGATGTCCTTATTGGTTGTTAACCTGTACAACATTCAGGTCAATCAATATCAAGACTATAAAACTCGCTCTAACGACAACCGTATTAAAGTGGTGCCAATCGCACCAAACCGTGGTTTGATTTACGATCGAAACGGTGTACTTCTTGCCGAGAACCGTCCGGTTTTCAACCTAGAAATCACCCCCGAAAAAATCAAAGATATGGACGATACACTTGTCCGTCTACAAGAGTTAATTGAGATCCCACCAGAGCGTATTGAACGATTTAACCGTGAGCGCCGAAATTCACGACGCTTTAAATCAGTACCCATTCTTAATCAGCTGACAGAAGAACAGGTAGCTGTCTTCTCGGTAAATCAACACAAATTCCCAGGTGTTGAAGTTACAGGTACCTTAAAGCGCTTTTACCCGTACGGTGATGTGCTTACCCACGTTATCGGTTATGTCTCTCGTATCAACGACCGTGACATGCAGCGATTGGTGCGAGAAGAAAAAGACGCCAATTACCAAGCTACCCGTGATATCGGTAAGCTGGGTATCGAACGCTATTACGAAGATTTGCTACACGGCACAGCCGGCTATCAAGAAGTTGAAGTAAACAGCCGTGGACGTGTTATTCGCACACTAAAATTTGTTCCTTCTGTTCCGGGTAAAGATATTGTACTGAACCTAGATATCAATCTTCAGCTTTACGTTCATAAGCTACTCGATGGACGCCGTGGCTCAGCAGTTGTATTGGATCCAAAAGACAACGGCGTATTAGCAATGGTTTCAAGCCCGAGCTATGACCCGAATGCGTTCGTGCATGGCATTTCCTCTAAAGGGTATAACGCACTGCTTCAGGATAAGAACCGTCCTCTAGTAAACCGAACCACACTTGGCATCTATCCACCAGCATCAACGATCAAACCCTTCATGGCCGTTGCAGCTTTACAAGAAGGTGTCATTACACCGAATACCACACGTAACGACCCTGGCTACTGGAAGATCCCGAACTCTAAAACTCGACCATTCCGAGATTGGTTACGTTGGGGACACGGTAAAGTCGATATCGTAAAAGCCATCGAAGAATCGGTGGACACTTTTTTCTACCAGATCGCGTATGACCTAGGTATAGACCGCATATCCAAATGGATGATGATGTTTGGATTTGGCGATTACACGGGCATCGATATTTACGAAGAAAGTAAAGCCAACATGCCAACACGAGACTGGAAAATGGCCAGACACCGTGTGCCATGGTACCAAGGTGACACAATCCCTGTAGGTATCGGTCAAGGCTATTGGACGGCTACACCAATGCAGATTGCAAAAGCGACCTCTGTGCTGGTCAATAAGGGCGAGGTAACAGCACCTCACCTATTACGTGCCACCATTGAAAACGGTCACCCATTCGACGAGCAAGTTATGTCGGACATTGAAACTTACCCGCCACTAACAGGGGTTAAGAAGAAGTACTGGGATATCGCTCAAGAAGGTATGAAGCTGGCTAACCACGGTAAAAAAGGGACAGCCAGACGCTCATTCCAAAATATGTCTTACGTTACCGCAGGTAAGTCAGGTACAGCACAAGTCTTTGGCCTGAAAGAAGATGAAGAGTACAACGCCGATGAAATCGCTGAGCACCTACGTGACCACGCATTGTTTACTGGCTATGCACCGCTTGAAGATCCAGAGGCCGTTGTCACTATCGTTCTCGAAAATGCTGGCGGTGGTTCATCGAATGGCGGCCCAGTAGTAAGACGAATTCTAGACCACATTATCCTTGCAGAAGATTATCAAAGCGAGCCAATAAAATAATGAAACTTGATCCTTCAACAGGACGAAACAGAGCCTTATTTGAAAGGCTCCATATCGATCTGCCACTCTTACTCGGCATTCTAGTTTTAATGGGCTTTGCCTTATTAATCATGTACAGCGCGAGTGGACAGAGCTTAGCGATGATGGATCGCCAGGCGATGCGTATGGCACTGTCTTTGGGCGTAATGATTTTCTTAGCTCAGATATCACCACGTACCTACGAGACTCTAGCCCCAGTGCTATTCGCTGGCGGCGTTATTCTGCTATTAGGCGTACTCTTCTTTGGCGAAGCCTCTAAAGGTGCACAGCGTTGGCTGAATTTTGGTTTTGTTCGATTCCAGCCCTCTGAACTCCTAAAGCTCGCCGTGCCTTTGATGCTAGCGAGGTTTATTGGTAAGCGTTCACTACCACCGACATTCCAAACCTTAGCAATCTCGCTGGTTATGGTATTTGTACCAACCATTCTGATCGCTAAGCAGCCCGATTTAGGCACCTCTATCCTTATCGCGGCATCGGGTATCTTCGTGATATTCCTAGCGGGTATTAGCTGGAAGATCATTGCCAGTGCAGCTGTCGCCTTAGGCGCATTTATCCCAATTCTGTGGTTCTTCTTAATGCGTGAATACCAAAAGGTACGTGTTAGAACCCTTTTTGATCCTGAATCAGATCCATTAGGTGCGGGTTACCACATCATTCAAAGTAAGATTGCGATAGGTTCAGGTGGTATATCAGGGAAAGGCTGGCTACAAGGGACACAATCTCAACTAGAGTTCATTCCAGAGCGCCATACTGACTTCATCTTTGCGGTTATCGCTGAAGAATGGGGCATGATAGGTATCTTGTTCTTACTTGCGATCTACCTATTCATTATTGGACGTGGTTTGTACTTAGCAAGCCAAGCGCAGACGGCCTTTGGTCGAATGATGGGAGGCAGTATTGTACTGAGCTTCTTCGTTTATATTTTTGTAAATATTGGCATGGTAAGTGGCATTCTACCGGTTGTAGGTGTACCTCTTCCTTTAGTGAGCTATGGCGGTACCTCTATGGTTACCCTAATGGCTGGTTTTGGTATTTTAATGTCGATCCACACACATAGAAAAGCATTCTCAAAGGCGACCTAATCGATGTCTATTACAACGTTTTCAAAAAAAGCATCCTTGGTTGATGAGATGCCAATCAAAAAAATAGTCTCAATTCTGGGCTTAGCGATCTTAATCAATGGCTGTGCTTCTCAGAAACCAACTGGTCGCTACGATATCGATTCAGATATCGCGCCTGATGCCCCTATCTCGGTCGAGCATCTAGAGGACGCGCATCCTCAATATGAACCGTACAGCCTAGGCGGTAACAGTGACTACACTCTGCGTGGTGAAGATTACAAAATCGTAAAAGAAACCGAAGGCTTCACCGAGAAAGGCAAAGCGTCTTGGTATGGCAAAAAATTTCATGGTCATTTGACGTCTAACGGCGAGATTTACGACATGTATTCGATGTCGGCAGCGCACAAAACATTACCTATTCCGAGTTATGTCAAAGTCACTAATACCGACAACAACAAAACAACGATTGTGCGTATTAATGATCGCGGCCCATTCCATGAAGGCCGAATCATTGACCTCAGCTATGCGGCAGCTTACAAGCTTGATGTCTTAAGGACTGGCACTGCCAATGTTGAAATTGAAGTAATCAAAGTGGCGATGCCAACTGACGCTAAGAAAAAGGCAGCTTTGCCACAATTTATTATTCAAGTCGCAACATCGCAACATGAAGACAGAACGGAGAAGTTAGCCAAAGATCTCAGCGAAAAGCTAGCAGTAGCAAGCTTCTTGCAGCCAAATGATGGTCAATACCGACTGATGCTTGGGCCATTTCATGACTATGCTCTGACTCAAGAGAAATTAGAACAGGTTAAGCTGATGGGTTACCCTTCTGCTTATATCAAGAAACACACGCTAACTCGCTAATTAATCTGACAGTAACCTCTGGTAATCAGCGCTCTGGTGTGACAGAGTGATTCTGGTAAGATATGAATAGTTAACCAAATAATTGCATTCAAAATGATTAAATCTAATAAACTTGTTAAAACGATTTTTGCTACTTCTGTTGCGCTTTCAGCAACAATAGCTACATCGTCATTCGCTGCTCCAATTGTTGTTCCTGATGCACCACAAATCGCCGCTAAAGGTTTTGTTCTGATGGATTACCATTCAGGCAAAGTACTAGCAGAGAAAGAGATGAATACTCAACTTTCTCCAGCAAGTTTAACCAAGATGATGACGAGCTACGTAATCGGTCAAGAACTTGAGCGTGGTAACATCAACCTAAACGACGATGTTGTAATCAGTGAAAATGCTTGGGCTAAAAACTTCCCAGACTCATCTAAAATGTTCGTTGAAGTTGGCACAACGGTTAAAGTTGAAGAACTGAACCGCGGTATCATCATTCAATCAGGTAACGATGCTTGTGTTGCAATGGCTGAGCACATTGCTGGATCAGAAGACGCATTCGTTGACCTTATGAACGCATGGGCAAGCTCGATCGGCATGAAAGACACGCACTTTGCTAACGTGCACGGTCTAGACAACCCGAACCTATACTCAACGCCTTACGATATGGCACTGCTTGGTCAGGCGCTAATTCGTGACGTTCCTGATGAGTACCGTATCTACTCACAGAAAAAATTCACTTACAACGGCATCACCCAGTACAACCGTAATGGTTTGTTGTGGGATAAGAGCATGAACGTTGATGGTATTAAAACAGGCCACACAAGCAATGCAGGTTACAGCCTAGTAAGCTCAGCAACCGAAGGCAAAATGCGCCTAGTTGCGGTTGTGATGGGTACTAAGAATGCAAACGCTCGTAAAACAGAAAGCAAAAAGCTGCTTAGCTACGGCTTCCGCTTCTTCGAAACAGTGGCACCACATACTGCTGGTGAAACTTTCGTAGAAGAGAAAATCTGGATGGGTAGTAAAGACACAGTTGCTCTAGGTGTCGACGAAGATACTTTCGTAACTCTGCCTCGCGGCCAAGCTAAAGACCTTAAAGCAAGCTTTGTACTTGAGAAAGAGCTAGAAGCGCCAATCAGCAAAGGTGATGTTGTTGGTAAACTTTTCTACCAAGTTGATGGTGAAGACGTTGCGGAATACCCACTACTAGCACTTGAAGACGTAGAGCAAGGCAGCCTATTTAGCCGCCTATGGGATTACCTAGTACTGCTATTCAAAGGCTTGTTCTAAGTAATTCCAAGGTTTTGTTCTAAACAAAATCTAAACTTGCTAGAAAGCTAACCTAATGAGTAAGTTCATTATTTACTCTTTAGCGAAACAAAAGCCGCCATGTGCGGCTTTTGTTGATCTTGAGTTCAGTGATATTTACACGTAATATTCCGCCTTATTACTCGAGTCTACTGACCGAACACGCTTTTTATCGACTTCCGCCAATTTGCGAGAGTCTAGCCTTTTGGAGCTAATCATGAACATCAATTCTGATGCAAAACTAAAAGACCTCTTAGAGTTCCCTTGTTCATTCACTTACAAAGTAATGGGCCATGCTAAGCCAGAACTGACTGAACTAGTGCTAGAAGTGATCCAGCGTCATGCTCCTGGTGACTACAGCCCAACACTAAAACCAAGTGCAAAGGGTAACTACCACTCTGTTTCTATCAACATCACTGCGACTTCAATTGAGCAGGTGGAAACGCTATACAAAGAACTAGGCGAGATCGAAATCGTTCGTATGGTTCTGTAATCCTCGATTACGCATGAAAAACAGCGGCTTAATGCCGCTGTTTTTGTTTATAGCACCCTATTGCGGTCAAATTCATTCAACTTAATTTTAAATAAATACAAAGAAAGTTGAAAAACCTTGCAGTCCATCTGTAGTTAGAATCATGTTTCGCGTTTATAATGCGTTCACTTTATTAATCCTTGAGGGAGTGCCGCTTTGCAAAACAAGCTAATCGTAAAAAAATTAGGCCGTCAGGATTACGAACCTGTATGGAAAGCCATGCATAAGTTCACAGACGAACGCACAGAAGAAGACGTAGACCAAGTATGGTTGGTTGAACACAACCCTGTCTTCACTCAAGGACAAGCAGGCAAAGCTGAGCATGTATTAAATGCTGGCGATATCCCTGTGATACAAAGCGATCGCGGTGGCCAAGTGACTTACCACGGCCCAGGTCAGTTAGTAGCTTACTTTCTGATTAACATCCGCCGCAAGAAGTTTGGAGTGCGCGATTTGGTTACTCATATCGAGAACCTCGTAATCAACACTCTGAAAGCTTACAATATAGATTCAGCTGCCCGACCTGACGCTCCTGGTGTTTATGTCGATGGCAAGAAAATCTGTTCACTCGGACTACGTATTCGACGTGGCTGCTCATTCCACGGGCTAGCACTGAACGTCGATATGGACTTGTCCCCATTCCTACGCATTAACCCATGCGGTTACCAAGGTATGGAAATGGCACAGGTAAGCCAACTTGGCGGACCAAGTGAATTAGAGAACGTTGAGCAACAGTTAATACAAGAGCTCGTAGAGCTGCTCGGCTATGACCAAGTAGACATTCAAGCCACCAATAACATTACAGCAGAAGCATAAAATCATGAGCAAACCAATCCAAATGGAAAAAGGCGTTAAATATCGTGACGCTGACAAAATGGCATTAATTCCCGTAAAGAATATGCCTGCTGAACAGAAAGAAGTACTACGTAAGCCAGAATGGATGAAGATTAAACTTCCTTCTGACAGCCATCGTATCCAAGAAATCAAATCAGCAATGCGCAAAAACAACCTGCACTCAGTTTGTGAAGAAGCGTCTTGCCCTAACCTAGCCGAGTGTTTCAACCACGGTACGGCAACGTTTATGATTCTTGGCGCTATCTGTACTCGTCGCTGCCCGTTCTGTGATGTTGCCCATGGTCGTCCTGTTGCTCCTGAAGCAGAAGAGCCGAAGAAACTGGCGAAAACAATTCAAGACATGAAACTGAAGTATGTAGTAATAACTTCAGTTGACCGTGATGACTTGCGTGACGGTGGTGCTCAACACTTTGCAGACTGTAACCGTGAGATCCGCGAGCTCAACCCAAATATTCGCATCGAAACGCTGGTTCCAGACTTCCGCGGTCGTATGGACGTTGCACTTGAGCTACTGAAAGACAATCCACCAGATGTTTTCAACCACAACCTTGAGACAGCGCCACGCCTATACCGTAAAGCGCGCCCAGGTGCGAACTACAAATGGTCTCTTGATCTACTGAAGAAGTTTAAAGAGCAGCACCCAGACATCCCAACAAAATCTGGCGTTATGATGGGTCTTGGTGAAACTAAAGAAGAGATCATTCAAGTATTGAAAGACCTTCGTGAGCACGGCGTAACTATGCTGACTCTTGGTCAATACCTAGCGCCAAGCCGTCACCATTTACCAGTAGAACGCTACGTGCCGCCTTCAGAGTTCGACGAGCTGAAAGAGATTGCTCTAGAGCTAGGCTTCACTCACGCAGCATGTGGTCCGTTTGTACGTTCTTCTTACCATGCAGACTTGCAAGCACAAGGTATGGAAATCAAGTAACCTTGATTGCTTAAACCAAGATTGAAAAGGCGCTGAACTAACGGTTCAGCGCCTTTTTTCTATCGAGTAAAGCAAACTTGTTCTACACAAAAACAACAAAGCCGCTCAATGAGAGCGGCTTTGTTAAATTCAGATGTCTAGACGATAGACAAGTGAACAATAATGGCTAATTAGCCGAAAGAAGCCCAGATTACCGTTGCCACTAAGATTGGGCACACGAACTTCACATACATCGGCCAAACCTTACCAAACCAGCCAAGTTGAAAATCAGGGCAGCCTTGTTCAAGCTCTTTTACTTTTGACGCTCGGCTCCACACCCATCCACCAAACAGGCAGAACATCAATGCAGCAATTGGCTGTAGGTACTGTGTCGCTATCATCGCCACCATGCCAAACATCGCAGCAAAGTTGTAAACAATTACCACACTGAACAGTGCGATTGCACCACCAATCACCCAACTTGTTGGCGTGCGTCTAGTATTAAAACGCTCGCTCACTAACGCTACCGGGCCTTCTAACATTGAGATAGAAGAAGTCAGCGCGGCAATGGTTAGCAACAAGAAGAAAACAATTGCGAATATCTGACCAAGCACACCTAAGCTATCAAACATCAAAGGTAGAACCGTGAATACTAGCGTGTCAGAGCTTAACAGCGAGCCATCTTCTGCATAGATTTGAACGCCTTTTTGCATCGCAACAAACATTGCAGGCATTACCACTAAACCGGCAATAAAAGCCACTGCGGTATCAACCAGCGTCACGTTCATCGCCATTTTTGGCAGGTTCTCTTTCTTACTTAAGTAAGATCCATAAACCAACATTGAACAGCCACCAATCGTTAGCGAGAAGAAGCCTTGTCCCATCGCCGCTAGAATCAGCTTTCTATCCCACACCTTTTCAAAATCAGGAACTAGGTAATGCTTCAAGCCTTCTATTGCGCCAGCTTGAGTCATGATGTACACGAACAATAAACCGAACAAAACAAACAGTGCTGGCATTAAACGCGTCGACCACTTCTCGATACCTTGTTTAACACCGCCCTGAACAATAAGAATGGTCAGTACGTAGAACGCTACAGTACCAAATACATTACGCTCAACGCTGAAGCCTTTAAACCAATCAGCAGCAGCCTCTAGACCAATAAGATCAGCGACAGCACCAATTAGGAAGCAGATTAACCAACCACCAACAATGCTGTAAAACGCCAGTACGGCACTTGGGACACTTAATCCAATCCAACCAACAAATTCACCGACTTTTTTGCCTAGCGGGCTAGCCGTTAGTGAACGCATACTATCAACTGGGTTGGCTTGACCATGACGACCAATCGCCATTTCAACCACCAGCATAGGGAACGCAACCACGAAAATCATGATTAGGTAAACAAGTAGAAAGGCACCACCGCCATTACTCGCTACCTGAGTTGGAAAACCCCAAATGTTACCCAAGCCAACAGCAGCACCAGCCGCAGCTAAAATAAAGCCTAAACGAGAACTAAACAGCTCTCTTGAAGAAGAAGATTGTTGTTCCATATTGCTCGCACAAAGAATCAGTGAACTAGTTGAGAAGTACAGTAATAAAAAGCAATGATAGACACAACCAATAAATGAACAATTCTCTAATTTTTACAATCAATGCGCTATTTAGAACCACAAAATTAACAAAATTCCAGTTAGATAATTTTTCACAAGCAGATATATAAGGATTATCAGTCTACACCATCATCAAATCAGATACTGATCCGTTGGGCAAATGCTATAAACAAAAAGAGCACCAACTGGTGCTCTTGCTATTCATCATTAGACTCGAATTAAATCGTGAATACTTGATAATCTTTTAAGTTTGGAATGATTTCATGCAGCTCTTGCTCTTGTTCTGCCATCTCATCAAGAGAGTCACAGAACTCTGCGCTTTCTTCTTCCACCTGCTTAGCGTGCTGCTTCATTCGCTCTTCAACTTTCAGCTTGAGTTCAGCCATGCTGTCTGTCAATTCCGTCAGGTTGAGTCCGCCTTCTTGCTTCATCTTTTCTGACATGGCATTAAAAGCACTAGAAATAAACTCTTGGTTAAAGATCTCTTTAGCTTTTTCGAAGTCTTCAGACCAACCATTGGCCATCGACTCAAAGCTGTCTGCAGGCAAAACCAGCTCGCCATCTTTGTAGTAACGGGCTTCTAGGTCTGCGAAAAACGTTTTCATAGACTCTTTTACGTTATCAAACGACTCTGGGGAGTCCAAGCTGACAGCAATATCGTCAATCACATCATTGGCTAATGCGAGACTTTCGCTCGCCATCTGCTTAGCTCGTGGTATGTACTCACTCATACTCTCACGATATTTTTCAATCGCCGCTTGTTGGTCAGCATCAAGCTCAACTTTCTCGCCATGAATATAGAGATTATTATTATCATCGAACACGGCGGTATCACCATTTACCTGATGAATTTCGACTTTTTGGTCATCGATTCGCAACTCATTCTTCAAATCAACTCGACATTGAGCCGCAAATGTTGGCAGGCTCACAACAGAGATCGCCGCTGTTAACGATGCAATTAATACACTGTTTTTCATAAATACATTGCTTTTCATAACATCCTCTCATCAATCTGCCAGATTACTATACCCCGAGTTTATGCTTCTTTGTCAGGGCAAGGTTTTATATCAATTCGCTCGGACCTCAATCAATAGAAACCACTTCGTAACAAAACGGTTTATCAGCGACGCTAAACTCAACCTCGTCGCCGACTTCTTTCCCCATAAGCGCCCGACCAAACGGCGCATTCGAAGTCAAAATAGAGACCTCATTACCGTTCCAGGTAACAGACAGCCCACCGACTCTCGGCCCCATGAAAAAATGCTTATATTGGTCATGCTCGTCAATCACCACAACGTAGCTACTCACCGTCACCTTTTCACTATCACGCAAAACTAGGTTTAGGTAGCACTGGATATCCTCTTCGCACTCTTGCACTCTCACCGCTTGTCCGTGAGCAAGGTACGAGGCTTCTAACGCCAACGTATCGTACTTGTGTTCAGGAACTGTCTCTTCATCAGTCGCAGCATCAATGGCACGCTGTGTAGCGGACTGCGCGATACGTAATCGAGATTCAAGTTGCTCTAAGATTATTTGGCGGAGCTCAGACTTATTCATACTATTGGGGTGCTTTTCTATAGGAGCTACAGAATAGAATTAGGTACAATCAGGTGCAAGAGATTTGATACCTCAAGCGACGCTATCGTCAATCAGCGCTCGCTTTAGCATCAAGACAACACTTATTAATTCAGGTAGAACACAAATGATTGAGCAGAAGCTAAAACAAGTATTCGGATTCGATTCACTGAGAAACGGACAGAAGCAAGTCATTGATAATGTTCTATCTGGTCACTCGACAGCGGCGATATTCCCGACAGGTTCAGGAAAATCACTCTGTTATCAGCTACCCGCTCTAAAGTTACCCCATTTAACCTTAGTGATATCGCCACTGCTCGCCTTGATGAAAGATCAACTCGCTTTCCTACACAGCAAAGGCATCAGCGCGGCTGCAATCGAATCGAGCCAAGACAGACAAACCACCCAGCAAGTGATGCAATCCGTACGCAACGGAGACACAAAGATCCTGATGATCTCAGTCGAACGACTGAAGAACGAACGCTTTCGCCAGTTTATTTCCCAAGTGCCTATCTCGTTACTTGTGGTCGATGAAGCACACTGTATTTCTGAATGGGGCCACAACTTCAGACCAGACTACCTCAAGCTGCCTCAATATCAAAAGCAGCTTAACATTCCTCAGGTACTGCTGCTCACAGCGACAGCCACAACATCCGTTATTCAAGATATGAAGTCTAAGTTCGATATCGATGAAGATCGTGTTGTGGTGACAGGCTTCTACCGTAAAAACCTCGACCTATCTATTCAGCCATGCGAACAAGCTAACAAGTTAGAAAGCTTGTGTAATGTGGTCAACCAAGCGGCGCGAGCACCCACCATTGTCTATGTTACTCTGCAGCAAACGGCAGAGATGGTTGCTCAACAACTCCGTAATGCCGGGGTTAATGCTGTGGCTTATCACGCAGGTCTTAAACCAGAAAACAGAGATGCAATTCAACAGCAATTCATGAATGATGACGTACACTGTATTGTGGCGACGATTGCATTTGGTATGGGCGTAGACAAATCGAATATCCGCCGAGTGATTCATTTCGACTTACCAAAATCGATAGAGAACTACTCCCAAGAGATAGGAAGAGCTGGCCGTGATGGGCAAGCTTCTGAGTGTATTTTACTGGCTAACAAACACGGCTTGAGCACACTTGAGAACTTCGTGTTTGGCGATACACCGGACAACATATCCATCCAAGCAGTATTAAAAGAGATCTACGAAAACCAAAACATTGGGCCATCTGGCGCTAATCAATGGGAAATCATGCTTAACCAACTTTCGCGTGAATCTAACATTCGTCAACTGCCGCTTAAAACACTGCTGGTTTACCTCGAAATTGAAGGCGTGATTGAGCCGAAGTACAGCTACTTTGCGGATTACAAATTTAAGTTCATTCGTCCTAAGCAGCAGATCTGCGAGCAATTCCAAGGCGAACGTCGTAACTTTGTTGAAGCGATCTTCCAATGTTCACCGCAAGCGAGAGTTTGGTGTCAGGTCGACTTCGAAGCACTTTGGACTCACTTCCAAGCTGACCGTCAACGCGTGATTGCCGCTATCGATTACTTTAATGAGCAGGGCTGGATTGAGTTGGAAAGTAAACAGATCACCGACGTTTACGCGATCCATAATACTTCTGAAGAGATGATGCAGTTGTCTGAGCGACTCACCGAGTTGTTTAAAGCAAAAGAGAACAGTGAGATAAATCGTCTTAATCAAATGCTGAACTTCTTTGAGGCTGACACCTGCCTAAGCTCACGCCTAGCAAGCTACTTTGCAGATAACGAAGCGCCAAAAGCCTGCGGTCACTGCTCAGTATGTCGCGGCCAAGTGGCAACCTTGCCAAGCGTTGATGTTGAATCAGTCGATGATGAGACAGTAATGACATGGACTCATGAATTTATTTCTGCAAGCCAACAACTGATTACCGATGAAGCGATTACCCGTTTTCTCTGTGGAATCGCCACCCCACTTTCAACCAAGCTTAAAGCCAGCAAAATGGCTGGCTACGGAAAGCTAGAGCAACAACCTTTCGCCGACACCTTAGCGCGCGTAAAACAGCTTCCAAGATAACTCAAAACGATAAAAACCGACTAGGCTGTGAAGCTTAGTCGGTCTTAATGAAAAGCACTCGCCAACCTCTGTCTTTAGAAAAAGCTCAGCTGACGCATTTGGTCTTTAGGCTGCAACATCACACTCAAACCCAGTAAGCGTATCTCTCGCCCTTGCTGCCTTTTGAGTATTTCACTTAACAGCTCTTTGAAGTGCTCGCGATCTAGAGAAGCATGAATGTGCTCAATAGTGGTTTGCTGGAAATCAGCGAATTTGAGTTTGATACCCTGCTTGATGATCGCTTTACTTGGGCTAGCCTTTTCCAATCGAGTTTCAAGTTCAGGAAACAGTTTGTCTTCTATAACCTGCCAACACTCAGCGTAAGTCGATATGTTTTGGGTAAAGGTTCTTTCAACCCCAACAGACTTTCGCTCACGCTCGACAATGACTTCTCGCTCATCGATACCATGACTGCGCTTCCACAGTGAGGCGCCCTGACGACCAAATTTAAGTAGTAGATCGCGATAGTCAGACTCTTTTATATCCTTGCAGGTGAAAAAGCCCGCTTGGTGAAGCTTTTCAATACTCACCTTGCCGACGCCAGGGATCTTTTCAAGTGGTAGTTCATCGATCACCGCTTGCACGTCTTGTGGAGGGATAACGAATTGCCCGTTAGGCTTATTCATATCCGAAGCCACTTTCGCCAAGAACTTTATCGGAGCAATACCGGCAGACGCTGTTAGATTGAGTTCATTCCAGATATCACGACGAATAGATTCAGCGATAAGTGTTGCAGAGCCATGACACTGCTTTGAGTCCGTCACATCAAGAAATGCTTCATCCAACGACAACGGCTCTATCACGGCAGTATACCGAGAGAAAATCTCACGGATCTTTTTAGATATCTCGACATAAACCGACATTCTTCCCGGCACCACTAACAAGTTAGGGCAGAGTTGTAGCGCTTTAGCTGTCGGCATGGCCGAACGAACACCAAACTTACGCGCTTCGTAATTGCATGTGCTGAGCACACCACGCTGCTTTTCATGCCCGCCGACGGCTAACGGTCGGTTACGGTAGGCCGGGTTATCTCGCATTTCTACAGCCGCGTAAAAACAGTCCATATCGACATGGATTATTTTTCTCACTTTCTCTTGGTCCGCACTACACATCAACCAGTAACTCAACCTTACAACTGTATCTATGAACAGTATAATGGATAATTGTTGGTTTTAAAATGATCTAGAGTCCAGCTCAACAGGTTTAGCTTCAATCGCCACCTACTCTTCTGATAGTATTGTTAGGAGTATTTAGTCTATAAGTAGGGATAGCTTTTGAGTGAAAAAATACTAGTAGTAGAGGACAGTCGCGCATTCAGAAACTACCTTTACCAGCAATTTAAAAACGATGGTTATGAAGTTGCGCTCGCAGAATCTGTGGCTGAAGCCAAAGCTATCTTAGAGCAAGAGACGGATTTCTTGTGCGCCGTGCTCGACTACTGCCTACCTGACGGCCAAGATGGTGAGATCATTGATTTAGTGCTCGGCTATCAACAAAAAATCATCGTGCTTACCGGCATGTTCAACAACACCCTACGAGAACAAGTTCTGGCTAAAGGTGTGTTGGATTACATCCTCAAAGACAGCATGTCATCGGTCAGTTACTTGCTACCGCTTGTAAAACGAATCTCGAATAATCGACACCATAAAGCTCTGGTTGTTGATGATTCTGCTGTGGTTCGCCGATATGTCGTTCAACTTCTTGAACACCAATATATTCAAACCGTTCAGGCAGAAGATGGAGAGCAAGCGCTCGCACTGCTGCAAAACGATCCTGATATCACCGTTGTGGTCACTGACCACGATATGCCAAATAAAGACGGTATTTCGATGACTCGTGACATTCGAGTGCACCACGACCGTAACCAACTCGCTATCCTTGGCTTATCAGGCAGTGATGACCGCACCATGACCGCTCGTTTCCTTAAAGCTGGCGCCAATGACTTCCTCTATAAGCCCTTTAATCAAGAAGAATTCTTCTGCCGAATTCATCAACTCCTCGATATGAAAGAAGCGACGAGCGAACTGTTTCGCCATGCAAACGAGGATGCACTTACTGGCCTGTGGAACCGTCGTTATCTATTTAACCAGACGTGCAAGGGTTGTGAAGAACGCAATATTGCAATGATGGATATCGACTTCTTTAAAAAAGTGAACGACACCTATGGTCACGATGGTGGTGATGCGGTGTTGATTGAAGTTGGAAAAATTATCAAACAACACTTTAAAGACGACTTGCCCGTTAGGTTTGGCGGAGAAGAGTTTTGCATTCAATCATGCGGCCCATTTGAACAGTTTGTGGAAGCGTTGGAATCCATGAGAGACGCAATTGAAAGTCACCAAGTGGAGCATGATTCACAAATCATTAAAGTGACCATGAGCATTGGGGTAACCGATCAAGTGGGCTCTTTAGATGAACAGATTAAAGCCGCCGACGAACTGCTTTATACCGCTAAAGAACAAGGTCGAAACCAGCTAGTGTGCGCTCGCAATAATCTTCAGTTAGTTAACGAGTAGCTGAACCTTTCTAAGCATGAATCCAATTAGCGAAAAACAAAAAAAGCCCAAGGCACATACCTTGGGCTTCTGTTCTTGGAAAGCTTAATTCGCTCCCAATCAATATCGCTGATTAAGCAATACGATCTTTATTCCAAGCAGCTTCTTTTTGCTGACGCTCGGCCAGTTTCTCTTCGCGGTAAGCTTCACGGGCTTCACGCTTTTTACGCGCATCACAAGGTTCTGGGCAGTTACATACTTTATCAATACCAACTGCACCTAAGCCACCACAGCTACCTTTAACTACTTTCTTTTGAATGATGTAGCCAATAGACATTGCTGTAATCACAGCTAGAAAAACACCAAATGTAATCAGAAATGTATTCATAATTATCTCGCTTACCTTATTTACCTAAGTATGGCTTAAATGCTTCAGAAGCAACTTCTTTAAAGCCATCTGCTGTTTTTACCACCATGAACACAGGGATGTTATGTTGGTTTGCGACTTCCATTCCTTTCTCTTCACCTAAGACCATAAGGCCTGTAGATAAGCCGTCTGCAGTCATTGAAGACGGGTTTAAAACAGTTACAGAAACCACTTTATGGTGAAGAGGCTTTCCTGTTTCAGGGTTGATGATGTGTGAGTAACGAACACCATCACGTTCAAAATAGTTACGGTAATCACCAGAGGTTGCGATAGCCATATCACCCGGCTCGATGATCTCTTGGATATTACGCTCGTCAACGCTTGGTTTCTCAATCGCGATACGCCAGCCCACGTTCTCACGGTTTAAACCTTTCAGACGAATTTCGCCACCGACTTCAACCATGTAGTTGTGAATACCAATAGAATCAAGGTAGTCAGCGACGACGTCAACGCCCCAACCTTTTGCAATCGTGGATAGATCGACATACAGGTTAGGTAGGTCTTTCTTCAACATGTTGCCTTCAACGCTAAGGTGATGGATACCAATCTTAGCCTTGCGAGCCGCCAGCTCTTCATCTGATGGCACAACTTCGGGACGCGCTTCAGGACCAAAGCCCCACAAGTTAACTAACGGACCAACCGTTACATCCAGTGCTCCTTCAGTAAGACCGTTCAAACGAATCGCTTCTTTCACAACCGTCGCTGTTTGCTCAGATACTTCGAACGCATCTGCACCTTTATGCTGGTTGAAACGGCTTAATTCGGAATCTTTACGGTAAGTCGACATCTGGTCGTTTACTTCTTCAAGCAGGCGATCGATCTCTGTATGAACTTCATTAGACTCAGGAAATTCATCACCATTGATGTATTTAATATTGTAACTCGTGCCCATCGTTGGGCCACTCAAATGCACTTGCTCTCTTGACTGCTCACAGCCCGCAAGAAAAATCAAAGAAGTTAATGCAACAAGCCAAATTCTCACTTGCTTACTCCTGTCTAATGTTGAGGATTTATATAAGGAAAAATAAGAGTAAAAAATAGGTATTTTGAATGCCTTACTCTTTCTTATATAAGCCAGTATGTTGTCAAAAACTGTCTTAGAAAAACAAATGGCTGACTCGTAGGAGTCAGCCATAATATCAATCACTTAAGTGGATTAACCACCGAAGTCATCTAGTAGGATGTTTTCATCTTCTACACCAAGATCTTTCAGCATACCGATAACAGCAGCGTTCATCATCGGTGGACCACACATGTAGTACTCACAATCTTCAGGAGCTTCGTGATCCTTCAGGTAGTTTTCGTACAGTACGTTGTGGATGAAACCAGTGTAACCGTCCCAGTTGTCCTCTGGTTGAGGATCAGACAGTGCACAGTGCCATACGAAGTTTTCGTTTGCAGCCGCTAGGCCATCGAAATCTTCAATGTAGAACATCTCACGCTTAGAACGTGCGCCATACCAGTAAGACATCTTACGAGTAGACTTAAGACGCTTAAGTTGGTCGAAGATATGAGAACGCATAGGCGCCATACCTGCACCACCACCGATGAATACCATTTCATTGTCTGTGTCTTTAGCAAAGAACTCACCAAATGGACCAGAAATAGTACACTTGTCGCCTTCTTTAAGAGACCAGATGTATGAAGACATCACACCAGGAGCAACATCAGGGTTGTTTGGCGGCGGAGTCGCGATACGAACGTTCAACTTGATGATGCCTTTCTCTTCTGGGTATGAAGCCATTGAGTAAGCACGGATTGAATGTTCTTTAACGATAGACTCGTAACGGAATAGGTTGAACTTATCCCAGTCACCACGGTATTCCTCAGGAATATCGTAATCTGCGTATTTCACGTGATGTGGTTCAGCTTCAATCTGAATGTAACCACCCGCGCGGAACGGAACTTCTTCACCTTCAGGGATTGCTAGCGCAAGTTCTTTGATGAAAGTAGCTTCGTTGTTATTCGAGATAACAGTACATTCCCACTTTTTAACACCAAAGATATCTTCGTCTAGTTCAATCTCCATGTCAGTTTTCATAGCAACTTGACATGCAAGACGTTCGCCCTCGCGAGCTTCGCCTTTAGTGATGTGATCAAGTTCAGTTGGTAGGATGTCGCCACCGCCAGACTTAACTTTTACACGACACTGACCACAAGAGCCACCGCCACCACAAGCAGAAGATACGAAGATACCAGCGCCAGCTAGGGCACCAAGTAGCTTGCTACCAGGTTGAGTAACGATCGCCTTTTCAGGGTCGCCGTTTACTGAAATAGTGATGTCACCTGATGGTACTAGCTTAGATTTAGCGAATAGAATCACTAGCACTAGAGCCAATACAATAATGGTAAACATCGCTACGCCAAGAATAATGCTTTGCATTTGTTATTCCTTATTACTGGGTGCTTACCCTACAGTTGAACACCAGAGAAAGACATAAAGCCTAACGCCATCAGACCAACAGTAATGAACGTGATACCAAGGCCACGTAGACCTGGAGGTACGTCAGAGTACTTCATCTTCTCACGGATACCCGCAAGAGCAACGATAGCTAACATCCAACCCACACCAGAACCGAAGCCGTAAACAACAGATTCAGCAAAGTTGTAGTCACGAGTTACCATGAAAGATACACCACCAAAGATTGCACAGTTAACTGTGATCAGTGGAAGGAAGATACCTAGTGCGTTGTACAAAGGTGGGAAGAAGCGGTCTAGAACCATCTCTAGGATTTGTACAAGTGCCGCGATAACACCGATGAATGCGATGAAGTTAAGGAAACTTAAATCGACACCTTCAACAAGCGCGTTTTCTTTCAGAATGTTTGTGTAAACAAGGTTGTTCACAGGAACAGCGATTGTAAGTACTACAACTACCGCAACACCAAGACCAAAAGAAGTTTTAACTTTCTTAGATACCGCTAGGAATGTACACATACCTAGGAAGAAAGAAAGCGCCATGTTTTCGATGAAAATCGATTTAACTAGCAGACTAATATAATGTTCCATGACTACCTTACCCCTTCGCTTCTACTTGTTCTGGTTTGAACACACGAATTGCCCAAATCAAGAAACCAATTAGGAAGAATGCAGAAGGTGCTAGAAGCATCAAGCCGTTTGGCTGATACCAACCACCGTTGCTCACTAGAGGTAGTACTTCCATACCAAATAGTTTGCCAGAGCCTAGAAGCTCACGGAAGAAACCAACAGTGATAAGAACGAAACCGTAACCAAGACCGTTACCAAGACCATCGATTAGAGATGGGATTGGTGCAGACTTCATTGCAAATGCTTCAGCACGACCCATTACAATACAGTTAGTAATGATCAGGCCTACGAATACAGATAGCTGCTTAGAGATATCGTATAGGTATGCTTTTAGCACTTGGTCTACCACGATTACTAATGATGCGATAATTGCCATCTGAACGATGATACGCACACTGTTAGGAATGTGGTTGCGGATTAAAGAAACGAAGAAGTTAGACAGAGCAGTAACAAACATTACCGCGATAGTCATAACAAATGCTGTTTCTAGCTTAGTGGTTACCGCAAGAGCAGAACACACACCAAGAACCTGTAGCGCGATTGGGTTGTTATCCAATACTGGCGCTAAAATGCTCTTTTTAATTTCTTTTGCACTAGACATTAGTTCAGACCTCCGTCACGAACTTTTGCTAGGAACGGACCAAAGCCCATATCACCTAACCAGAAGTCAAATGTATGTTGAACGCCAACACTGGTCAGTGTTGCACCAGAAAGGCCATCAACACCGTGCTCAGTACCTTCAGGAGCACCACCTTTAACTACCTTGATAGCTGGCTTGTGGTTTTCGTCGAATAATTTCTTACCAACGAATTGAGCACGCCAAGTTGGGTTCTCAACTTCACCACCAAGTCCAGGAGTTTCACCTTGCTCGTAGTAAGTGATACCAGAAACTGTGTTGCCATCAGTTTCTACCGCAACGAATGCGTACATCATTGACCATAGGCCGTTACCGTGAACAGGGATGATAACTTTAGTAGTTTCAGCACCGTCTTTCACAAGGTATACAGTACCTGTGTTAGCACGACGAAGGATCTTAGCAATGTCATCTTCAGCAGAAAGCTTGATTGACTGAGCTGGATCTTTTGCCGCTTTACGTTGGTCGTATGCAGCAGCATCACCGTCAACGAAATCACCAGTAGCGAAATCAACTAGACGAGGTTCGATGTTCTCTGCGTACAGCGCTGGGATGTCACCTTCAAGGTCAACACCTGCAACTTCTAAGATCTTAGTTTGTTGATCCAGAACCGCGTTAGCTTGTTGCTTAGGTTTAAGAACAACTGCAGCTGTTGAAACGATGATTGAGCACACTAGGCTCAATGCGATAACAACAAACAGCGTCTTTTTAATGCTATCGTTATTACTTGCCATAGCGAGCTAGTCTCCGCTTAATGTTCTTCTCGATTACAACGTGGTCAAACAGAGGAGCAAATAGGTTTGCGAATAGAATCGCAAGCATCATGCCTTCTGGGTATGCAGGGTTAACTACACGGATCATTACACACATTGCGCCGATTAGGATGCCGTACCACCACTTACCTTTGTTGGTAAATGACGCTGATACTGGGTCTGTCGCCATGAAGAACATACCGAATGCGAAGCCACCTAGAACTAGGTGCCAGTGCCAAGGCATGCTGAACATTGCGTTAGTATCAGAACCGATCACGTTGAATAGCGTAGATACAGCGATCATACCGATCATTACACCAGCAATGATGCGCCATGAAGCGATACGCATGTAAACGATCATCGCAGCACCAATCATAAGTGCTAGAGTCGATACTTCACCGATAGAACCTGGGATGTTACCAATGAATGCGTCCATCCAAGTGATTGCTTCACCAGATGTCACGTTCATTAGTGCGCTACCGCCGCCTTGAGCCCATTGGCTAAGAGCAGTTGCACCAGAGAAACCATCTGCAGCAGTCCAAACTACGTCACCTGAAATCTGTGCAGGGTATGCAAAGAATAGGAACGCACGGCCAGCAAGCGCAGGGTTTAGGAAGTTACGACCCGTACCACCGAAGATCTCTTTAGCAACAACAACACCAAAGGTAATACCTAGAGCTGCCTGCCATAGAGGAAGTGTTGGCGGAACGATGAGCGCGAATAAGATAGAAGTAACAAAGAAACCTTCGTTTACTTCGTGCTTACGCACCATACAGAACAGAACTTCCCAGAAACCACCAACGATGAATACCGTTGCGTAGATAGGTAGGAAGTAAGTCGCACCAAGTAGCATCTTACTGCCAACACCTGCATCGGCTCCTAAGGAGGCGCCAAGCATTTCAGTTAGCCAGTAGTGCCAGTTACCATCGATAACAGATGCTAGTTCAGCGCCTGCGTACATATGGTTAAGTGCTGCGATAGCTTGACCACCCGCGTTGTACATACCCCAGAACATTGCTGGGAATACCGCGAACCAAACCATGATCATGATACGTTTTAAGTCAACGCTATCACGAACGTGCGAGCTTTTCTTTGTGATAAGACCTGGCGTGTAGAACACTGTAGCCGCTGCTTCGTAAAGCGCGAACCACTTCTCGTGTTTGCCACCTGGCTCAAAATGATGCTCGATGTCTTCAAGAAACTTTTTAAGGCCCATGAAAATTACCCTTCCTTCTCAATCGTATCTAGGCATTCACGAAGTAGTTGACCGTACTCGTACTTACCTGGACATACAAAGGTACACAATGCCAAATCTTCTTCATCTAGCTCTAGCGCACCTAGTGCTTGTGCACTATCAACGTCGCCTGCACATAGATCACGAAGCAGCAATGTAGGTTCCATATCTAGAGGCATTACGCGCTCGTAGTTACCGATTGGAACCATTGAGCGATCACTACCATTTGTAGTCGTTGTCATGTTGAACAACTGACCTTTAAACAGGTGACCAAGGAATGAACGAGTAACAGAGAACTTGTTCTTACCAGGCATAGCCCAGCCGAATAGCTCTTTATCACGACCTTCACGTAGAACAGAAACTTGCTGATGGTAACGACCAAGGTAAGCATGTGGACCGGTTGCTTGTGTACCAGTTAGTACAGAACCAGAAATCACACGAACTTCGCCTGGCATTAGCTCGCTGTCTGTCAACTCTTCAAGGCTAGCACCAATTTGAGTACGAACTAGACGCGGGTTGTTTACCACTGGACCAGCCAGAGAAACAACACGATCGGTATAAAGCTCACCAGTAAGGAAAAGCTTACCGAATGCGATAACATCTTGGTAGTTAATGCTCCACGCTACGTTTTCTGCATTTACCGGGTATAGGTAATGCATATGCGTGCCTGCAAGACCTGCAGGGTGTGGGCCATCAAAAACATGTTCTTCAACGTTAGACTGAGCTGAACGAGGTAAGCTAGTACCTTTTTTACAAACGTACACTTTACCGTTAGTCAGAGTTGAAAGAAGATCTAAACCAGCAACGAAAGCATCAGACTGCTCGTTAATGATTAATTCTGGCTCAGCTGCTAGCGGATTAGTATCCATAGCAGTTACAAAAATAGCCTGAGTTTCAGAATCGATTGCTGGAACCTTGCTGAACGGACGAGTTCGCAAAGCGGTCCATGCGCCAGACTCAACTAACTGAGCTTTAACCGTTTCACGGTCAAGACCTGCTAGTTGGTTAGCTTCATAGCTATTGAACGTGATTTGCTCATTGCCTGCTACTTCAATCACTACAGATTGAAGAACACGCTTAGCACCACGGTTCACTTCAATAACTTTACCGCTTGCTGGAGAAGTAAATACAACACCTGGGTTCTTTTTATCAGCAAAAAGAACTTGGCCTTTCTTCACTTCATCACCAACGCGAGCATGCATCGTAGGACGCATACCAACGTACTCTTCGCCAAGCAAGGCGACTTTAGTGATGGACTTACCATCATTAATCACCTGGGATGGAGTTCCTGCGATAGGAAGATCCAAACCCTTCTTTATTGTAATCATACGCACTTGCACTACTTTATCGGGAAAAAGATTCTTTTAATTGCGTAAATTCAGGACGTTTTAAGATCGCCCTTAGACACGACATTACTGTGTCCGGTCTTGGTAAATTTGAGATACCAAAATCGCAACATTATCTTAATAAAATTCTCACACAAAACATGTGAGATTTATCAGGTGCCGTATTCTAGCATTTTTTGACATCTTGATGCCATGACCAATAACTTGAATAGCGCGTTTATTTGGTGAGATTTGAAGCATATGGACTCTTAAATATGTATAAATTTGACGAGCCGCACAGATAAATTGGCTTTTGAAAGGTGTTTTAAACAAGAGATTAACACTCTGTCACAAACTATTATTTTATGAGTTATGTTGAAACACTGTTAATAAAAACATTACTCATTGTAGGTATTTTTAGACGTTTAACTTACCATCATTTTGAGTGATATAACGGCAAAAAACAGATAATTTAGGCGATAAAAAAGGCGGCATAGCCACCTCTTTTTATATGTATTAAATTTATTACTTGCCCCCACCCATACACATTGGGCTGTCTGGCACGTTATCGAGCTGCTTCAACCATTCATCTTTTGTATAAGTATGAATAGATAAAGCGTGAATATTGTTCGCTAGCTCTTCTGAAAGTGCTTTATTTACCGCTCGGTGACGAGCAATAAGACGCAAACCTTCAAACGCATCACTCACAACAATCACTTTAAAGTGACTCTCAGAACCGGCCGGAACATTGTGCATGTAGCTCTCATTAACCACATTCAAGTGACTTGGTGAAAACTCATTGTGCAATTTTGTTTCGATAACTTCTTGGATCATTGTGATTCCTTAATAACGGGTTGGCATTATCTGTGGGGTGAGTATAAACCCTAACAAGGCTACTGTCTGAGTATTTAATCGCGAACAGCATAGGTTTGGTCGAGTTTTCTCTATCTTGTTCAGCCCGCATTTGAGACAATATCTTTGTTATTTCTCATATAAGTATCCCAAGTAATGAAAACTGAACTTACCCTTCACGATAGAACTTTGACCTTACATCGTTTCCCTAAACGTTCAAATGAAACGCTTCAAGCTTGGGATGCGGGCGACGAATACATTATTAACCATGTTGAAGAGATGAACCTTGAACCTGGCAAACACATTCTGATCTTAAACGACAGCTTTGGTGCCCTATCCGCTTGGTTCTCAAAAGATCACGATGTGACCATGATGAGCGACTCATTTATCTCTCATCGTGGCGGCCTGAAAAACTTACAGCGCAATCAGTGTAATCGAGTCAACTTTTTAAACACCATGGATGATATCCCTCACGGTATTGATCTGGTACTGATGCAGCTACCAAAGACCAACCGCCATTTAGTGTGGCAACTGAGTCAGTTGCGCCAAGCTTTACCAGAAGGTTGCCAAGTGATCGGTGTCAACAAGGTAAAAGAGATTCACACATCAACGCTGAATCTGTTTGAGAAATACTTGGGTGAAACCAAAACGTCACTGGCAAAGAAAAAGCACCGCTTGGTGTTCTCATCACCAAACTGCCAGCCAATTCACAAAGTTGAGCCTTTTGTAGAATGGGATGTCGACGGTGAAGATATCCGCCTAAAGAATTTACCAAATGTTTACTCAGGGGAAGCACTCGATCAAGGCGCGCGCTATATGCTAGAGCATATACCTCAAGATCCTGAGCTACGTCATATTATCGACCTTGGCTGTGGTAATGGTGTTTTAAGTGTTAAAGCAGGCCAGTTGAACCCTCAAGCTCGCATCACTTGTGTTGATGAGAGCTTCATGGCCGTGGAATCAGCACGCCAAAACATAAAAGATAACCTTGGTGAAGATGGTAACTTCCAGTTCATTGCTAACAACTGTTTAGACGGTTTTAAGAAAAACAGCACATACCTAGTCATGTGTAACCCTCCATTCCATCAACAACAGGCAATTACTGATCACATTGCATGGCAAATGTTCTGTGATGCAAAGCATGTTCTTAGCAATGGAGGCAAATTAATTGTTATTGGCAACCGACACCTCGGATACGATGTCAAACTCGCAAGATTATTTGGTGAAGCTAACGTTGAAACGCTTGAACTAAACCAAAAATTTGAGATATTACAAGCAACAAGAGAACCTGCGAATTTTAACAAATAAGCAGTAGACTGCTTCACAAGAATTTAAGATACCGAGCTTCTGGTGTGAATTTAGAAAGGATAAAGGAATGAAAAAACTGATTTTGGCTGCTTCTATTATGGCTTTGACAGCATGTTCAGCCCCTCAGCAAGAACAGATAAATGTAATGCCAGAAGCTTCACTAAGCTCAAGCAACCTAGTACAAGGCAAAACATACACATTAACCAGTAAAGATGTTCGTGCTGCTCAGTATGTTGCACTTGTTGATAGCGGCCGCGCTAACATTCAACCAATTCACGCTAAGCAGAACATGCGTATTTCTCTAGAGAACGCTATCGCACAGCAATTTGAGTCTCAAGGCTTTCGTGCCAGCGTAAACAGCGAAAACTCTGTTGTTTTAGAGATTCAAGAAGCACTAGTTACCGTAGAACACACCATTATGGAAAACCAAATGGACGGTAAAGTAACACTTGAAGTTACGGCTGAAACACCAGAAGGCAAACTGGTTAAGACGTTCAATGGTACAGCAACTCGCACTGGTGCATTAAGTGCATCAAACGACGATATCGCAATGGTACTTAACGACGTTATCGACTTAGTGCTTAAAGAGATCGCTAATGACCAAGAACTACAAACTTACATGAAGGAACGTTTCTAATGGGTCGTATTCTATCTTCTATCGCACTAATGCTAGTAAGCGTGAGCGTGTGGGCTGGTCCTAAAGTAAACGTCGAAACGACGCTAGGTGACTTCACGATCGAGCTAAACCAAGAGCAAGCACCAATTAGTTCTGAGAACTTTCTAAAATACGTAGCAGATGGCAGTTACGAAGGTACTATCTTCCACCGTGTTATTCCTGGTTTTATGGCGCAAGGTGGCGGCTTCAACCAAGATATGCAGCAACAAGCAACGTATGCTCCGATCAAGAATGAAGGCAGTAATGGTCTGAAGAACGACACAGCAACGATCGCGATGGCTCGTACTAACGCGCCAGACTCTGCAACTCGTCAGTTCTACATTAACTATGCAGACAACGATTTCCTAAACGCGAAAGGCGGCAACCCGGGCTACGCAGTATTTGGTAAAGTAACCGAAGGCTTTGACGTAATTCAAAAGATGGCAACCATACCAACTAAACGAATGGGCCGTATGGCAGATATCCCTGTTGATCCAATTGTCATCACGAAAGTAACCCTTCTTAAGTAATCTAAAGCAACGCCCTTATTTCTTAAGGGCGTTTTTCTATACAAGGACGACCTATGTCATTAGGCACACCCTCTCTTTCTTGGATGCAAACTTTCCGAAGCTATCTCGATAAGCGCTTACTGTGGGTGTTCATGCTCGGCTGCTCAAGCGGCTTCCCATGGGTTCTTATTGGATCCAACATGTCTGGCTGGCTTAAAGACGCAGGTTTAACCCGTGCTGCTATTGGCTACTTTGGTAGTGTATTTGCCGTGTACGCTATTAACTTTTTGTGGGCACCTCTGGTAGACCGAGTCAAATTACCGGTGCTACACGCGATTTTAGGGCAACGACGTAGCTGGATATTTTTCTGCCAATCTATTGTCTTAGTTAGCACCTTATTCATTGCTGGCGTCAATCCTGCTGAGAATTTGGCGTTTACCTCAATGTTAGCGCTCACTATTGCCATTGCCTCAGCCACTCAAGACATCGCGATTGATGCATTTCGTATCGATACCTTCCCAAAATCAGAAGCTTCAAAACTACCACAAGCCTCTGCAATGGCTGTCGTTGGTTGGTGGACTGGCTACTCTCTACCTGGTTACCTTGCCTTTATTAATGCAGATTCAATCGGTTGGAATGGTGTTTACTACGGCATGGCTGGGATCGTAGTCGTTCTCATGATGTTCACATTATTAGTCGGGGAGCCTAAGACCAAACGTAGTAACCTACAAGCAGAAGCGGAGATCCGTCACAACCGACTTTTAGGAAACCCCATTTTGGTCTGGCTAACGGTTACGACCGTAGAACCTTTCTTGGATTTCTTTAAACGTAATGGAGTGAGAGTCGCTCTCACTTTAATACTCTTTGTTTTTCTCTTTAAAATAGGTGAAGCTTTCTTAGGGAGAATGTCGATTACGTTTTACAAAGAGGTGGGCTTTTCCAATGAACAGATTGGCTACTACTCAAAGTTAGTGGGTTGGGGACTGACCATGTTGTTTACGCTAATTGGCAGTATGGTCAATGTAAGGTTTGGTATTGTTCGTGGGCTGATGATTGGCGGAGTCGCGATGGCATCAAGTAATTTAATGTTTGCTTGGATCGCTCATGTGGGACCGAATGAACAGTTATTTGTTGCCACTCTTATGGTTGACAACTTTACAGCTGCTTTTTCAACCGTAGCCTTCGTTTCTTTTTTGACTGCAGTAACTGGACAGGCGTTTTCAGCGACTCAATATGCTCTACTTGCCTCTTTAGGGAATTTAGGCCGCACCACTTTAGCTTCCTTCAGTGGTGAGCTGGTTGATTACCTCAATGATTGGCCAACCTTCTTTATATTGACTGCACTGATGGTGATTCCAAGTTTGATCATGCTCTATTCGCTGCGCCACTTTTTCGCAGATTTATTAGAAAAAGCAAAAAACAACCACGAATAACAGAAAAGAAAACAGCGTAAAAAGAGGGTAGCATCACGCTACCCTCTTTTACTTTGTTACTTTGGTTTCGTAAGCGCTAGTCTGTTGTGTCACTCACGATAAGGTTGAAGCCAGTACCGGCTGAATCATCTATCGCCACAACTTGATAAACTACACCATCAGCCAAGGTTGCTGGAGCAGAGTCAATTGCCACAACCGACGGTTGACCCGCGACAGTAATGGTCACAAAGTAAGACCCTGCTGCAACATAGATGCCATTCGCATAATCTTTAAACTTCACATCACTCAGCGCTGGTGTACTTCCAGCAATGCCTACATTTTCTGTTAAGTAGATATCCACAGATGCAGCAATTGGGTTAGCAGCAGCGTGAGTAATATTTAACACTGCACTTGTCGCCACCGGACGACGGTTTTCAGGAACTACCAAAGGCTCTAGATTCAGCGGTGTTACGGTCCCTACCGCATAAATGCTGTAATCCATGCCAGCAAACACAGCCACCCCATCTGCATCAATCAATGCATTAGTCGTTGTGCCATCAGCGAAGATGTCAATGTCATAACTTCCAGCTGCTAAATCGAGAAACCCACGGATCTCCTTGAACATCAAATCAGCTAGCGGTGCAAATGCTGCTCCGTTGACAAAAACATCTACATCTGGAGCGCCATCTACTAAATGCCCTACTCTTACTTCTGCGGTTTCAGCCATGTCATAGATTAACGAAGATCCACTACCGTCCATAACCATTAACTTCACAGGTGAGGCGCTATTCGAATCAGCTCTCGGCACAGCGGCAATCGTCAATTCGCTGCCTGCGGGTAAAGTAATCTCCCCTGAGTCGAATGCGATAGCATTACCACTGACCGTTTCCAGTCTCACACGGTATTGTCCTGCAGGGATGTTTAGAACATCGGTGAAATCTTTGTACGCTAAGGTCCCCAGTGGTGCACCTAGTGGATCAGTCGGTCCTGTCACATACAGATTTACATCGCCAACACCCGTCGCAGCGTGAACTACTTGTACGTCTAGGGTCGAACTCGTTGCGGTCCCTTCAGCAGGACGAGTCACTACTAAGGCCTCCACGGGGTTGTTCGAACCATCAGCGTCACCAACGACCATAACCGTATAATCCAAATCACCGCTCAAGTCGAATTGGCTTTGTGGGATAACAGTAGCCACTGCATCACCGGGGAGTTGTACATCGACCTGGACAGATGTCTGACCTTGATTGACCGCCGCATAACCAGAGGCTTGTGCATAATCTACACCGCTCCAACGAGCTTGGTTGTCAATTAATACGTTCGCTAGTGGAGCATCAGGAGATGCATGGACGGCTTGAAGTTGCGTTGTGGGTTCGTCATCGTCGTCACACCCAAGAATGAACAGTGCTGAAATCGCTACAGCGAGTAGTGGTGAATATTTCATCGGTCTCTCTCCAAAATTTAGACCGGTTCGTCACACAAAAGATACGCTCAGTAAAAATCTTAAAACACACTCTGTCGGTGTTTCGTGCAGGGAACCGTTTTATTATTCTCGATGCTCTGAGCAAAACCAAAAATTTTGAAGGCTGCTGCTCGTCACACCGATTGTTCATCAATTGATTCCACCACCATTACGAAGTTGGTTAAAAATAGATCAAAGGGACGAGCCAACCGTGGAGAGATTTAGTCGTTTTAGGAGGTGAAATTACATAGAAAGGAATACTGTTGATTTTGATATGCATATCACTCTATTTAGTATAATCGTTTGCTTAGAGCGGTTATTCACCAATTTATCTACAAAATAATCTAATTTCACAAAATCAATAGAATTAGAGGTGCATCAAGATGCATTGCCGCGTTAAAGTTCCATCATTTAGATCATTAGTGTGATCGATCTCACTTTAATAATTGCAATTTTCACTCTGTCTCACTTTTATTTGAGAACAAAATCGCTATGATGCTCGGCATTCGGACATATAAACACGCACGGATTAGCGGGTTACTTATTTTAAACATAGAGAGTTCCATTATGCGTAAATCACTTTTAACTCTTGGCCTACTTGCAGCGACTTCTGCTCCAGTAATGGCAGCAGATTATTCTGACGGCGACATCCACAAAAACGATTACAAGTGGCTTCAATTTAACCTAATGGGTGCTTTCGATGAGCTTCCAGGTGAATCATCTCATGACTACCTAGAAATGGAATTCGGCGGTCGTTCAGGCATTTTTGATCTATACGGTTACGTTGATGTATTCAACCTAACGTCTAATCCAGGCAGCGACAAAGATGGTGCAGAAAAAATCTTCATGAAGTTTGCACCTCGTATGTCTCTTGACGGACTAACAGGTAAAGACCTTTCTTTCGGTCCAGTTCAAGAACTATACGTTGCGACTCTAGTTGAATGGGGCGGCGGCGGTGCTACAAACTGTACTCCAGACCAATCAACTTGTGTTCCAAGTGAAACAACCAACACACAAAAAATTGGTCTAGGTTCTGACGTGATGGTTCCTTGGTTTGGTAAAGTTGGCTTAAACCTTTACGGAACATACGATTCAAACAAGAAAGACTGGAACGGTTACCAAGTTTCGGCTAACTGGTTTAAACCATTCTACTTCTTTGAGAACGGCTCATTCATCTCTTACCAAGGTTACATCGACTACCAATTTGGTATGGATGATGATAACAAAGCACTAAACACTTCGAATGGCGGTGCTATGTTCAATGGTCTTTACTGGCACTCAGATCGTTTCGCTGTTGGTTACGGTCTAAAAGGCTACAAAGATGTTTACGGTCTTAAAGACGACGGTCTAGCTGGTAAAACTACTGGCTTCGGTCACTACGTTGCAGTAACTTACAAGTTCTAATCGAACTTCTAAGAAAGTTTCCAAAATGGCACCCTCGGGTGCCATTTTTTATTGCTTTCATTTAATGCCTCGCTATCATTGCTGCATTACTTTCTTATCTCGGTATTGCTGTGAACATCACTATTGTTGGTCCCGGAGCGATTGGCGCTTTATGGGCAATAAAACTGCTTCAAGCTGGTCATAATGTGTCTTTGTGGAGTCGTTCTTCTGAACCTTCTGTTGAGCTATCTCTTGATGAACAAGCTTCGATTTCCTTCAGCAATAACGACAAAGACAAGCTTTCAGAAAGCGATTTGGTGCTCTTCACAGTAAAAGCTTGGCAAGTCGAAGATGCTATCACACCACTTATTCAGTATATCGACTCCGATGCTATCTTAATGTTCATGCACAACGGCATGGGCGCTGTCGAAGCCATAGCTGATCAAGTTAATACTCATCCAGTCATATTAGCGACCACCACTCAAGCTGCATTCAAACCCGACCGCAATCATGTGATTCACACTGGTGCTGGTCAAACTCAGTTAGGGGCTTTTAATCAAGCTGGAAAGAAATGCACCTTCTTAGTCGATGTCCTTGATCACGCATTGCCTAACGTCAGCTGGAACCCAGAAATACATACCGCTTTGTGGACCAAACTCGCAATCAATTGTGCAATCAACCCGCTAACTGGCCTTGAGCAAATCAAGAATGGAGAGCTGTCCGAACCACGCTTTGGTAATACTCTAACCGCAATCATTGAAGAGCTGACGCAAGTTATGCAGGCAGAGGGCATTAGTTGCTCGTTCGACGAATTGGAAACTAACGTCAACAAAGTTATTCAAGCGACGGCAAAGAACAACTCTTCAATGAAGCAAGATATGCTTTATCAAAGAAAGACTGAGATCGACTTCATCACTGGACACCTGATAAAAACAGCAAATAAGCATCAGATAGAAGTTCCCGTTAACCAAAAGCTGTTCGATCAGGTCAAAGAGCAAGAAAATAGCTGGAATCATCAAGATTAGTCAGCAACGGTTAACAAGTCGCGATAAAATAATGATACCGCTTAGCATTACGCTGGCACCAATTTCCAAGATTTAGGTAAGAATAGATGCTTGATATCAATCACATCCGAGAGCAGTTTCCTGCGCTATCCCAAACCATCAATCAACAACCATTGATTTACTTAGACAGCGCGGCAACGACACAAAAACCTCAGGTAGTTATTGATGCCATTAGCCAATATTACTCCAAGCAGAATGCCAATGTTCATCGTGGCAGTCATAGTTTAACCGCGCACGCTACCAGCCAATTTGAAGCAGCTAGAGACAAGGTCGCTCAGTTTATTGGCGCAACCTCATCGAAAGAGATTATCTGGACTCGCGGTGCCACCGAAGCACTCAACCTTATCGCTCAAACCTACGCTAGAAGTACCCTCCAACCGGGCGATGAAATCCTGGTGAGCGAAATGGAGCACCACGCCAACATTGTCCCTTGGCAAATTGTGGCAGAACAAACCGGTGCTAAGATCATCAAAATCCCAATGACATCTGACTGCGAATTCGACCTTGCTGCTTTTGATGCACTGTTGACTGAACGAACCAAGATCGTAGCTCTGGCTCAGATAACCAATGTAACGGGTTCTCGCCAACCGCTTGAGCAAGTTATCGAAAAAGCACACAAGATGAATGCGATTGTTGTGGTCGATGGCGCACAAGGCATTGTTCATGAGCCAGTTGATGTTGCTGCTTTAGGTGCGGATTTCTACGTTTTCTCTGGGCACAAGCTTTATGCCCCTGCAGGGATTGGTGTGCTTTACGGCAAACTAGAATTGCTCGAAGCGATGCCGCCATGGCATGGCGGTGGCAAAATGGTTGAACGCGTCTCTTTTTCTGGCACCACGTTTTCTGAACTGCCTGGTAAGTTCGAAGCAGGCACACCAAACGTAGCAGGTGCCATCGCTTTAAGTTCAGCAATCGAGTGGTTACATCAGTTCGAACAACAAGACGTGGAAGATCATATCCACCAGCTACAACACAAAACTTATCAAGCACTCAGTCAATTGGACGACATCCAAATACTCGGTTATAAGCCCAATTCGAGCGTAATTACTTTTGTGATGGATGGCGTTCACCATCAAGATATTGCGACCTTACTCGACCAACAAGGTATTGCCGTTCGTGCTGGTCATCACTGTGCACACCCATTAATGGATGCACTCAAAGTAAAAGGAACTGTGCGAATTTCATTTGGTATTTACAACAACATGGATGATGTTGAAAAGCTCGTAGCGGCGATAGAAAAAGCCGTTGATATGCTTTAGGGAATGACGAGAAACACCATTAGAATTCGTCATTTCAGAACTGAGGAACGAAGTATCTGGAATCTCTAATAGCAATACTATCCAAACGAGATTCCTTATTATGCCCCTTCGTCGCTTTAGGGAATGACGAAATATAGTTAGAAATCGTCATTCCAGAACTGAGGAACAAAGTATCTGCAATCTCTTTAAAGCAATATTGTGAAAAAGTATTGGGACAGTTACGAGCTAGCGAGGTTCTTGATCTGCTCAACAATCGCTTTAAGTCCGTTTCCTCTGGAAGGGCTCAAATGCGTAATCAAGCCAATCTTGTCGAAATAGCCATCAATGTCGAACGCTTGAACCTGCTCTGATGTTTTTCCATCATACGCAGCCATCACTAATGCAATCAGACCGCGAACGATACGCGCATCAGAATCAGCACAAAAGTGCCAAACACCATCGATATTCAGAGAAACCAACCACACTTGGCTTTCACAGCCAGAGACAATCACCTGCTCACTTTTCAGTTCATCAGGCATCGTTGGCAGTTTCTTACCCCATTGAATCACTTGGCGATAACGGTCTTCCCAGCCGCTAAATGTCTGCATCTTGGAGATGATATCATCACTGGTAATTTCAGTACCGAATGGAGAGCTTGGGAATGTGGTCATTTTAATATCCAGTCGATTATTAATTGAATAGAAGACGTTACTTAGTGTGCTTTTGAATGAGCTTTTCTACTATGCGCGAAACAGCAACAAAGCCAAACGTCGCCGTTACTACAGTTGCAGCGCCAAAACCTGTCGCGCAATCCATACGTTTTGGACCTTCGGCTGTCGCTTTCGCAGCACATACACTGCCATCCGCTTGAGGATATTTAAGCTGCTCAGTCGAGAATACACAATCGATGCCAAACTTACGCGCAGGATTCTTAGGGAAGTTATGATGACGACGCAGCGTATCTTTCAGTTTCTTCGCTAATGGATCTTGAATCGTTTTAGTCAAATCGGCCACTTTAATTTGCGTTGGGTCGATTTGACCACCCGCGCCACCAGTGGTGATCACTTTGATTTTATTACTGCGGCAATACGCCAATAACGAAGCTTTAGCTTTCATGCTATCGATCGCATCCAGCACAAAATCGAACTCTTTCGACAGGTATTCAGCCTGGTTATCAGGACCAATAAAGTCGTCAATCAGGTTAACTTTACACTCAGGGTTAATCAGCTTAACACGCTCGGCCATCACTTCGATTTTGCTCTTGCCGACCGTGCCCGACATTGCGTGAATCTGACGGTTGATGTTCGTCACACACACATCATCCATATCGATCAATGTCAGCTCACCCACGCCAGTACGCGCAAGCGCTTCAACCGCCCATGAACCGACGCCACCAATACCGATCACACACACATGTGCCGCTCTAAGTATATCGACTTCACTATTACCATACAGGCGACGAGTGCCACCGAATCGTTGGTCATAGTTTTCTGAAGCTGGAGTGGTCAATTCACGCATTGTTGCCGCCAATTTATTTCTGAGAAAAAGAAAAGAGTGCGTTTTATACGCACTCTTGAATAAAAAGTCTAGGGGATTAGCGATTCGCTTTCAATGCCCTATTTTATTGTCGTTTACTCGACCTTTTCAGGTGGTAAAGCCCAAGGCGCTTCAGTCGCACTACCGTCTAAACCCAATTTCCACACTCGGCCAAAATGTTTGTAGTGACCCGCTTCAGTACCTGCGCGTGGTCCCATACCGTGGTAAAGATCCAAGTGGTTTTGCTTAACCGCGCCGCCCGTATCTAGAACCAGTAACAATCTTAATTGGTGTGCTCCGCTCCAAGTACCGTCGGCATTTAACTGTGGTACTTCTGCAAGAATCGGCGTTCCCATTGGTAAGATAGAGCGATCACCTGCGACTGCAGCCATTGGTAAAAGAGGGATTCCCGCGCTACCCATTACCGATAGGTCATCTCTTGCTTCAAAGAAAACGAAAGATGGGTTTTGTTCTAACAGCTCTTTGACCACTTCAGGATCATTCGCCAACACCCACTCTTTGATCGCTTTCAATGACATCTTCTCGCGGGGAACCAAGTCTCGCTCGATCAACACACGACCAATACTCACGTAAGCTTTGTTGTTTTTTCCTGCGTAAGCAAAATACTGCAAGGTATCATCATCACCAAAGTGTACAAAGCCACTGCCTTGTACTTCCATCATGAACGGGTCGATACGGTTGGCAGCGTAGCCAAGTTCAAGACCTTGACCTTCTAATGCGCCATTGTAGATCTCTTCACGAGTTGGACACTCTTTATCGCACTCTGGCAGACCATACACCGGGTAACGGTACTCTTCATTCGCTTCATGGCGCAGTTCCATTACTGGAGAGAAATAACCGGTGAAAAGCACATTGCCCTGCTTATCACCACCACCAAGTTGAGCTGTTTGAACACCAAAGTTTGCGAGTTCACTTGGGTCACCACTTAGCATCGCCCACTCATTAAGTTGCTTGTATAGCGGCTCGTAGATTTTCGCCATCGAAGGAGATTTAGACACCACCATTTCAGCCTGCTCAGCAAATGCGGTGTAGTCTCTTGGTTTATTGGATTCAACCTGATCGACCTTGTTTAAGGTGCGAGGAAATTCATCATCAAAGTGTTGTTGAGCGAGATCGGTGGGTTGAGCACAGCCAAATAAGACAGAGGCAGCGACAAGGGGAAGCCATTTTTTAATCACAAGAGTCATCCTAAAAATTCTATGCATCGAGGATGACAAAAACGGTCCGATAACACAATCTTAGTTTGTAAGAGTTTACAAGAAGATAACCTATCGAACTGAGTGATCGATATGACCTTTAAGGCGAAATACTGGGTTGTAATGGCTCTCTGAATCCAGCGTCATTTCTGTGTTGTCAGAATTGGTCATACGGAAGCGGTACGTCTGCTCTCCCGCTTTATACTCGAAGTAGTTGCCATCGAATTCAAAACTGGTCGCGATAATCGATCCGGCAACAGACACTCCATTGGCATTCAACACAAACTCATCCGTCGCATAATGAGCCACATCTTGCTCAATCCAAGTACCATACAACAAATGATTTGGCGTTGCTGCATCTTGTAGCCGTGTGATGACATCACCAAATAGCGATACGACAGCAAACGAACCAACCAGAGCCAATACCATCAGGCAACGCTCTATGATCTTACGCTTCAATGGAGATTGGTTGCGCTGCTCAGCCTCACTGTAAAGGCCTTTGGTTATCTCATCGATTTTATTCTTTTGTGCGGAAGCTTGTGGCATTCGGTTACTACTCATGAAGATGCTGTGCGCATTCTACACTGAGACACTTTATATAATGAAGCTTAGATGAGAATAGTTTGCGCTTTATTCCAAAAAGGTGTTGTTTAAATTTGAATTTAAATGCTAAATTATCGAATAAATAAACAAATGGACTTGTTCTGTGAAATTAAGAAGTACAGCGCTAGTAAAAGGTTTCAGACAATCAACCCCTTACGTAAATGCTCACCGTGGCAAAACCATGGTCATTATGTTGGGAGGCGAAGCCGTTGCCGACAGGAACTTTGGTAACATTATTAGTGATATAGCCTTGCTCCACAGCCTTGGAGTAAAAATTGTTCTCGTTCACGGGGCAAGACCGCAGATCAACCAATTGCTCGCCAAGCAAGATTGCCATACGCCTTATCACAAGAATATTAGGGTCACTGATGAATATTCTTTGGGCGTCGCTATGCAGGCTGCTGGACAGCTTCAACTTGCCATCACTGCTCGACTTTCGATGAGTTTGAACAATACTCCGATGGCAGGCACTCAACTCAATGTGATGAGTGGTAACTTCATTACGGCACAGCCGCTAGGGGTTGATGATGGCACCGACTATTGCCATAGCGGACGTATTCGTCGAATCGATATCGAAGGGATTAATCGCACACTCGACCAAGGTTCTATCGTGTTGCTTGGCCCTATTGCCAGCTCCGTGACAGGCGAAAGCTTTAACCTACTCTCTGAAGAGGTCGCAACCCAAGTAGCAATTCGTTTAAAAGCCGACAAGCTCATTGGTTTCTGCTCTGAACAAGGGGTGACAGATCAAAACGGCAATGTGCTCGCCGAGCTCTTTCCTAAAGATGCTAAACAGATTCTTGCACGCTTAACCGAAGATCAGAATCCAGTTGAAGACATGAGCACCGGGACCATGCGCTTCCTAAAAGGAGCAATTTCCGCTTGTCGTGCAGGCGTGCCTCGTTGCCACTTAATCAGCTACAAAGTGGATGGCGCCCTGATCCAAGAGCTGTTCTCTTTCGATGGTATTGGAACCCAAGTAGTGATGGCGAGCGCCGAGCAAGTAAGACAAGCTCAGATCGACGACATTGGCGGCATCTTTGACCTCATTCGTCCACTTGAAGAACAAGGCATCTTAGTGCGCCGCTCTCGAGAACAGCTAGAGCAAGAGATCCACCGATTTACCATTATTGAAAAAGATGGGTTGATTATCGGTTGCGCAGCGCTTTACGCATACCCGGAAGATCATATGGCGGAGATGGCGTGCGTGGCTATTCATCCTGATTATCGTGATGGCAACCGCGGGCAAATATTACTGGACTACATGCGTCATCAATCGAAGTCTCGTGATATCGACCAAATTTTCGTTTTAACCACACATAGCCTGCATTGGTTCCGTGAACAAGGATTTTACGAGATCGGAGTTGATGAGCTACCGATGGAAAAACAGGGGCTGTACAACTATCAACGTAACTCAAAAATCTTAGCGTTAAATGTGTAAATAAAGTTTTGGACTAAAATCTCACTTCAAAGGAAAAATAATTGCAAATGTAATCGTTTTCTATATGAGATTTATTAGGTATGCACTTTAACTCACAAACAAAATTGTATAGAATTTGGTCGCTTTAACAAAATAACAAATGTTTTTATTGGAATGACCACATCGACCGCCCTATGACACAAATCATTTGAGCGAATCGAAGTGGTTACTGCACGGATTGCTATACCCGTTAATGATCAGCAGGCGATTGATGTCTGGTCGTTGATATAAACAGCAAAAAGAGCAACATTGATATGAGAACCATTGTTTGTAACTCGCTGCAAAGTTTTTGGGATATGGCTGATAACCAATTCTTAGAAGGGCTAGACGTACACTGCGTATTCCCTGTGAGCGAGAATCTAAAAGAGTTTATTTTGAATTGCCAAGCAAAATACAAGATAAACCACATATCGTTTACTCGAGCGTTTTTAGGCACTGATTCCTAGCACGCTCAAAGCAACCAGGGATGGTTGCTTTGTACATGTACCTCTATCACCTTTAGCTAGTTAAGCGGCTTCCTAAACCACTCACTCGCTCTGTTTTCACCTTAATTCCACGCTTTAATACGTTAGTATCACTGAACATCATCAGTCGTTTCTTCGCACGCGTAATACCTGTGTATATAAGCTCTCGCGTCAAAATTGGGCTGAAATCTGGCGGCAGGATCATTAAGGTCAGATCAAATTCACTGCCCTGCGATTTGTGAATCGTCATCGCATAAGCCGTTTCATGATCGGGCACTCGGCTTGGTAGCACCGCCTTTACGCTGCCATCGGGCAACTCAAAATAAACCTTCAATCTAGGTGCAGAGTCAGAGTGGCTTGAATCCGATTCAAGCATGCAGATACCAATATCACCATTGTATAAACCCAAGCCATGATCGTTACGCGTTACCATTACAGGTCGCCCGTGATACCACAATTCATCATTGTGTGGATTCACTAAACGCCTTGCGGCAAGCGCCCTCTCAATACGATGGTTGAGGCCTTTAACACCAAAATCGCCTTCACGAATAGAACACAGCAGTCGACATTGACTGAACAAATCGAGTACCGATTTGGCTCTCGCTTCTTGAGTTTCTAACTCTTCCAACGGTACATTCATTCGATTGAGATACGCACCATACTCATTAACCAAGGTACGCAGCATCAAGTTATAGCTATCGCTCGATAGAGGATGATTTTCGATATCGCCAAACCCTTTGGCAAACACTTGGTCTACTTGATTCGCAGAGCCGTTATTGATTGCTTTTGCCAACTGCCCAATACCTGAGCGCGCATCGAAACGGTAACTCTTCTGCAGCATACATAGGCTGTCAGCAATCGCCGGAGGATTAACGGCTCCCGCTTTTGCTTGTGGTGTCTTAGCTATCGCATCAAAGCCAGTCATCTCCGCAATCAAGTTGCCTTGCGCGCTGCTGTAACCTGTAGAGTTAAATGAACAGATATCACCTAAAACTGCACCGGCCTCAACGGAAGCCAGTTGGTCTTTATCCCCAAGCAGAATCAGCCTTGCGTGTCCAGGGAGCGCATCCACCAGCTTATACATCATCGATAAATCAACCATCGAAGCTTCATCCACTACCAATATATCAAGGTGAAGTGGATTGCGTCGGTTATGTCTAAATTCCGCTCGATTAGGAATCGCGCCGAGTAATCGATGTAAAGTACTCGATTCAGTCGGTATGTTGGCCTTCACTTCAGGCGCTAATGGTAACTGTTCAATCGCTTTACCGATCGATTCAGTTAAACGCGCCGCCGCTTTACCCGTTGGTGCCACGAGCTTTATCGTTGGCGTTTTACCTTGGCTTAGTGATTGCTCGACCATCGCTGACAGTAATTTGGTTACCGTGGTTGTTTTACCAGTACCCGGCCCACCAGAGATCACTGCAAAGCGACGACTTAGAGCTACTGCTGCTGCCACTTTTTGCCAGTTTAAACATGCCGATAGTGGTACCAAGCTGTCTAGAACATCTAAGTCCGTTACCTGCTTGGCTTGAACAATCGCTTGGTCAATTGCGCCCCAATTCAAAGATTGCTCATCGACAATATCAAGATGATCACACACCAACTGTTGGCGCAGTACCTGAGACGTCTGCTGATTTGTTTCAGCCTTGGCTAAGGCGTTAAACAGAAAGTGATAACTACGTGCGAAAAGCTGATTGAGTGTTTCCGTCAGCGCCTTTTTCTGTTCAATATTGAACTCTACCGGCTTACTTAAACGATTTAAGGTGTCAGCCAGCACAACTTCATAGTTCCAGTAACGCTGTAAGTAGACGCGCTGCCCATCAAACATCAGAGGCTTAACACAGTCATTAGTTGCGCCAACGAGGTTAGATGATTGCAAAACAGTCACCCAATCAATACCTAATAGCTTTTGATTCAATTGCAGCGCCGTTTCACCGTACAACCCAAGTAACTGGGCTATATCTGCCGTTTGTGCAGGGCCTATCGTATGCTGCTGTATAAGCTGAGTACAAATGTGTCCTTTGCCTAATTCATGGCTCACTACCCCAGCGAGAAAGCCGATCTCTTGAGAGTAACTCGTGGCTTGCTGAGCAATAAAACGGGCAAACTGATAATCCAACTGACGAATCGAACCCTTATCTGCAAGAAACTTGAGTACATCCATAAATTGCTCAGGAATAAGTGAAACTGGCTTCGTTGTGTTCGCTGTTTCTATGCTGGTATTAGTGGTCGTTGTTGTCATTATAAAAGCCCCATCTGTCCAGTTTCATCGTCATTCAATTGTGCTGAACGTCTGTCTATCACTTTACCGTCAATCAATTGATCCATTTCATCAAGTAACGCCAGTGTTGGTTTCGCCGAGAAAATACCTTGCTGAGATTGACCGTCCATTCCTCGTAAGAACAAGTAGTACACGCCGCCAAAATGTTGTTCGTAGCTGTAATTGGCAACACGACTACGCAAAAAACGGTGCAGCGCCAATGCATAGATCTGATATTGCAGATCATAACGGTGGTCAGCCATCGCCGATTTCAATGCCTCGCCATGGTAGACGGCAACATCATCACCTAAATGATTCGATTTCCAGTCAAGAACATAGTATTTACCTTGATGCTCGAACACCAAATCGATGAAGCCTTTCAGCATACCTTGCACGGTTTGAAAACCTAGGTCGCCCGCTTTGGCTGACAATGGATCATGATATTGAATGGTTTGATTCAACTCTGATGAGGCCAATACTTCAATTGGCAGTAAGAACTCCATCTCAACTAAGCGTTGTGTTGAGTCTTTCTCGCTTAGTTTTAAGTTCTTGCCGTCTAATGCGGTGTTCAGCACTGTATCGACCAGTTGCTGAAGCACAGGTAGCCACTCTAATTCATATTGCTCTGATTCTAATAAGTGAGTGATTACTTGCGTGTTATGTTCACTGGTTGCTGGCTCGGTAAATTCAACCTCCTCAAACAAGGTGTGCAAGAAAGTACCTGGGCGAGCACCACGAGGGAACGTAAAGATAGAGCGTTCAGGCTCAATCAACTCAGACTCATCCTGCTCATCAGCCGAATCAATATCAAAGCCAGACACCTCAATGGTCGCGTCATGACTCGCACCGTGACTGCCTTGCTTTACAAGCCCCGAATAACTGGTGATACGCCAAGCTCGGTCGATTGAAGCCTTGAGTTCATTAGCATGTAAGTCGTCACTCACTTGTTCTGTTTGTACAAAAACATGATCATGAGCGATAGGTGTTTCGGCTAACAGCACACTGGAGTTCTTGCCCTCAATGGCTGCAAGGGCCTGATGCAATTCGGCAATGCCTTGCTCTTGACCGTTTTGAACCAAATAGCCCATCGCACTCAAATGCACACCTGTCGGCTCTTTGGTTGAACGCCCTTTACGCAGTGGCGCCATACCAATAAAACAGCCATAAACCGCACGAGTCAGCGCTACATAAATCAAACGCAAGTCTTCCGCCAGTCGCTCTTTATCGGCTTGTGCTAAAGCACTGTCACTACCTGTAATATCCAGTACTGTGGTATCTGAATCATGGTCGTAGAATTTGCCTTCACTCGCTTCTCGGTAACTCGCAACAAATGGCAGGAATACTAGGTCATATTCCAAACCTTTCGACTTGTGAATGGTAACGATTTGAACCAAATTTCTTTCTGATTCAAGGCGTTGAATGTCGTCTTCACTGCCACCTAAACCATTTTTAGCATCCGAGATCGCTTCTGCTAGCCAACGTAGCAAGCCATAGTCACTGTCGAGCTCCTGCCTAGCTTGTTGCAACAGTTCGCCAATGTGCATCAAATCTGTGAGTGAGCGCTCACCATTTTCTTCTTCTAATAAGCGTTCCGCGAGATGGCGTTTGCTAATAACGCTACGCAGCATTGGTAATACGCCACGTTGCAGCCACAACTTACGATATTCTCGGAATTCGTTAACAACGTTTTCCCACACAACTTCATCGTTGTTAAGTTCATCCAATGATGCGGCATCCAAAGCAAACAACTCTGAGGCTAAACTAGCGCGCAACGCACGGTCGTTTTCAGGCGTCAACACCGCTTGCAGTAAGCGTTGAATATCTTGGGCGACTAAACTGGTGAACACGCTATCTCGGTTAGACAAGTACACGCTAGCGATGCCTTGTTCGGATAACGCGTTCTTAATCAGACGACCTTCACTACCGGTTCGAACCAAGACAGCAATATCACCCGCATTCACGGCATGTTGTTTTTTGCCGTTATCAAAATAGGCTTGCTGGTTTTGAGAAGCGGTCAGAATGGTTTGAATTTGACTCGCTGTCGCTTCTGCCATTGCCTTGTGATATTCACCTTTCGGCAATGGCTTGTCTTCAGCCTCTTGCAGCCAAAAGGTCAGTGCATGTTGAGTCTGGCCATTCATCACCCATTGGCGCTTGTCAGCAGATGGACTGGCAGCAACGGGCAAAAATGGAATGTCTTGATCGTAGATAAACGGGCTATCCGAATTCATAAACACTTGGTTTACTGCGCTGACCATATCTGCACTCGAACGCCAGTTAGTCCCTAACGTATAGTGAGCACTAACTTGGTTTCTTGCCTTAATGTAGGTAAAGATATCCGCGCCACGGAAACCGTAGATAGCCTGCTTCGGGTCACCGATCATAAACAGACCACACTGCGGGTTATCGAGGTAGATTCGGCTAAAAATACTGTACTGCAGCGGATCGGTATCTTGGAATTCATCGATCATCGCCACTGGGTATAAGGTGCGAATTCTTTCCACCAGCAATGACTGCTCATCGACATCGATCGACGCAGATAACTGAGTCAGTAGATCATCAAATGATAACCACTGCTTCTGCTGTTTTGCCTTGGCTAGCATAGTTCGACAATGAGTAATCGCATGCGCTAATAACGGAGCTTTCAAGTCAGCCGGGTGATTTAAGAAATCCTCAATCGCTTCGAAAACTGCATGCTGAGGTGCGGTACCTTTCGGTGTTTTTTCGATTAACGTAGCTTGAGAGAACTTTTCTAACTTGTCTGGATATTGATAATCATGAGTGTCGCTCTGCGCCCATGCTGTCACCGCTTCTAACCATGTCGGCAGAGACTTCTTGGTGTAGCTACGTTTGTTCACATCCGAAGCAGAGATCAAAGCCAAAAAGTCCGCTTCAGACTCACACCACAGCGCTTTAAGTTGCTTCACTTTATCTAGGTTTTGGTTGTGCAGAGTTTGCAAATCCCCCGACATCGCGTCGACGGTTAGCTTCAATGGAGAGCCCGTCAGATAACGATTGACGTCTGCTAATAATGCAGCCGGTGAACCCCAGATATTACGAACCTCACCAGCCAGTTGAATAGGTAACGGGTAAAACTGCTTACGCCAGTAGTCGGCTACCACTTGCGCTTTAAGATGGCTTTCATCAGTCACAAACTCATTATCAAAGCGGCTGCCAGACTCGAAGGCATTTTGAGTCAACATACGCTGACAGAAGCCGTGAATGGTGTATACCGCGGCTTCGTCCATTTGCCTTTCGGCATTGAGCAGTGTTTTCGCAGCGCCAGCGTGGTCTTCGATTGCTTGCAGCAAAGGAGCAATCACTGGGTCATCACTTTGCCCACGAGCAAACGCAATGCGCGCATCATGGATTCGAGCACGGATACGATCTCGTAGCTCTGCGGTTGCCGCTTCGGTAAAAGTCACGACCAGGATTTGATCTACAGTGAGCGGCTCGTGATGTCGGGTAGCTTCCGCGAGCTCACCTTGTGGTGCTGCCGTGCCGTGTCCGAGCAGTAGGCGTAAGTACAAGCCAGCGATGGTAAATGTTTTACCTGTACCCGCCGATGCTTCAATTAAACGCGCACCATGAAGTGGAAACGTCATGGTGTTGAGTGTTTGTGGAGCAATTACCTGAACACTGCTTGTGGTCGTCATGCCTTACTGCCTTCTGATAAATATGTTGTTACAAATGTGACCTAGCGTGGAAAACGTCATTCAATTTACGTCCTACGCTGATTTGTTAATAGTTAGTGCGATCTCTCTCACGGATCAATTCGGATCGCCTCGCTACTATGCGCCCACGAGTCCAGGAGCGCGATTCGAGTTTTATACTCATTGCCTACTTAGAACCACAGAATAATGGTCCCTCTGACCTGTGGCCGTACAGCGAACGCCCTACACTAATAATGATTTACTGGCGGCCACTTTATTTCCTGTACCTTGCTTCCTTTCTCCAGGAAAGCAGACACTCCAAACGCTTACCAGCGACTCTCTTCTGCCATTCATTAATTCAGCGAACCCGCGATTGATCTTGTCGATCACAGCCACTTACTCCTGATCTTCCAGATCGGCAGCCGCCAACCTTGCCGCCTGTAACACAAGCGTCGAATACATTCGCGACTCAGCAGCCAGCTCATCGTCCCATTTAGGCCAAATACGCGAGATGTAGGTATCTCGACCCTCGCCAGTGAAAGCGAAGCTGTCATTAAAAGTATCGGCCATTTTCTTAAGTGACTTCTCTTCATCATCGACCCATTTACCACGGCTAAAGCCCGCTTCAACGCCGGCCAATGCGGTTTTCGGGAAGTAAGGCAGTGGTGCAGTCATACCTTGATAAAACAGTCGTACTAACTCCGCCAACAAACTCTTCGCCTGCTGCGCATCAACAATCGATTGTAACGTTTGGTGAACCACGCCTTCTTTTCTGTCGTAGCCAATAATATGAGTCGTTTTGCCCTGCCCCATCACTGCGCAACACAAGTGATCGATCCACGCGGCCAAGTAATCTTGAGAGCGTATTTTGCCACTACGAAAACGCACCAAACCCGATTGATAGTTTTGAGTAAGCCAGCCCATCAAACGAACAGGTTTTCCTTCACCTAGCACGTCAAATTCAATATTTACCTCAAGATCTTGCTGTGGCGAGCCGCTCACGAATCGAATCTCTTTGGCTAAGTCTTCTGCTTGAACACGGTTGGTTTCAAACTCGATATCACCAAAAGCACCAACCGGTAATCGACCTTGGGCTTTTTGCTCAGAAACAAACAAGCGAACCGCTTCATCTGCTCCTTCCGGGTGATCCAACAGTACCTGCAGCAGCGCATCTTTAAGCTGGAAGCTTTCTAAGCCATTAAGCACGAACGGCTCGTCGTCTTCCATTACCGGAAGCGGTGGCTCAAACACTACCTTTAGGCGACGATTAAAGAAGTATTGCACTGGCAAGCGCCAGAAACGCTGTAGCTCAACCAAATCGAGTTCTAACGGATAAGTCGCACCAAGCAAATAGTCATCCAAAGCGCGATTGAATTCACCACTGCGCTCACCAGAACGGTTAGCTGCAGGAAGCCACTCTTTGGCGTAGCTCAATACATGGCTTTCATCACCTTGTGTAAAAGCTGCCGGGCTGAACGGAGTCATGGTGTGCTCAAAGCTGATCGCTTGAGTCAGATTGATACCAGAATCATCACTTGGTAACGCTTGATCTGCACTTAGGCAGTAGTTCTGGTGGCAGTACTCAATCAACTCAGAAACCAATACCGACGGTACTCGCTCAGTATTATCTTGAATCGAGCGGCCGACATAACTGATGTATAAACACTCTTGCGCCGACAACATCGCCTCTAAGAATAGGTAACGGTCATCATCACGACGAGAACGGTCACCGGGACGAGTGCGTCCGTTCATTAGGTCAAAACCTTCTGGCGGCATTGAGCGTGGGTAAACACCGTCATTCATGCCTAACAGACAAACAGTTTTGAACGGGATGGAACGCATCGGCATCAGGGTACAGAAGTTCACTTGCCCCGCTAAGAAACGCTGACTGATACGCGCGCCCGACAGTTTATTATTCAAGTACTGATAGATAATGCTTGGCGATAGCTCTTGTTCGTACAAGGCATCATCAAGCTGTTCATTGAGTTGAGAAAGTGCATCACGAATCGACTTAAGCACCACCTCGCCTTCTAGCTCAACGGCGAAGAAATCATCAATCATTTGCAGCAAGGTTTCACGCCACATATCGATGGATTGCGTCTCAGCAAGGCGTTGACGGTAATGGGCAATACGATCAATAAAGTGCGCTAACTTACCAGCAAGTTCGGCGTTAATGCCTTGAACTTCGTTATAAGCAGCAATCGGAGAGTGTTCAGTTTCAAACAAACCTGCAGAATCCGACATCGCATAACCTAAGAGCATGCGCTGAATACCAAATAGCCAAGTATTTTGCTCGGTTGCAGGTAGATCAAATTCCGTTGCGGTAGAAGAGTCAACACCCCAACGGATACCCGCTTCTTCAACCCACTGCTTAGCTTGTTCAAATTGAAATTCATCAATACCGAAGCGTGCCATCATCGCTGGGATTTCTAATAGCTCTAGAAGTTCAGAAGCTAGACAACGCGTGTTCGGTAGCGCGACCAACTGCATGAACGCGGTCAGAATTGGGCTCTCTTGATCTGCGGTTCTATCCGAGATCGAGTAAGGGATATAACGCTCACCTGGAGCATTACCAAATACCGCCTGAATAGCAGGGCTGTAAGCATTGATGTCTGCCACCATAACGATGATGTTGCGTGGCTTTAATGTTGGGTCAGCGTCAAACATTGCTAACAACTGATCATGAAGAACTTCAACCTCGCGCATTGGGCTGTGACAAGCGTGTACCGTCAACGAACGATCGCCCAGCTCAACCACTTGTTTATGGTTGCTGGAGTCTAAGATGTGATCGTCTTGGTGCTCTTCTAACTCAAGAATATCGGCTTGCAGTTGATGCAGCAGGCTGTCTCTCTCGACATCAATAAAGAACTCATGCTCTTCGCTGTCTGATTGAGACAGCAAGAACAGGTTATCTCTGCCCAGTTTACCCATAGACGCCAGTAAGCTATTACCGACCGCTTGACTGGTATGCAGTTCGTCTTCAATATTGGATTCAATGCCATCTTTTAATGGTGAGACTTCGCCTTCTAGCTGAGGTAAACCATCAACCAAAGCAAACTGCTTACGACGCTGCGCTTCCACTCTCGCCAAGTATTTACGGTCACGAATATCGCCCCAGTAATGTTGGCAAGGGTTGGTAAACATCAGGTGGACATCAATCTGTTCGCCAAGCGCTTTCAAGGCATCCATGTAGCGAGGAGGCAGTGACGAAATACCAAACACAAACAGACGTTTCGGCAGGTGTTGTAATTGGCCTTGTTGATTAGCTAACGCTTCAATGAAATCGTGATACAAATTACCACGGTGATATTTCGATTGGCCTTGAGAGAGCGTTTGCTCGTAGAGTGCCTTCCACAAAATCGGCTGCCAAGGGTGCTCTTGTTGCCCTTCACTATCAATCAATTCTGCAACGGGTTCTCCCGCTTCCCACATCGCCATCCACTCAGGGCGATATACCAAGTAACCATCGAAGATATCGGCAATTTTCTCGGCTAATTGATACAACTTAGAGCCGTCTTCGTCGTTTTCAAGATAGCGCTGTAGGGGTAAGAAATCAGGGTGGTCAAGCTTTGCAGGTAGCAAACTCATTAGCTTCCACGTCATCGCTTCTTTGTTAAAAGCACTGCGTTTCGGTACGTCAGGAAGCACTTGGGTAAACATATCCCAAATGAAGGTTGCTGGAAGAGGAAAATCGATATTTGCTGCTACACCAAACTCTTTGGCGAGTTCCATCTTAAGCCATTGAGACATACCCGGGCTCTGAACCAAGATCTGCTCTTTTTCGAAAGGATTGGCTAAAGGGTCACTTTTGATTAAGTGAACGAGAAGAATTTTTAAAGTATCAACTTTATTGGAATGGTAAACAGTAAACAAAGTGCACTCACGCTAATCTTGCCACAATATACTGCCAGATTAGCATAAGTGCTGAGTTTGGATGAGGAATATAAGCTTATGAAATACCGAAAGCTTAAGGTCCGTTTATCTTTTGAACTATTGCCCTTTACAATCTGCCCGCTACCGCACTTAAAACACGATGAGGTTTGTAGTTCATGTAGTAACGAACAGCGACATAACCTACCACCAACGTCGCAACAATCAGCTCTAAATAAGCTAGGTTAAACACTTGGTTAATGTAATGCGCTTCAATACCTTGTGCTTGCATCCACGCAGCCAATTTAAACAAGGCTGTTGCACCAATCACAATTGGGAAGGTAAACGCTGCATAGCCAGGGCTGAATGGCAGACGAAGTAGTTTGAAAAACGCCATATAGATAATGAACGTCATCAACACTGCAATACCAAATAACAAACCAATGATCACTGGTGAAGGGCTTGCTGTCACTGTTAGGTATCCCGCCAAAGATAGGCTTGCTGGTGCTGCCATAATCGCAATGGTTGGTTTTGCTGCATCTGGCACTTCGTGAGAGAAGATCAAACGGTAAACCATCAGTGGTAGCATCACAGCATAAACCAATAAGCCGAATACCAAAGTCGCGTTCGCTACAGGCTCTAAAACTGGATTACCCGAGAAAGATACGTCTGCCACAATGATACCGATTGGCGGTACGAACCAGCTTGGCACCATATGGTGAATCTCAAAGTTTTTAGCTCTGTGGTACAAAAAGCTCACTAAGAAGATAACGTGTAGAGCAACCGCTGCAAGCCACATCGCTTCTTGTAAAAATTGAGAAATCGGCGCTAAAGATGCTGACACCACCATGCTGCCCATCGCAAATGTTGGTACTACACTACCCACTACAGGGTGAGCAAGATCTTCACGCAATAAATGACCATGAATCAAAAATTTCACAGCTAAAACAAGAAGTAATACCGCCGCGATACCCGCACTGGTCCACTGCACTAAACCAGGAGTGTGTAAAATACCTTGTGCGACTAAAACGCCATCCCAGCACCAGCCTAAACTTGCGATTGCTAGTGCTAACCCTGCCATGGGTGTTGGAGCTCCTGTTAATCTATATTTAATACGTTGAATCATGTGAGCCTCTCTTGAACTTAATTCACAAAACTTGTGAACTCATCAGCTTGTTGAAGCCATAATACGCTTGCACTTCGTTAAGTTATATCCAATTATATATAACAAGCGTTCATCAATACTGAACAACCAATTCCACCAGCAGCGTAAAAGTAGGAACCTGATGGCTAATATCTCAATCAAACAGCTCAAAGTGTTTGTCACCATTACCCAGCATTCGACACTTACCGCCGCATCGGAAGCTCTGTTTCTCTCTAAAGCCGCGGTTAGCATGGCACTCGGTGAAATGGAAAAACAGCTAGGGCACTCTCTATTTGACCGGGTCAACAACCGATTAATTCTCAATCAAGAAGGACATAAACTGCTTCCCTTGGCTGATGAGATTCTTCACCGGGCAGCAGGCATCGATGTTCTGTTCCGTGACGACCAGCCCTTAAGTGGCAATCTCAAGGTTGGCGCGAGTGACACGATCGGTAATCAGGTTGCGCCTTTTATTTTGTCTGGCTTTCGAGAAAAAACTCAGCACCAAGACCAGAGTTTGTTCATCTCAAACAGTGCCCTGATCTGTCAAAAGTTGGTGGATTATGAACTGGATATCGCGTTAATTGAAGGAAAAACACTCCAACCGGAGTTGATCTCTAGCCAGTTTAGTAGCGATGAAATGTGTATTATCGTTAGTAATCAACATCCTTTAGTGGCAAAAGACAAAATCGCGTTGCGAGATTTAGAAGACAGCCATTGGATATTGCGCGAATCCGGTTCAGGAACGCGTGAGTTTTTCCTACGAGCCGTCGCACCACGCATCGAGCATTGGTATGAGTCTTTTGAGCTCAACACCACAGAAGCAATCATCAACTCTGTTTCTGCCGGTCTTGGCTTTGCCTGTTTGTCTCGTTTAGCTGCTCAGCGAGCGATCGATTCAGGCCGTGTAAAAGCGCTTAATGTGCCACTTGATATGAAACGTCGGTTCTGGATGCTGGTCCACAAAGACAAGTACCAAAGCCCATTGCTGAAATCTTTCATGAGTTATTGTGAAGACTGGGCGACACATCAAGATTGAGGCCGCATAGTTCGGGCTCCAACTGGACTTTTAACATCAGAAACTGTATAAAAAGCCAGTAAAATTTATCAAACTTAGAGGATTAACCATGGCTGTTATCGTCAAGTACGTGGTGGAACGCAACGGAGAAGAGAAAATGACTTTTACCTCTAAAGCCGAAGCTGACGCATACGACAAAATGCTGGATATGGCTGATGAGCTTTTTGAACTGTTAGGCAAAAGCGATTTAGTTGAAGATGAAGGCAAGCAAGAAGAACTTGCAATGTACCTAGCGAAGAACAAAGAAGAAGTTCTTTACGCATTAGGTGCGAAGCGTAAGCCAGCTCCGAAAAAAGCGAAGAAGCTTGAAGCTGTTGAAGACGCAGAAGAAGATGCGGCTTAACTAGCTGAAGTTTTCTAAAAAACGCCAATGACACCTCTAATCAGAGTCAGTTATTGGCGTTTTTTTATACTTATCGAAATATAATGATGCTTGTTTATAGTCGAAATCGCTCTAAACATTCGCTTGCACAAAAGTGTGATAAAGATCTAATCTATAGCCATCAGGTGATGGGGTTCCACCTAAGCTTTTGCTTCAACCGCCCGTTCTTTTGAACCGTGCTAATGACTCCTACAGAATCGAAAACAGGTAATACTGTTGGATGTATCGCTACTCCTCCACTTTGAAATGGGCTGCGTCTATTAGGACCAAATCCCATGACTCCTTTGGATTATCGATACTCAAGATCTGTAGTGAACTAGCCGCACCTCTTCCAACACGTCCTGTTTTCTCAACGCCCTAGGTCAATACGACTTTATTAGTGAGAAAACAATATGCATTACTCTTCAGAAATTCAATCCATGTGCCCTATTCAAAGGGGTGATCTTCACAACTCGGCTCCAATTCCAGTTGAAGGCGCCATGGTTAGTCCAAAAGATGTCATCGCTATTTCTGGCTTAAGCCATGGCGTAGGCACTTGTGCACCACAACAAGGTGCAGCCAAACTGACTCTTAACGTAAAAAACGGCATCATCGAAGAAGCACTCATCGAAACGATTGGTTGTTCAGGTATGACACAATCAGCTGCGATGGCCGCTGAAATTCTTACCGGAAAAACCATTCTAGAAGCACTCAATACTGACCTGGTATGTGACGCGATTAACGTCGCGATGCGCGAGATCTTCCTGCAGTTTGTTTACGGTCGAACCCAGTCTGCTTTCTCTGAAGGTGGCCTAGAGATCGGCGCAGCATTAGAAGACTTAGGTCAAACACAGCGCAGCCAAGTAGGCACCAGCTACTCAACCGCAGCAAAAGGCGTTCGTTACCTAGAGCTTGCAGAAGGTTACGTAACCAAGCTAGCACTTGATGATCACAGCGAAGTGATTGGCTACGAGTATCTCAACCTCGGCAAAATGATGAAGGCGATTAATCAAGGCGTGCCAGCCAATGAAGCGGCCGACCTTGCGACAGGGACTTATGGTCGCTTCGACGAAGCCGTGACCACCATTAACCCACGCCAACAATAATTTTGCCAATTAAGAGGAAAGATATGATGAACACTCAATTTAATGAATCAGTAACTCGCGCATTGGCAGAAATGAACTTCGACTCTTTGGCGCAAGCAGAGCAATACTGTAAAGCACACAATGTAGACCCAAAAACGTTGGTGATGGACACTCAACCAATTGCTTTTGAAAGCGCAGCCGATGCATACACCTTAGGCACAGCTATGGCTCTATTCCGTAAAGCAAGCAACGCTGAACAAGCAGCGAATATCATTGGTGAAGGCCTCCAAGCATTCACAAAACCCGGTAGTGTCGCTGAGCAACGTCAAGTAGGTATTGGTCATGGTGCGCTTGCTGCTCGTCTTCTGAATGAAGAGAGTCATTGCTTTGCTTTTCTTGCAGGTCACGAGTCTTTTGCTGCCGCTGAGGGCGCAATTAAAATCGCACTGAACGTCAATAAATCACGTAAAAATCCATTAAAAGTTATCCTAAATGGTTTAGGTAAAGATGCGGCGTACTTAATCTCACGCATCAATGGCTTCACTTACGTGCGCACTCAATACGACTACCAAACCGGTGAACTCGTTGAAACAGAACGTCGCCGTTTCTCAAATGGCCCTCGCGGAGAGATCTTGTGTTACGGCGCTGATGATGTTCGTGAAGGGGTAGCAATCATGCACAGAGAAGAGGTGGATGTGAGCATTACGGGTAATTCAACCAACCCAACACGCTTCCAACATCCTGTTGCGGGTATCTACAAAGCAGAGCGTACTCGCCAAGGTCTGCCTTACTTCTCAGTTGCTTCAGGCGGTGGTACAGGTCGTACATTGCACCCAGACAACGTAGCGGCAGGCCCTGCGTCTTACGGCATGACAGATACCATGGGTAGAATGCACGCAGACGCTCAGTTTGCAGGTAGCTCTTCAGTTCCTGCTCACGTTGCTATGATGGGTTTCATTGGCATGGGTAACAACCCAATGGTCGGTGCTACGGTTGCACTGGCTGTCGCGGTAAGCGAATCTCAAAACGCATAATGATAGAAGTGATTGTCAGCATTTAGCGCCTCAAGCCGAGGCGTTAGTTGAAAAATCGACACCAACACACAATCAAAACTCTACTCCCATCACTAAAACTATACAGCCAGCCCTATGCTGGCTGTTTTTTATTCATACTTGCTCTAGTATCTATTCTTATTCAATATGTGTATTTAACTGCATCTTTTTAAAGGAATAATATGAAAGAGCTCATCATTCATACCATCACCGTGTTCATGGGCTTTTTCGCCATCATGAACCCTATCGCTAACACACCGATCTTTCTTGGTTTAACAGGCGACAACGACAGGGAGACAGTTAAGTCAATCGCGTTCCGCTCAGTGTTTATCGCATTCATTATCGTCAGTACGTTTGCCATTTCAGGTAAACTGATTTTTGACCTTTTTGGTATCACGCTTTATGCCCTGCGCATCACAGGCGGTATTTTGGTCTTCTTGATTGGCTTTCACATGCTTCAAGGTGAATCAACACACTCGAAGGCGAAAGAGAAGGTTAACTCAGATGCCCAACAAGACGCGGCGCTAAGTATCGCAGTATCACCACTGGCCATGCCGATACTGGCAGGTCCGGGGACAATTGCCACCGCGATGAACTTTGCTAGCACCGAGGGCATCTATGAAACCGTCATCACCATCATCGCGTTTGGTCTGTTGTGTACCTTAACTTACGTATTGTTTGTGTTTGGCGAACGCTTCGTGAAAGCGGTAGGGCCAAGCGCACTGAACGTGATTACTCGAATGATGGGTTTGATACTGGCTGTTATCGGTATGCAGATGTTGATTGAAGGTATCGAGCAAGCTCATAAAGCACTGTTTGTCTAGCCTCTAACTCCACTAAGTTTTATACAAAAATAGCCAGCGATTCGCTGGCTATTTTCTTTGTCGTTTTTGTTTATGAGTTATAAATTAGCTAGCAGGACAACCTTTCACTTCCAAGCCATTACTCATATAGATTAACTTACCAGCTTCTGGCGCATAATCTGCAGCTGTTATATTAGGATGCTTCACAAAGAATTCACGAAGTACAAAGGCATCCGCCAGCTGCGTCGATTCAACATCAATTACCGGATAATCATCACCACCAGCTGCACTAAAGCTGATCACAGAAAAGGTATAAGTATCAGTTAAGCTGAAACCTTTATTGTTAATGTCACGTATGGTCACATCACTCGAGTCGCAATTTACAGTCAAGCTAATATTATCCAGTTGAGCATAAGCGCCAGAACCTGCCGTCATCGTAGCAACAACGTCTAAATACTCTTTTACTTCAGCTCCTGTCATCGTAGCTTTAGTTACGAAATTACCAAAAGGTTGAACCGTCAACACATCACGATACGTCACATCGCCCACTTGAATCGAATCACGTACACCACCAGAATTCATCACGCCGAAATCAGCATTCACTAAGTCGTAAGTTCGGTAAGCGTGGCCTAATAAGTGACCAAGGTTAGTCTGCTCAGAGCGAACCACATTACGATCACCTTCAAGCTTCGCATCTGTATTTGAGATCACTTCATCAAGCAACTCTTGGCCTTGTTGCTGATACGCAGAAAGCGTCGCAATCACTGTTAAGTCTGGTTCAATCTCAGTTTGGATAAACTGATAATCACCATTTTCGTCTTTCTCTTTCAAGTTCACAGGAACCAGATCGTACTTCGCTAAATGCAGTTTGCCTTCATAAAACTCAAAGTCAGCTCGACCTACATACTTGCCCCATTCATGTGCTTGCATGATGTAAGTCCCATTCTGCTGATCTGGCTTACAATCATCTCCCGGATTAAAGTCTGCGTATTCATTACCTTCCATACAAACTGGGTTTTGGGAGTGCCCGCCAATAATGGCATCTAATTGCCCTTCCTCCAGTGAACGAGCAAGTAACACATCACCAGGAGCTTCACTACCATGTTGACCATCAGCGTAGTGCCCCATATGCGTAGTAGCAAAAATCAGGTCAACCGTTTCATTGGCCTCGATTTCTTTTATGGCTTTTTTGATTTCTACTTGCGGGTCCGCAAAATGAATCGTCGCGACATTATCAGGGTTAACCAATTTCGCCGTATCTTTGGTTGTCAGGCCAATAACAGCTATTTTTAACCCATTAATAGTGAATACTTTGTATGGAGAGAAAAGGCGTTCATCAGTAACTGTGTCTCCATCTTTGATATAAATATTCGCCGCTAGCATTGGGAAATCAGCCAGTTCAGCCTGCATCTCTAGCACATCTAAGCTGTTGTCGAACTCATGATTACCTAATGCCATTGCGTCGTAACCAAGAAGGTTCATACCAACAAAATCCGGTACTGCGTTCTGCATGTCAGACTCAGGCACACCTGTATTAATATCACCACCAGACAATAGAATGGTTTCACCACCGTTTTGGGTGACTTCAGCACGAATGCTATCGATCAAAGTCTTGCGAGCAGCCATTCCGTACTCACCCTTACTGTTCTCCCAAAAACGACCGTGGTTATCGTTGGTATGTAAAACAGTAAACTTGGTACAAGAAGCAGCAGTGTCACATGTCACTGCGGTATCATTGCTGTCCGAGCCACAGCCAACCATCGCTACGCCGATAGAGAGCACCAGTAAAGACTTAGTAAAATTCATAGAAGATCCTTTATTAATCGTTTTAATGTCGTTATGGCTGGAAATATACTTAATTAATATAGGGTTATAGTGATCTTCATCTTAATTACGCAGCTGAAAACTTGAGTATTTACTCGGACTGTAGGCACAAGCGATTAATCAACAGAAGTCGAATAATTCTGATAATAAACATAGATTTATAAAGGAAGTGTGACTCATCCTATTGATATAGCTAACAACAAGGTGGGTTAGGTATGAGTAGCGAATATGGAAATCAAATTATGCTGCATAGTTTAATTAAACACTGCAACATTAAGAACGTGGTGTGATATCCGGATAATGAAAACTATCGCTAAAAAGACAAGCAATATCATTTTACAGACTTTATCCCGATGCGCCCTTTCATAACGAGGGCGCTCTCTTTATGATGAACGCAATTAAATTAACTTTGCTAACGACGGCGCTCGTTATTCGAGCCACTGTTATGAAATAGCAAATTCAAGACTCAACACATGGAGATTCAACATGGCTTTCTTTTCACTAGCCTTCGGTACGGCAACCAAAAACCGCGACAATAAAATCATTGAAGCGTTCTTCCCTAGCCCACTTCTAAACCCAAGCGACGCTCTAGTAGCGGCTGTTGGTGAAGTAGCAGGTTACACTGAAGGCAACCAAGCTATCGAAATCTCTGCTGCACAAAGCGCAGAACTAGCGAAAGCATTCGCAGCAAACGACGATGCAGCAAACGCATCTTTCGCAGAAAAAGCAGCAGCATCTGATCAACCATTGGTTCTTGTTGTTCTTGCGACTGACGAGAAGCCAGCATCTGTTGCTGAAGGCTTCCTAAAGCTACAACTTATCTCTAACCGCCTAGTTCAACCACACGGTACGGTACTAGACGGCATCTTCGGTCTACTGCACAACATCGCATGGACAAACGAAGGCCCAATCGACCTACCTGAGCTGGCTGAGCGTCAAATCGAAGCTCGCCTTGCAGGTCGCGCTTTGTCTGTAGATTGCGTAGACAAGTTCCCTAAAATGGTGGATTACGTGGTACCAACAGGTATTCGTATTGCTGATACTTCTCGTGTTCGTCTTGGCGCACATGTGGGTGAAGGTACAACGGTAATGCACGAAGGTTTCATCAACTTCAACGCGGGTACAACAGGCGTAAGCATGGTTGAAGGTCGTATCTCTGCAGGTGTTGTTGTAGGTAACGGTTCAGACATCGGTGGCGGCGCTTCTATCATGGGTACTCTGTCTGGTGGCGGTACTATGGTTATCTCTATCGGCGAAAACTGCCTACTAGGCGCAAACGCAGGTCTTGGCTTCCCAATGGGCGACCGCTGCACTGTTGAGTCTGGTCTATATGTAACGGCTGGTACAAAAGTTCGCATGCTAGATAAAGAAGGCAACGAGGTAGAAATCATTAAAGCTCGCGACCTAGCTGGTGTTTCTGATCTGCTGTTCCGTCGCAACTCGATCACAGGTCAAATTGAGTGTCTAGCGAACAAGTCTGCTGTTGAGCTGAACAGCGAGCTACACAGCAACAACTAATCTAAGCGCTAGATGCTAGATGCTAGATGCTAGATGCTAGATGCTAGAAAATACGAAGCCGCTGGGGTTAAATCCAGCGGCTTTTCTTTTATCTATAGATAATGAAAGACGTTACACTTTCTCTGCGGCTAACTGCTCTAGAGCCTGGATAGAGGTTTCAGATACCAATGTGCCATCCATGTAGTAGCTGACCTTATCGCCATCGCGAACACCCAGTAGTACTGCTTTCTGACCATCGTTGTAAGTGATATCCATGCGAATCGTGTTTTCATCGATTTGCTGCATTTCACCCCATTCGATCTGGCGATTGTTGAAGCCTAGTGGTGCTTCTTTTAGTGAATCGTCTAGACTGTCATTCACATCGATCATGGTATCGACTTTGCTATCGAAGATGTGAGGCGCACCAGTAAGTGGGTTTTTACCAGCCCAGAATTCAATCGAGTTAAATACAATGTAATCGGCTGCGGTTGTTAGTGCGTAAACCGGAGCAAGCAAGAAGTTGACGCCCGCACGAGCGTAACGGTTATCCACTACCTCGACGTTAAACTTCATTAATTTCCCGGTCACAGCGTTACTACCTACACACCCAGCTAACGACATGACAATCGCTGCCACTGCAACGGCTTTTGTGATTGTTGTTTTCATAGTTCCCTCTTATGCCACGATGATTGATTCAGTTTTTGCACAGACGAACGAATATTACTCTGCGTAAAAACAGACATTATTCGCCTAACAAATTGATTCCATAACATTTAGCGTAGTGGAGATTTTTAGAACAGCAAACTGCAAACCTCAATTTATCACTCTGGTTCCAAAAAAATTCACAAAAAAAAGCGCAGACCTTTCGATCTGCGCTTTTAATTTTTGCTTAATCTAATCTAGATTAACGCGGCATGATTAACCCACATTCTTACGTGCGTTTTGGAACATACGCATCCAAGCGCCATTCTCGCCCCAGCCTTCAGGAGACCAAGAGTTAGCCACCGTGCGGAATACACGCTCTGGGTGAGGCATCATGATTGTCACGCGGCCATCCGTCGTTGTTAAACCTGTGATAGCGTTTGGCGAACCGTTCGGGTTGTTCGGGTATTGCTGAGTTTGGTTACCGTGGTTATCAACGTAACGTAGAGCAACCGTACCTGAGTTTTCAATCGCGTTTAGGTGGTCGTTGTCACGTACTTCTACGCGGCCTTCACCGTGAGAAACAGCGATTGGCATACGAGAACCTTCCATGCCATTGAAGAATACAGAATCAGATTTCTGAACTTCTACTAGGCTGAAACGCGCTTCAAAACGTTCAGATTCGTTGCGAACGAAACGTGGCCAGTACTCTGCACCAGGGATAAGTTCACGTAGGTTAGACAACATCTGACAACCGTTACACACACCTAGAGAGAAGGTATCTTCACGCTTGAAGAAGTTTTCAAATTGCTCACGAGTCGAATCGTTAAACAGAACCGACTTAGCCCAACCTTCACCAGCGCCTAGTACGTCACCGTAAGAGAAGCCACCACAAGCCACAAGGCCGTTGTACTCTTCTAGAACCGCTTGACCCGTAAGGATGTCGCTCATGTGAATATCAGTTGCTTCGAAGCCTGCACGGTCGAATGCTGCTGCCATTTCAACGTGAGAGTTAACACCCTGCTCACGTAGAATCGCCATCTTAGGCTTAGCGCCAGTGTTGATGAACGGTGCAGCAATGTCTTCATTTACGTCGAAGCTCAATTTCACATTTAGACCCGGATCTGAGTTGTCTTTCTTCGCTTCGTGCTCTTGGTCTGCACATGCTGGGTTATCACGTAGACCTTGCATCTTATGCGTCGTCTCAGCCCAGATAGTACGTAGCTCAGTACGGTTACGTTCAACCACAACAGACTCGCCAGACTTAATCACTAGCTCATCAGATGCTTCAACAGAACCAATTACGTGTGAGCACGCTTCTAGGCCGTTTGCCGCAAGAGTTGAAAGAACCGCGTCTAGGTCATCGTTGCGAACTTGGATTACCGCACCTAGCTCTTCGTTGAATAGTGCTGCTAGCGTGTCTTCACCTAGAGCTCCAATGTTTGCATTAACACCACAGTGACCAGCGAACGCCATCTCAGCCAGTGTTACGAACAGACCACCATCGCCTTTATCGTGGTAAGCCACAACTTGGTCGTTAGCAACCAGTGCTTGAACGCCTTCGTAGAAACCTTTTAGCTGTGCTGCGTTGTCTACGTCTGCTGGCTTGTCACCAAGCTGCTTGTAAACTTGCGCCAGTGCCGTTGCACCTAGACGGTTTTTGCCGTTACCTAGGTCGATAAGAACCAGTGAAGTGTCACCTTTGTCAGTACGAAGTTGAGGCGTAATTGTCTTACGAACATCTTCAACACGAGCAAATGCAGTGATAACAAGAGATAGCGGAGACGTTACTTCTTTCTGCTCGCCGTTCTCTTCCCACTTAGTCTTCATCGACATTGAGTCTTTACCCACTGGGATAGTTAGACCCAGTGCTGGACATAGCTCTTCACCCACTGCTTTAACCGCTTCGTAAAGGCCTGCATCTTCACCTGGGTGACCCGCTGGAGACATCCAGTTCGCCGACAGTTTAATGTGTTTGATATCGCCGATGTTAGTCGCTGCGATGTTTGTGATTGCTTCACCAACCGCTAGGCGAGCCGATGCGCCGAAGTCTAGCAATGCCACTGGCGTACGCTCACCAAGAGACATCGCTTCACCGTGGTAAGAGTCATAGCTTGCTGCCGTTACCGCACAGTTAGCAACAGGAATCTGCCATGGGCCAACCATTTGGTCACGAGCTACAAGGCCTGTTACCGAGCGGTCACCGATGGTGATAAGGAATGTTTTCTCAGCGACTGTTGGCAAGCGAAGAACACGGTCAACCGCTTCGTTCATCTCGATACCAGAACGGTCAATCGCAGGGTTGTTTGCTTTTTGCGTTTTCGCGTCACGGTGCATCTTAGGTGTCTTACCTAATAGGATGTCCATTGGCATATCGATTGGCGTGTTGTCGAAGTGTGAATCTTCTAGTTTAAGTTCACGCTCTTCCGTTGCTTTACCAACCACGGCGTATGGTGCACGTTCACGCTTACAAATCGCGTCGAACGTTGCCATGTCTTTATCAGCAACCGCCATTACGTAACGCTCTTGAGATTCGTTACACCAGATTTCAAGTGGGCTCATACCCGGCTCATCGTTTGGCACGTCACGCAGGTTAAAGATACCGCCACGCTCGCCATCGTCTACAAGCTCAGGAAGTGCATTTGAGATACCGCCCGCGCCCACATCGTGGATGAATGCGATTGGGTTCGCATCACCTAGCTGCCAACAACGGTCGATAACTTCCTGACAACGACGCTCCATTTCTGGATTTTCACGTTGTACAGAAGCGAAATCTAAATCTTCTGAAGAAGAACCAGAATCCATTGAAGACGCTGCACCGCCACCAAGGCCGATGTTCATCGCAGGACCACCTAGAACGATTAGGCTTGCACCTACTGGGATCTCTTTCTTCTGAACGTGCTCGTCACGGATGTTACCAAGACCACCAGCCAGCATGATTGGCTTGTGGTAACCACGTACTTCTTCACCTGCGTGAGAATTTACTTTCTCTTCGTAAGTACGGAAGTAACCTAGTAGGTTTGGACGACCAAATTCGTTGTTGAATGCCGCGCCACCAAGAGGACCTTCAAGCATGATATCCAATGCAGTAACGATACGGCTTGGCTTACCAAAATCTGTTTCCCAAGGTTGAACAAAGTTAGGGATCTTAAGGTTAGATACAGAGAACGCCACTAGACCTGCTTTTGGCTTACCACCAATACCTGTCGCGCCTTCATCACGGATTTCACCGCCTGAACCTGTCGATGCGCCCGGCCATGGAGAAATAGCCGTTGGGTGGTTGTGCGTTTCAACTTTCATCAAGATGTGTGTTTTCTCTTGGTGGTAGTTGTACTGACGAGTTTCTGGATCTGGGAAGAAACGACCCACTTCAGAGCCAGTCATTACTGCCGCGTTATCTTTATAAGCAGACAGAACGTTATCAGGAGTCACTTCAAACGTATTCTTAATCATCTTGAACAATGATTTTTCTTGCTTAACGCCGTCGATAGTCCAATCAGCGTTGAAGATCTTGTGACGACAGTGCTCTGAGTTCGCTTGTGCAAACATCATTAGCTCGATATCAGTCGGGTTACGTTCAAGCTTAGTGACAAAGCTTTCAAGTAGGTAATCAATCTCATCCTCTGCAAGAGCGAGACCTAGGGTAACGTTTGCTTCTTCAAGCGCTTTACGGCCGCCGGTAAGAAGATCAACTTCCGCATAAGGTGCTGGTTCTGCAACGGTGAACAATGCTGCTGCTGATTCGAAGTCAGTGAAAACCACTTCCATCATACGATCGTGAAGAATCGCTTTCAGCTCAACAAGTTGAAGCTCAGAAAGTTCAGAAGACGTTTCAATGTAGAAAGCCGTACCGCGCTCTAGGCGAGATACTTTCGCTAGGCCACAGTTATGTGCGATATCTGTAGATTTTGAAGACCAAGGAGAAATAGTACCTGGACGAGGTGTAGCAAGCAGCAGTAAACCTTCAGGTTCATGCTCTTCAATCGTTGGACCGTAAGTCAGTAGCTTTTCTAGCTTCTCAACTTCAGACGCGTCTAGGTCTGCTGTTAAATCAGCAAAGTGGGCAAACTCAGCGTAAATACCTGTTACAGGTAAGCTTAATTCACGACAAAGCTCTAAAAGCTTGTTAACACGAAACTCAGATAGAGCTGGGGAGCCACGCAAAATTCTCATGTGCTTAGGTCTCTTATGCAGTTGATTAAGGTGATATTGGAATAAATTCAGTGGGTTAAAGGAAAAACCTAACTGTTTTCTTCGAAGCTATTCCCGAAGGTTTAAAAACCTATGCCGATCCCACCTCTTCAATGCGAGCGCATTATAAAGCATTTTTTTTTGTGACGTAACACCAAAAGCAACCGTTTGCGTGATTTTTTTCATGTTTCTGCGTAAATGCCAGTTTTGCTGCATTTATCACCACTTTTACATCAGTTTAATGAAACCTACTTTGCCAGCCTTGCGGGGTTTGGTATAAAGGGGCTTCCACTTTTCGAGATTTCATTTTGATGCCTAAATTTTCTCTCATCTTTTTGTCTAAGTCCTTTCTGCTGGTTATCGCTCTGTTTGGGCTAACCGCATGCCAGATTGAATCTGAGCCTAAAAGTGTCCTCGAGCAGATACGAGAGCGTGGCGTGCTTCGTGTCGGTACTCTGAATAACCAACTCTCTTATTACATTGGTCCTGATGGCCCAGCTGGTCTCGATTACGAATTAGCTCGTGAGTTTGCACAAGAGCTGGGGGTGAAGCTTGAGGTTAAACCGGCTTACCGTCTATCCGGCCTATTCCCCGCCCTAAAGAAAGGCGAGATCGACCTAATCGCTACAGGGTTAACGCAAAACAACAAACTGACGCGAGCTTATCGTGCAGCGCCTGCTTATTACTACGTAAGCCAACAAGTGGTGTACAAAAAAGGCCAATGGCGTCCAAGAAACCTAGATCAACTGATCAAGTTTGAGAACGAACGTCAGGCTGAATTCATCAAAGCGCAAGCTGAATCAGAAGACGCGTCACCTAACGAGACTCTGACGCCCTCTTTAGTAGTGGTGAAAGACTCACACTTTGAGCCCACACTTAAGCAGTTACAGAACACGCATAATGACTTCATCTACGATGCAATAGGCAATGCCGACATCAATGATCTGCTAAAAGAAGTATCAACGGGCGAGCGCCTATTTACGGTTGCCGATTCTATCGAACTATCACTAGCACAACGTTTGTACCCAGACGTAGCATTGGCGTTTGAGCTTACTGAAGACCAACCTATCTCTTGGTACTTAGAGAAGTCTGAAGATGAAAGCCTGTACGCATTGCTGATTGAGTTCTTCGGTAATCTAAAACAATCCGGTGAACTTGCTTCGCTAGAAGAAAAGTACATCGGTCATATCGGCACTTTTGATTACGTTGATACTCGTGCCTTTATCCGCGCGCTCGACAGCAAGCTACCAAAATGGTCGCCACTGTTTCAAAAGTACTCGCAAGAGTTTGACTGGCGCCTGATTGCTGCACTGGCGTATCAAGAGTCACACTGGAACCCAGTCGCACGCTCACCAACCGGTGTTCGTGGCATGATGATGCTGACACTGCCGACCGCGAAGAGTGTTGGGGTGACCAACCGTCTCGACCCTAAACAGTCGGTACAAGGTGGTGTTGAGTACCTGCGTCGTATCGTGAACCGAGTACCAGATTCAATCACACAACATGAAAAGATCTGGTTTGCGCTTGCTTCATACAATGTCGGTTACGGACACATGATGGACGCACGTCGCTTAACCAAAGCGCAAGGCGGAGATCCTGATGCTTGGGGTGATGTAAAAGACAGACTGCCTCTACTAAGACAGAAGAAATACTACAGCCAAACTCGCTATGGTTATGCCCGTGGTGATGAAGCTAGAAACTACGTAGAGAACATTCGCCGTTATTACCAAAGCATCATCGGCCACGTTAATAAGCGTAATAAAGAACAAGAAGAGAGTCTTGAAGGGTTGATCGTTATTCCACCTTTAGAGACTTCTGGGGCTGAATCTAGCATCAGCGCTGCAGAGCCAACAGTAAGTGGTTCTGAGCCTTCGAAATAAAACCAAAAGAGCAATGCCTTCCAGCATTGCTCTTTTTTATTACGTTTTCTATCGCTTACACAAAGGAGAGATACGGATAAAAGACCGTGATAAAGGCGGTGTCATATTACAGTAACAATCGCACCTTATAACGACACACCACAATTAAGATTATCGTTCTGCTGCGCTTGGTTATTGGCTATTGGCCATTGGCCGAAGTTAAAGGCTTGAGACTAGGATTGCTCTTCTATGTCTGCCTCTGTGCGACAGACCAAACAGACGAATCACACTATAATTAAGTCGTTAATCCAAACGACACAGTCAGACGACCAATAGGAAATCATTGAGATGATGAAGAAACTGAAATCGAAACGCTTGGATAAGACAGTTGCAGCAAACCGTCGTAAGCGTATGCTTTCAAATAATAAGAAGAAGATCATTTGGCGCAACCGTGCTTTCATGCAGATGATTGCCGAGTAAACTCTATAACCAAGTAAGCTGGTTTGGCACTCTTACTATGAGAGTGCCTTAAACTTGCTGCTATTTCTTTTTAAGCGCCTTGTCTGCTTCTAACTGCTGCTCTTCTAGCAAACGCTCTTGCTTTCGCTTCTCTTTTATCTCTTTTCGACGACGCTTGAAAAACGCTTGTAGTTGCTCGCGACACTCATCCTCTAATAGCCCGTGCTCAACATCAGCATAGTGATAGGAAGCTTGGCTCTCAAACAAGTTCAACACCGTCCCTGCTGCACCCGCTTTTAGGTCTGGCGCGCCAAAAACAATGCGCTTCACTCGGCTGTGTAACAAGGCACCCGCACACATAGGGCATGGCTCAAGCGTGACATACAAAGTGGTATCAAGCAGTCGATAATTTTCCAGAACCTGTCCCGCTTTACGCAAGGTTTCTACTTCAGCGTGCGCTGTTGCGTCATGGCTGCCAATCGAACGGTTCCACCCTTCAGAGATAATCTCACCATCTTTTACCAGTACGGCACCAACAGGCACCTCTCCCTCACGCTCCGCTTTTTTTGCCACTTCGATGGCACGTCGCATGAAGATTTCATCTTGAGGGGTGAATTGATGGTCTGACAAAGGGGACTCCAAAAACAAACAATAGAAACAAAAAAGGTATGCGGTGAAGCATACCTAATCTTAGTGATGATGGACAACAAAGAGATGCCCACCAATAGCCATGGACTGGATGATTAACTGTCAGTCTAGCTTTCGGCTGCAAGCAAATCATTAACGATTTGCGTCGCTTTGACGCTCACAATACGATTATTCTCAACCGAGATAATCTCAAACTGCCACTGCTGACACTCAACGATCTCTCCCGTCTCAGGCAAGCGACCTAGCAGCCATGTGATGAGTCCGTTTAGAGTTTGGAAGCCCTCGCTTTCACCCTCTAACTCTGAAAGCTCCAAGCGATTTTTCAGTTCGCTAATCGGGATTAATCCATCCACCAGCAAGCCATCTGGCAGAGACTCAGTCCAAAGGTCGTTCGGGTTGTTTGATAACTCTCCCGCAATCGCCTCTAGAATGTCGTAATGAGTCACGAGGCCTTGAACATCGCCATACTCATCAACAATGAATGCCATCTCAGTGCCCGACTCTTTAAAATAACCAAGGAGGCGTAGCGCCTTCATCGATTCCGGTACATAGATTGGAGATTTAGACAGCCCCATGATCACTTGAATACTTAGATTACCCGCCTGATTCAATAAAGCCTTGGCAGACACTGTGCCTACCACCTTATTTAGATGGTCTTGGCATAGAGGGAATACGCTGTGCTTTGATGAGCGGAGCTGCTTCAAGATGTTCTCGACAGGTTGGTCGACATCCAGAAAATCGATGTCTCGACGTGGCGTCATCAATGAGCTCACTAAGCGATCATCAAGCTGCAAGATATTGCGAATCATCTCTTGCTCACCACGTTCAATCACACCGGAGTCTGAGCCCTCTTTAACAAGCGCATGAATATCGTCTTCCGTCACACTGTCTTCTTCGCCACCTCGGCCCATCAACTTAAGAATACCTTCCGTTGAAGCAGACAAAGCAAAAACAAACGGCGTCGCGATTTTAGACAACCAATAGATTGGCATAGCGACCAACACAGCGATGGTTTCCGCTTGAGATTGAGCAAAGCGTTTTGGTACGAGTTCACCAACAACAATCGCAAAGTAAGTAATACCGACAACGACGACCGCGGTAGACAGAACATTCGCTTGCGTTGCATCCATGCCCCACAGTTCTAGTTGCACGGCTAGTGGTGCAGATAACGTCGCCTCACCCACGATGCCGCTGAGCAGGCCTATGACGGTAATACCGATTTGAATGGTTGAGAGGAAGCGAGTTGGATTTTCTTTAAGCTCAAGTGCGATCTGAGCAGAACGGTGCTTTTCGGCCAAGCGTTTCAGCCGACTATTTTTTGCTGCTACCAATGCAATCTCAGACATGGCAAACAGACCATTTAAAACAATTAACCCTACCAGAAGCAGAATTTTCATGATGTTTTGGATTTCCTAATTTTACCGGCCAACAATTAGCCGTAATCCGGAGTATAAGCTGAGTACCTTTCTTTTTGATATAAAAATTTTTGGATATGAAAATAGAGCGGAAAAATAGCACAAAAAAGCCCGCACATTTCGGTGCGGGCTTAGTAATGAATAAAGCTTAATTTTGCTTAGTTCAATCTTACATTGTGTAAGTGTAAGGTGCTTGGATACCTAGTGGAATACCAAGAGCCCAGTAAGCTAGCAGGAAGATAGACCAACCGATTAGCATTGCAATCGAGAATGGCATCATTAGAGAAGCTAGAGTACCGATACCTGTAGACTTAACGTAGCGTTGGCAGTAAACAACAACCAGTGGGAAGAACACCATTAGTGGAGAGATGATGTTAGACACTGAGTCACCAACACGGTAAGCCGCTTGAGATAGCTCAGGAGAGATACCTACAACCATTAGCATTGGAACTAGGATTGGACCGATAAGTGCCCACTTAGCCGATGCAGAACCAACAAGAAGGTTAACTGAAGCCGTTAGTAGAATCATACCAACGATTGTCGCTTCACCAGGAAGGTCCATCGCTTTCAGGCCTTCAGCACCGTAAAGTGCCAGCATAGTACCAATGTTTGATTGACCGAATGCCGATAGGAACTGTGCACAGAAGAACGACATTACAATGTACGCGCCCATCGTAGCCATTGTCTCAGACATCGCCTTGATTACGTCATTGCTGTTCTTGAAAGTACCCGCTACACGGCCGTAAACGATACCTGGGATGATGAACAGGATGAAGATCAGAGGAACGATAGACTTCATAACTGGTGCAGAGAATGCTGTTAGCTCACCTTCAGGAGAACGCAGTGCAGAGTTCTCAGGGATTAGAGCCGCAACAAGCAGACCAATACCAGCAACCATTGCCCAACCTGCGTATTTGAATGCTTTTGATTCAATTGCAGTGAACGTACCTAGATCAGGTGCTTCTTCAGCATCTTCATCAACTGGCGTGTTCGCTAGGCGAGGTTCGATGATCTTCTCAGTTACGTACCAACCGATAGCAACAATAAGAACTGAAGATAGGCCAGTAAAGAAGATGTTCGCTAGAGGGTTAATCACGTATTCAGGGTCAAGAACGTTTGCCGCTGTTTGCGTGAAGCCAGCTAGTAGCGGGTCGATACCTGAAGGGATGAAGTTCGCAGAGAAACCACCTGATACACCAGCAAATGCTGCTGCAATACCCGCTAGAGGGTGACGACCCGCAGCGTGGAAGATGATACCGCCAAGAGGGATTACTAGAACGTAACCTGCATCAGCTGCTGTGTGAGACACGATAGCAACCAAGATTAGCATTGGCGTAAGTAGCTTAGCTGGCGTGAAGTTCAGCATCTTCTTAAGGCCAGTAGTAATGAAGCCTGAAGAGTCTGCAACGCCAACACCTAGCATAGCAACAAGTACGATGCCTAGTGGTGCGAAGCCTGTGAACGTAGTAACCATATTCGCTAGGAAGCTAGCAAGCGCTTCACCAGTCAGTAGGTTGTTTACTTCTAGAGCAGCACCCGTTTGAGGGTTGATTAGATCGAATGAAAGATTCGACAAAAGTGCAGATGCTACCCATACGATAACTAGAGCCCAGAAGAACAGGATTGCTGGATCTGGAATTTTGTTGCCGGCGCGTTCAATGAAGTTTAGAAAGCGATCCATTCCACTGATCTTGTCAGTCGAAGGTGCTTTTTTTACGGCTTGGTTACTCATTGTAACTCCATATGTGATGTTGTTTGTTTAGGCCTAATATAAGTTTTTACCACGGCCTATTGGTACAACACATATTCTATTAAAAGCCCCCATAAAAAGCACAAGATTCCACCCTAAATTCCATAAATGGAGACATATTTTGCAAAAATAACATACAACCACAACAATATAAAAACACAAAAAACACCATTCCATATACATGGATTTAACCAGTAATTAAACAATGTCCGAGGAGTGAAAATTGTCCGTAAAAGGAGTGGCGTAAGCCTTGGCATGCAGTAAACGTTTGCTTAGGGATCAGTCAAACTCACTGTATTTGGAAAGCATAGTTTCGAGATAAATACTTTGCGCGCGGTTCATACGATCTTGCCATGCAATTGTGACAGTAATGTTTTTGAGCGCGCCAGATAAGGCTCCGTTCGCATTGGTGACTTCACATGTCATCGAATACGCAGAGCCCGATAAACCGGATAAGGGATCTGAACTCGCAATGTTGAGACAGTAGCTCGATTGATTTAGTTCCTCAAAAGGAATAAGCCCTACCGCCCCACTAACATTGAGCGCGCGAGTTCGATAATACTCCATCTGCCTTTCCGCAAAATGCAAAGCTTCCACACTCTGGAGCGCATGATCCGACTTTTGTTCCGCATACACCTGTAATTTAACCAACCCTAACGACGCGACGCCAATCAGCAGAAAAGAGATAAGTACCTCTAGCAAACTGAAGCCAGAATTCTTAGAAATCACTCCATGAGCCTCGCTGCCATTGGTACGTAGAAGGCGGGTCACTTGGGTTCGAATCCGCACGAAAATCCATGTCCATATCCCCCACTATGGTCGTCACTCCCGAGGGAGAATCAAAGATAAGACCACCAGAAGGCAAACCAGAAGCAAATTGAATCCCGACACTCTTTTTAATCACGCTAGCCTCATCGATGTCTTTGATAAAAGGCGCAAACACGTTGTTAGCTACAAGCGAGTTCCAGAAATTATCGACTCTCGTTTTCACATGGCTCTTTTGATAATCAACCAAGTGATAAATCACCCCGTTGTAAGTCATGGCTCCATTCAGCGCGAGCACACCATCTTGAATCACGAGAAGTTGAGATGGGTTATTTGCAGCTGCTACCGCTGCATTGATGTGACAATTACCTTCAATCCATAGCCCTTTGGTTTGGCCTATCGTAAAGTGCTCCATGATCTCAGGGCCACACTCCGTCGCGTTCAATAGCTGAACATGCTTAAACAAGTCCGTATCTTGCGACAGATCGAGAATATTTTGTTCCGTTCTAGCCATACCAAAGAAGGTGTAAAACGGATTCATATTAGGATCTGGATTAAAGTCTTTCATGAACGGCGGTGGATTGGTTCCTTGATAATAGTCAGGGGCAGAGATCGAATAAGTACTGCCTGAAGTACCTTTCGGGATCGCCGTTTTATAATCGCTGTGACAAACGCCATCAAAGCCAGAAAAAGGGCCATCAGCTGCTGGATCCTTAACTTCTAACCCCAACACCTGCGTTGAATCACCATGAGTCGCATCATATTGATAAGTAAACAGATCAGCGAATGAGACACTGACACACTCATATTCATTACCACTGATTGGCTCTTCTTTCGCTGTTGGCTTGAGACTCAACGTACCAACTATCTCTATTGGCCCCGTCGACTGGATTGCTCCCGTGCCTAACTGAGACTGTTCTCTTATCGTCTTATAAAGGGAGTTGGTGTTCGAAGAAGACGTCACCAAATAAGCACTAGAACTAGCACTGCTCGATACATCGATTTGAGGCTGATTTTGATAAGGAGAACACCAATCTTCAAAGTCGGCTGGACGAGTACTGGCATCTTGAATATCAGCAACCGTCTTATCTAATTCAAGCAGATAAGCGTAAGTGCACTCTAAACCACCTTCCGCTTGCCAGTGTTCTTTGCGCGCTTGGACCTCATTTTGCGCCCGCTTGATTTGATAGAACGTGACCTTAAATGAACCAAGAGAAACGATCAGTACACCAATCAAGAGAATACTGACTAACATCAGCGTTATCGCTCCTTGTTGCTTATCACTCTTCATTGCCAGTTCCTTTGCACAACGGATGTCATCACTTTTTGGCTCAAATCCGCATTCACTAACGACGCCTCAAGCGTCATGTTGATCCTTTGAGAACTCGCCTGACTGCTCGATATGTCTTCCACAGAAACAGAGAACGCATCTATCTGAATTTGTCGTTCGAAGAACAAACTTTGACACGTCATCGTCACATCACCGCTTACATTGCTAAATGGCTTTTCATCGATAGCCAAAAGATCGGTCGATTCTCCAAGGCAGTAGTTGAGCTTATTGTCTTTGAACTGATAAACAATATTTCGATAAGCAGATGAAGTACTATTTTGCAGATAAACAAAACCAAGATAAGCTTCATCAGCACTGATTTTCTGGGCATAAATCGTATTTGGTGCACCTGATAACTTTACCGACTGTCCGGCATTGGCGTTATATCCGGCACGCAAAATCTCTTCTTTCATCATTTGTGCAGTGGAGAACAAGTTCTGTGAAAGGAGCACCTCCAGGCTTTTCTCTGAGCTTAGACGTTGGTTAGTGATGAACACACTACCAATCGTCCCTATAACAATCACGCCTATAGCAGAGGCCACCATCATTTCTACCAAGGTACTGCCTTGAGCAAGCTTAGTTGCAGATCTCATAACCATAATGACCAATGCTGTTGCGCCCATCGCTATTAGGGTCGCTGCTGCAAATCCGAATACGCCCTGTTGTATTTGATGCCTTAATAGAAAGTTCTTCAGACGGGGTACTCACTGAAGCTATGGTGACGTTACCATTAATAAAGCGACCTCTTACTCCATCAATAGAGATTGAGTTCTGATTTAAAAAGCTGAACGAGACTGTGGTATCTTGATAGGCTGAACCATCAAGATGCATCACCACATTACCTGGCACATAAGAAGCGGTAGTGCTGAGAACCAAATCCCACTCACCTTCTGTATCCTCAATCGCACCTAACGTATTCGAAACCAAAAATAGAAGGTGTAGTTCTTGATTTCGGGCAATGGCTTCGGATCGCGCAGTAACCAAGAAACCATGAACCTCAGGGGCGAGTCTTTGAATTTTGGAGGACGCTAATAGATAACTAAAACTCGGGGCAGCAGCAGCCAGCAGTACTGAAAGTACCACGACCGTAATCAGCAGCTCTAGAAGCGTAAACCCGCGAGTCATTTCCCAAATTCCTATGTAATTCAGTGCGTAACCGTATTTAATCTTGCAGCGATGCTACCACCGGAGAAGAATGTACTGGGTTATGAAAGGAAACTACTCGCGATGATTCGAAAAAATATATGCAACAGCAACAACATAAGCATGAGAGGGATGACATTGATCGAGTTATTGCTGGCTGTCGTCATCGTGGGAATACTTGGGGCTATCGCTTACCCGAGTTATACCAACCATGTCATGAAGGCGCATCGTGTCAACGCGTTGGCCGACATGACCAAAATACAATTAGAGCTGGAAACCCTATATACAGATGACTATGAATCCGCAGCACAGGGGATTATCTCCGCCGGGACGTGCAGCTTTTGCGATACCGATACAAGCCGATACACACTCGCTATCTCAGCAAGCAGCACTACCTATATCATTCAAGCTGAGCCGCACGCACCACAGACAAACGATGACTGCTTAGACTCAACGACTGATATTTTAGAGTTACACCACTCTGGGATCTCGGAACCAGAAGCATGTTGGAAGTCATGAGATAAGCCAATTAATCTCATGCATTACCTGTTATCTTTTTCTGTTTTCTACAGACACAAAAAAGCCTGCTAGATGAGCAGGCTTTCTATTTTCATCATTAAGTTAAAGTATCAATAACTTAAGAGTTCAATAACCTAATTACTTAGTTAGGTCATCGAAGAAGTTTTTAACGCCGCTGAAGAAACCTTCAGACTTAGGCTTGTGCTTGCTTGCCGCTTCGCCGCCACATGTCTCTTCAAACTCACGTAGAAGTTCTTTCTGACGAGAGCTTAGCTTAACTGGCGTCTCAACCACTAGTTTAACGATTAGGTCACCCACACCGCCGCCACGAACGCCTTTCACGCCTTTGCCACGCATACGGAACATACGGCCCGTTTGTGTCTCTTCTGGCACCTTAAGGTTTACACGACCATCCAGTGTTGGAACTTCAACTTCACCGCCTAGAGCAGCCATAGAGAAGCTTACTGGTACTTCGCAGTAAAGGTTGTTACCGTCACGTTCGAAGATGTTGTGCTCTTTTACGTGAACTTGTACGTATAAGTCGCCAGCTGGAGCACCTTGCTCTCCCGCTTCACCTTCGCCAGATAAACGAATACGGTCGCCAGTATCAACACCAGCAGGGATCTTAACGTTAAGTGTTTTCGTCTTCTGCTTACGGCCTTGACCGTGACAAGAGTTACATGGGTCTTTGATGATCTTGCCTTTACCGTTACAAGTAGGACAAGTCTGTTGAACCGCGAAGAAACCTTGACGCATTTGTACTTGGCCGTGGCCATGACAAGTGCCACAAGTTTGCGCAGAAGAGCCTTTCTTCGCGCCGCTACCATCACAAGTGTCACATTCAACCAGTGTTGGTACTTCAATCTCTTTTGATACACCACGAACCGCTTCTTCAAGAGTCAGTTCCATGTTGTAACGTAGGTCTGAACCACGTTGTGCACGTTGTTGACCACCACCACGACGACCACCGCCGAAGATGTCGCCAAATACGTCACCGAAGATATCACCGAAGTCACCTTGACCGCCGCCGAAACCGCCGCCGCCACCCATGCCGCCTTGTTCAAAAGCTGCGTGACCATATTGGTCATAAGCTGCTTTCTTTTGAGGATCGGTTAGGATCTCGTACGCTACTTTTACTTCTTTAAATTTGTCCGCTGCGCTCTCATCCCCCTGGTTACGGTCCGGGTGGAATTTCATAGCTAAGCGCTTGTACGCTTTTTTAATATCGCGCTCTGATGCATCGCGGCTTACGCCTAATACTTCGTAAAAATCACGTTTTGACATGTTCTAGGTCACCAAAATAATTGCTACTACCGAAAAGTAACTTCAGTAGTCTGTGTATCAATCTAGATAAAAGTTCTGCCGGCTGAATCACCGAATAAAGCTATTATCTAGATCGACAAGTCTAAATACAAATTTACGGGCGTGAGAGTTACCTCTGACGCCCGTATTAATAAGTCTTCGAGACAAATTTCTAAGCAGATAGCTTGAGTTCTAGAAGGAAGCGCGCAGCCTACGCTAGTAGGTGAGCACTTCCGACAACGAAATCAGGCTACTCTGCGACGAAATTATTTTTTGTCGTCTTTAACTTCTTCGAACTCAGCGTCTACCACGTCGTCGTCTTGCTTAGGTTGCTCACCCGCTTCAGCGCCAGCTTGCTGTGCTTGAGCTTGTTGTTGAGCGATTTCCATTAGCTTCTGAGCTGCTTGCATAAGTTCTTGAACTTTAGCGTCGATAGCTTCTTTGTCGTTACCAGACTTAACTTCTTCTAGTGCCGCGATAGCTGCTTCGATCTTCTCTTTCTCGTCTGCAGGTAGAGCTTCACCAGCTTCTTCTACTTGCTTCTTAGTACCGTGAATCATTTGGTCAGCTTGGTTACGTGCAGTTACTAGCTCTTCGAACTTCTTGTCCGCTTCTTTGTTAGCTTCTGCTTCTTGTACCATTGCTTCGATCTCTTCCTCAGACAGACCGCCTGATGCTTGGATAGTGATCTTCTGCTCTTTACCAGTCGCTTTATCTTTCGCAGATACGTTTAGGATACCGTCAGCATCTAGGTCGAAAGTTACTTCGATTTGTGGCATGCCACGTGGTGCTGGTTGGATACCTTCTAGGTTGAACTGACCAAGAGACTTGTTGTAAGTCGCTTGCTTACGTTCACCTTGTAGTACGTGGATAGTTACCGCGCTTTGGTTGTCTTCAGCTGTAGAGAACACTTGATCCGCTTTTGTTGGGATAGTTGTGTTTTTCTCGATTAGCTTAGTCATTACGCCGCCCATCGTTTCGATACCGAAAGATAGAGGAGTAACGTCTAGAAGTAGTACGTCTTTAACGTCACCAGCTAGTACACCACCTTGAACTGCAGCACCCATTGCTACTGCTTCGTCAGGGTTCACGTCTTTACGTGGCTCTTTACCGAAGAACTCAGATACTTTAGCTTGAACCATAGGCATACGAGTTTGACCACCAACTAGGATAACGTCAGTGATTTCGCCTACAGATAGGTCAGCATCCGCTAGAGCAACTTTTAGAGGCTCAAGAGAACGTTGTACTAGGTCTTCAACTAGAGACTCAAGCTTCGCACGAGTCACTTTGATGTTCATGTGCTTAGGACCAGTCGCATCAGCAGTAACGTAAGGTAGGTTTACGTCAGTTTGAGTAGTAGAAGAAAGCTCGATTTTCGCTTTTTCTGCTGCTTCTTTAACACGCTGCATTGCTAGTGGATCAGCTTTAAGGTCGATACCTTGCTCTTTCTTGAACTCATCTACTAGGTAGTTGATCATGCGGTTATCGAAATCTTCACCACCAAGGTGAGTATCACCGTTAGTTGAAAGAACTTCGAAAGTCTTCTCGCCTTCTACTTCATCGATTTCGATGATAGAGATATCGAATGTACCACCACCAAGGTCGTATACAGCGATAGTGCGATCACCACCTTGCTTGTCTAGGCCGTAAGCTAAAGCAGCAGCAGTTGGTTCGTTGATGATACGTTTAACATCTAGACCAGCGATACGGCCAGCATCTTTAGTTGCTTGACGTTGAGCATCGTTAAAGTAAGCAGGAACAGTTACAACTGCGCCAGTTACTTCTTCGCCTAGGAAGTCTTCAGCTGTTTTCTTCATTTTCTTAAGAACTTCAGCAGATACTTGAGGAGCAGCCATTTTTTGGCCTTGCGCTTCTACCCATGCATCACCGTTGTCAGCCTTAACAATGTTGAAAGGCATGATTTCGATATCGCGTTGAACTTCTTCATCTTCAAAACGACGACCGATTAGACGCTTGATAGCGAACAGTGTGTTTTGAGGGTTAGTAACAGCTTGACGTTTTGCAGGTTGACCAACTAACGTTTCGCCTTCTGTGTATGCGATTACTGATGCTGTTGTGCGTTCGCCTTCAGCATTTTCGATTACGCGTGGTTTGTCGCCGTCAAGAACAGCAACACAAGAGTTAGTAGTACCTAAATCAATACCAATGATTTTACCCATCAGGCTATCTCCGAAATATATTCTATTAAGTTTTTGCTATACCCACTGATGTGGGGGTGGTAATTAGAGATTCAACCCTAATACACAAAATTAAAGTGCAAATACAATTTGCTTTCGTATGCACCATAGATAAGGGCTCACGATACCTTTTCAAGGGTAAAAACGGATTTTTTTACATTTAATTTAATAAAAAGAATGATTAGGTAAGAATGCATCTCATTAACACACTAATATCCCCCTTAATTCGATTCAAAAGCCCCGTTTTACCTTGTGTGGACGACAGCTGGTGTTGCTGTACAAGCCTTATGGCTAACAATCGACGCTAATAAAAAACTCAACGCAACCGCGCTGCCCCACAGTACTCCAAATAAGATTTACAGTTATCACCCAATAAAAAACGGAGCCACTTGGGCTCCGTTTTCAATCAAGGCTTTCTACATAGACATTGTCTATGGAGGGAAGAACTTTTAATTAAGCTTCTGCTTTCTTCAGCTCAACTTCTTCATCTGCTTCAACGCCAATTTCGTTTTCAGATTTAGCAACGATAGTGTTTACCGCTGTGTCACCCACTACGTTTGAAGAAGTACAGAACATGTCACAGATACGGTCAACAGCAGCAACAATCGCTAGACCTTCTGGTGGCAAACCTAGTTGGTGCAATAGAACACCGACCATCACAACACCGCCACCAGGAACACCACCAGCACCGATAGACAGTAGCAGGATAGTTAGACCTAGAGTAAAGATATCAGCAGTGTTGATTGGCTGACCAAATGCGTTTGCTACGAACATAGTTGCTAGTGCGATGTAGATAGATACACCAGACATGTTCATTGTTGCACCTAGTGGTACACCGAAGCCCGCAACTGACTTAGATACGTTTAGCTTGTCAGTAAGAGTGCGCATTGTTACTGGGATTGTTGCATTCGAACTTGCAGTAGATAGTGAGAATAGAACTTGCTCACGAGTTGCACGTAGGAACTGCTTTGGAGAAATACCAGTGAATGAACCCACCATCATTGGGTAGAAGAAGAAGATCCAGAACACAAGCATTGCAACAACAAGCGCTACGTAGCCAGCTACTGACATTAGCGTGTTTGCATCTAGTGTCGCACCTAGTTGAATCATAAGAGCGAATACACCGTATGGCGCTAGGCTCATTACTAGGCCGATAAGCTTCATCATGATTTCGTTAGCCATCTTGAACGTCTTGATAGCTGGGCCACCACGAGAATCAAGCGCTTGAATAGCAAGACCAGTCAGAATCGCCATGAAGATGATTTGTAGCATGTCGCCGCTTGCGAATGCTTGTACTGGGTTGCTAGGAACGATGTTCACAACAAGAGAGAAGATGTCTGGTGTTTCTGTTGTTGTAAGTGCAATCGTCTCAGAAACCGTACCTGCTAGGTTTGCACCAGCACCAGGTTGGAAAATAAGACCAATCGTTAGAGCAGCCGAGATCGCGATGATGGTGTTAATAATGTAAAGACCAAAGGTTTTACCACCAAGACGACCAAATGAACGGATATCTTTTAGTTCAACGATACCGCAAACAATAGATACATATACAAGAGGCACTACTAGCAACTTGATAAGTGATACGAACATACCACCAGCGCCTTCTGCAGCACCAAGTAGGTAAGTGTCAAAAATAGCGATTCCGCTGAATAGGTACTGAATAGCAGTACCAATAATCAGGCCGACAAACAGGCCTACAAAAATCTTACTTGAGAGCGATTTATCCATCGTTCTTCTCCAGTCTGTTGTGTTTAAAATTTGTACTTTTATAGTTGTATATGCGAGTAATATCGCTATATGGCAGTGGATTTTACATACAAAGATAACAATTAAAAGCATTTGTTTACAAAAATATCACAAGTGTGACATCAAAACATTTTCTCATTAACAACCAGTTTCATAACACAAAACTCTAAACCGCTGTTCTGTATGAAATAAAAAGAACGACATCCTTAATGCACTTTGAAGGACTATTTACGCGGATTCTCAAATGACAGGCACGAAAAAAGAGAGGCATAAACCTCTCTTCTTATTTCACATCAACTAGTGAATTATGTTGTAACTGCAGTTCGCTTGATCAGTAAAAAGTCGAACCTTTCACTATGCAAGCACCACAAGCACCACTCAATTACTTAGCAACCATTACCATTGCAGGACGAACTACACGACCGTTTAGCTCGTAGCCTTTTTGCATCACGAACATAACCGTGTTTGATTCGTGATCTGGGCTCTCTTGGATAGACATCGCTTGGTGGAATTCAGGGTTGAACGCTTCACCTTCAGGGTTGATCTCTTTAAGACCAAACTTAGCAACTGTGTCTACGAATGTTTTGTGCGTAAGCTCTACACCTTCGTATAGTGGCTTAACCACTTCGTTTTCAGCGTCTGCAGCTTGCATTGCACGCTCAAGGTTGTCGATAACAGGCAGTAGGCCTTCAGCAAACTTGTTCAAAGCGAATTTACGCGCTTTATCAATTTCTTGCTCGCTACGGCGACGCATATTTTCAACTTCAGCTTTAGCGCGAAGAACAGAGTCTTGCTGATCTTTCACTTTAGTTTCGCTAGCTAGCAATGCCGCTTCTAGTTGAGCAATCTTTGCTTCCTGCTCATCAGCAGCGTCTGCGTTCAGTTCAGCTTCTTCAACTTTTTCTGCTTCAGCAATGATCTGATCTAGTTCTTCTTCGGTTACTTTGTTTTCTTCGTTGCTCATGATATCTCCAGAATTCGTTTCCAATGCAAGTGACAGGCGGGTTTGCGCCTCAAATTGATATAAAACACTCGCATAGACGTTCAACTTGCCTTTATTATGGGGATGAAGAATTTTGATTCAAGCCTAATTCGTTTGGAAACCTTATGAAAAAGCCATTTGAAGTGATCGCCATTATTGGTAAACCTCGAGATCAGCAAGCAATTCAGACTCATAGAGAACTCTATCAGTGGTTGAGTGCTGAGGGTTATCAAGTGTTTGTTGATGACAGACTCGCCAGTATTTTAGACGATATCCCAAAAGAACATTTTTCTAGCCTGGTCGACTTAGGTAAACGTGCCGATCTCGCCATTGTAGTCGGTGGTGACGGAAACATGCTCGGCGCCGCTCGAATCTTATCTCGTTTCGATATTTCAGTAATTGGTGTGAACCGAGGAAACCTTGGCTTCCTGACCGATCTCAACCCAGAAAACTTCCAGAGTGCACTGACCGATGTTCTCAAAGGCGAGTTCATGGAAGAAGAACGCTTCCTGCTTGAAACAGAGATCCACCGTCACGGCCAAATAAAAAGCCATAACGCGGCACTCAACGAAGCGGTACTTCACCCCGGCCAAGTCGCACACATGATTGAGTTTGAAGTGTATATCGACGACAGCTTCGCTTTCTCGCAGCGTTCTGATGGTTTGATCGTGTCGACACCAACAGGTTCTACCGCCTACTCACTTTCTGGCGGCGGCCCTATCTTGTCATCAAGCTTAAATGCCATCTCTTTGGTGCCCATGTTCCCACACACGCTTTCAAGCCGACCGCTTGTTGTCGATGGAAAGCGCCGCATCAAGCTGATCGTATCCCCTGATAACCGCGGCACTCAAGAAGTAAGCTGCGATGGTCAAATCTCGCTACCTGTATCTCCAGGCGATGAGATCCACATTTACCAAAGCCCAAATGTGCTCAAGCTGATCCACCCGAAAGACTACAACTACTACCATGTCCTGCGAAACAAGCTAGGCTGGTCGAGTAAGCTGTTCTAACTAAACGGCACTAGTAACAACCGAAAATTTCAAAGGCTGACGATATTCGTCAGCTTTTTTATTACCAAAGAGATTCCCTACTACGCTCCTTCGTCGCTATAGGGAATGACGGCAGCGAATAATAAACCTCATCCTAATCGCATTCCAGAACCGAGGAACGAGGTGTATAGAATCTCATCCACCAAAACAGATTCCCTACCACGCTCCTCCGTCGCTATAGGGAATGACGACAACGAACAATTAACCTCAACCGATCCGTCATTCCAGAACCGAGGAACGACTGAGTTGGGAATCTCATGTCAGTTCATCGTAGAGGTCACGTCGACTTGGATTCCGCTTATTGATCAAATTATCTTTCCAAGTTCGATTCCACCTCTTTAACTGCTTTTCTCTTTCAATTGCAGCTCTGAAGTCTTCAAAAACCTCAAAATAAACTAACTTATGGACATTGTACTTCTTAGTAAAACCATCAACTTCTCCTGTCCTATGTAACCAGCCCCTTCGCTTGAGATTCCCAGTAACACCAACGTAAAGAACTGAATTGGCGCGATTACTCATGATATAGACGGTAGGTTGTTTCATAGGCACTCTTGTTCGTTTTTCCTGAAGCTAGCAAACATTTGATTCTCAAGAGTGCGAGATAAGTATTAAGCAACCTTAAACAGATTCCCTACCACGCTCCTTCGTCGCTCTAGGGAATGACGACTACGAACAATAAGCCTCACCCGAACCGTCATTCCAGAATCGAGAGACGAGATGTCTGGAATCTCATCTACCGAAAAAATCAAAAAACAGATTCCCTACTACACTCCTTCGTCGCTTTAGGGAATGACGACTACGAACAATAAACCTCACCCGAACCGTCATTCCAGAACCGAGGAACGAGGTGTCTGGAATCTCTTTTCGCAAATAGACCTCAATATCAAGCACCTACAAACGAAGTTTGATTTGATCGATCTCACAAAAAATTTTCACCTGTCGACTTTACTGTATAAAGAAACAGTATATACTGAACTTATATACAGTATTGTTCAGTTATACAGGTAAATAAAAATGCTGGCTCATTTAAGTGTTAATAATTTCGCTATTGTTAAGTCTTTACAGCTAGAACTTTCTAAAGGCATGACAACAATCACCGGGGAAACTGGTGCGGGTAAATCTATCGCAATCGATGCTTTGGGTTTGTGTCTTGGAGGGAGATCCGATGCAGGAATGGTAAGACAAGGTGAAGAAAAAACCGAAGTCAGTGCTGCTTTTTTACTTGAGAACAATCTGCACGCAACTCGCTGGTTAGAAGATAACGAACTTCTAGACGGCACGGAATGCATCCTGCGCAGAACCATCTCTAAAGAAGGTCGCTCGCGTGCATTCATTAACGGTAGCCCGGTTCCTCTTTCACAATTGAAATCACTAGGGCAACTGCTGATCAACATTCATGGCCAGCACGCGCATCACCAATTGATGAAAAGCGACTACCAAATGGCAATGCTTGACCAATACGCGGGCCATTTAAACCTATTGAAATCGACACGTAACGCTTATCAAACTTGGCGACAAGCAGACAACCACCTAAAAGAGTTACGTGAAAACAGCCAACAAAACCAAGCTCAAAAACAGCTTCTTGAATACCAAATCAAAGAGTTAAACGAGTTATCTATTGGGGAGGAAGAATATGAAGAGTTCGAACAAGAGCATAAGCGCCTCGCCAATAGCGGAGAATTGGCCTCAACCTGCCAGCAAGCTATCGAGCTTATTTACGAAGGTGAAGAAGTTAATGCGCTTGGTATTCTGCAATCGGCCAATCACTCCCTAATTCAACTAGCAGAATTAGATGAGCGACTTGCTGAATTACCAAACCTACTTTCTGAAGCCATTATTCAGATTGAAGAGACCAACAGCGAGCTAAGAATCTACCTTGATAGCATCGACGTAGACCCTGCTCGCATGGCTTACGTTGAAGAGCGTTTCTCTAAAGTGATGTCGATGGCGCGTAAACATCACGTATTGCCTGAAGAGCTGTACAAACACCACCAAGACTTACTACAACAAGTAGAAGCGCTGGATTGCTCTGATGAGAAGCTCGAAGAGTTAGCGAATGACGTTGAAAACCAATACCAATCATTCGTAGCAAAATCTGAGAAGCTACATAAATCTCGCGTTCGTTACGCTAAAGAACTAAACAAGCTGATCACGCAAAGCATGCATGAACTGAGCATGGAAAAAGCGCAGTTTGCGATTGAAGTAAACAACACCAACACTCACCCTTCACCATTGGGTATGGATAACGTGACCTTTATTGTCTCTACCAACCCAGGTCAACCGATGCAGCCAATCGCTAAAGTGGCGTCCGGTGGTGAGCTATCACGTATCTCGTTAGCGATTCAGGTGATCACTGCACAAAAAGTAGATACACCAAGTCTGATTTTCGATGAAGTAGATGTGGGTATCAGTGGCCCAACCGCCGCTGTAGTTGGCAAGATGCTGCGTAAACTAGGCGAATCAACTCAGGTAATGTGTGTGACTCACTTACCTCAAGTTGCCGGTTGCGGTCACCAACAGCTGTTTGTGGCAAAGAACACGAAATCAGGTAAAACCGAAACTCAAATGCATACACTTGATGAGCAACAGCGCGTTTCAGAGCTGGCTCGACTGCTTGGTGGCAGCCAAATCACCGAGTCGACTCTTGCCAACGCAAAAGAGTTATTAGTCGCAGCTTAGATTAAATCTTCAGCAACTTTCTGATAATTTAACGAAAAATATTGGCAATTTTGCAACTAAATTCAAAATTGCCAGTCATAACAAGCTCAAAGCGCAAGGAGCTTTTTACTTCTTGCTGGAGCTTGTTTATTATCAGGCAGTATTTTAGCGAAGAAAGATCTCAAACTATGCGAATTAAAAAGTGGTTAGTTGCAGTTCCACTTGCACTAACAATGTTGACCGGTTGCTCTCTACTAGAGAAGTTGGTTTATCGAATTGACATCAATCAGGGTAACTATGTTGAACAAGAAGCTGTCGACCAGCTCAAGTTTGGCATGACAAAAACACAAGTTCGTTACGTTATGGGCTCACCTATGCTTATCGAAAATGGCTACCCAGATACGTGGTACTACATTTACCACCACCAAAAAGGTCATGAAGACCCGATTCAGAAAAACCTCGTCGTGAACTTTGATGCTACTGGCACCCTAGTTACGATCAACGGTGATTTTGAAGCCAGTGATGAGTTCTTCGAAAGCCTTCGCTAGCTTTCAATAGACAAGCTCTCAGCTGATAAAGCTACCCGTAGACAAAGTAAGAATCTTAAAAGCCTGCTCACTGAGCAGGCTTTTTAATATTTGCTTACAAATTAACCCGCCGAATCTCACTCACAGACATAAAAAAGCTCGCCAATGTGGCGAGCTCTCTGTGAATTCAATCCGTTTTTCGATGCTATTTAGCAGCAGCGGCTTTTGCTTGTTCGGCACGTTTACGGCGAATCTCTTTTGGATCAGCCAGCAGTGCACGGTAAATTTCAATTCGGTCTTTATCACGAACCGTTGCATCTAGCTTAACGTTGCGGCTGAACACGCCAACCTTGTTTTTCGCTAAGTCGATCTCTGGGTAAAGTTCCAAAACACCAGACTGCGCAATAATCTCTTCAACGGTCGCGTTCTTGTTCACAACCAAAGTAAACACACGCTGCTCATGCGGAAGTGCAAACACAACTTCTACGTGGATCATATCTGATTCAATAGTCATGGTTTAGTAAACCTGTTTCGCTCGTTGAGTAAATGCGCTCACCATGTTGGTCGTTAGCTCATTGAAAATCTTACCAAATGCCATTTCAATCATTCGGCTAGAGAATTCAAACTCTAACTTAAGCTCGACCTTACAGGCCTGATCATCCAACGGGGTAAAATACCAACCGCCTTGCAGTTTCTTGAACGGGCCGTCCACCAGCTCCATCAATATCTCAGCGCCATCCGCTAAGCGGTTAGACGTTGTAAATGTTTTGCTGATACCGGCTTTAGAGACATCAACCGAAGCCACCATAGCGGAATCTGAAGATTCGATCACACGAGAACCAGAACACCCTGGCAAAAACTCAGGATAACGAGCAACATCATTGACCAAGCTAAACATCTGGTCGGCACTAAATGAAACTAATGCTGAACGAGTAACCTTTGGCATATAGACTCCTGTTAAAGACGGCGTTACATTAACACAAACTGCAATTTTAATTGTATTGGGCCAGAGCGCAAATAAAAAGGATTCCCCAACTAGGGCGCAATCCGTATAATGAGGCCATTATGGCAAAGAATAAATCAAAATCAAAAGCCGGTAGCAATACCATTGCGCTTAATAAGAAAGCTCGCCACGAATATTTCATCGATGATGAGATAGAAGCGGGGCTTGAGCTACAAGGCTGGGAAGTAAAATCCCTACGTGAAGGCAAAACGAATATCGCAGAAAGCTACGTATACATCCGTGATGGCGAAGCATTCATTAGTGGTATGACAATCACTCCGCTTACTCAAGCGAGTACTCATATCGTGGCGAACCCAACACGTATCCGTAAACTCCTAATGTCGAGAAAAGAACTCGATAACCTTATCGGTCGTATAAATCGTGAAGGCATGACACTTGTCGCAACCGCACTTTACTGGTCTCGCTCTTGGGCGAAGATTAAGATCGGCGTAGCGAAGGGTAAAAAGCTGCACGATAAACGTACTGATATGAAAGAAAAAGATTGGGCGAGAGATAAAGCACGAATTATGAAGAGTAATTTGCGCTAATTTTAAGCACTTAAACGCACAGTGCTAGACAGGGTAAGCTTTTCTGGTACTATGCAAGAACACTTGGGGCTGATTTAGGATTCGACAGGAATTTTGAAGTCTGAGGTGCATGCCGTGGGGCGGTTGGCCACGTAAAAAGCCGCAAAAAAATAGTCGCAAACGACGAAAACTACGCACTAGCAGCTTAATAACCTGCTCAGAGCTCTCTTGCCCTAGCTTCCGCTCGTAAGACGGGGACCAACAAGAGATCAAACCCAAACAAGCTAGCGTGGCTTCTCCCACCTGAGAGGAAAAGCGCGAATTATAATTCAGGTTAGCCTTTAACTAGCGTGTCGGTTCGCAGGTTGCTGGTGAATTTAAAGATCGACTAAGCATGTAGTACCAATGATGAATAGTTTTTGGACGCGGGTTCAACTCCCGCCAGCTCCACCAAACGTTTGGAAAGGGCCAACTCGAAAGAGTTGGCCCTTTTTGTTTGCCTTCATGTCTCGCCCTGAAATGTGTTTACACATTGAAGACGAATTATGACTACTTCAAATAATACCTACGTTAAGCGCACTCAGCGTGACATTTAGAACGATTTATACCAATGCTAACCACGTAGAGGTGGTATATAGAAGCATTGAAATTGGCTTATGTGTCTAAACTTCACCCCCTTCCAATCTATATTAACAAGAACAACCATATCTTGTTGCCCTAAGAATTTAGCCTGGTATGATTGCCTAGAATTTTAATCAAAAGAAATAGTAAAAAATGGAAGCAGGCGAAATTCTAGTTATTGATCTATTTGCTGGTCCTGGTGGGCTTGGTGAAGGGATCTCGTCATGTACTACTAAAAATGGTATTAAGCCATTTGATATTGGCGTGTCGGTCGAAAAAGAACCATCAGCACATAGAACACTGACAACTAGAGCATTTTTTAGAAAAATCGCAGATAACTCCGCAGCTAGAAATGATTACTATAAATACGTTCGTGGTCTAATTACTCGCGATGAGCTTTTTTCTATATACAATACTCAAGCTCAAGCGGCACTTAAGGAAACATTATATCAACCAAGGGCTCTTGGTGAAGATAACGAGCTTATCCATGAAAGGATTCAAGAACTAGTCACCGGACACCAAGGTCCTAAGATAGTCATTGGCGGGCCTCCTTGCCAAGCATACTCTTTAGCTGGACGTTCTCGTAATGCGGGTATTAAAGATTATAAAGCCGAGGATGATCATCGACATTTTTTATACAAAGAATACTTAAAAGTCATATCTATTGCTCAACCTGAAGTGTTTGTAATGGAAAACGTCCGAGGGATATTGTCGGCTAAAGTTGACGGTAAGATGATGTTTCCCCAAATCCTTGAAGATTTAAGGAACCCTAATACGGTTACTGGTGTAGTTGGTATATCAGGTTACAAAATCTATTCTTTAGTTGTTGATGCGGATGATCAGAAAGATCCTCGCTATATTAACTCATCAGACTTCTTAATACGCTCAGAATTCTATGGCATACCTCAAGCAAGACACCGCGTAATCCTCCTAGGTGTTCGTGACGACATTGAAGCTGTTCCTAAGACATTACAACAGGCAGAAGAATATCCAATTACGACACGAAGTGTACTGAATGATTTACCAAAACTGCGAAGTGGCTTCTCTAAACAAAAAGATGATACCTGTATATGGACTAGTACCGTTAAAAAGCATGCTAAGCAATTAAAGCAATTCTTATGTAATCAGTATCCAAATGAAAAGCTTGCTGGGCTAGATTTAACGCCATATGACAATCTAAAGCGTAAAAATTCAGTACACTCCAATATAGATAGTGCAGAAATTCCGCAGCCACTTAGCAATTGGTTGTTGGATAAAAATTTAGGCTGTGTGCTAAATCATGAAACAAGAGGTCATATGAATGAGGATTTACTTCGTTACGCCTTTTGTGCAACCTACTCATTATTAAATAATGGTGTTTCACCTAAATCTCGTGATTTTCCAACGTTCTTAGCACCAGCACATGCTAACTGGAATACAGGGACACATGCTGATCGATTTCGAGTTCAATCTGCAAATAAAGAAGCAACTACAGTAACCAGCCATATTTCAAAAGATGGCCATTACTTTATCCATTACGATCCAAAACAGTGTCGTAGTTTAACTGTTCGTGAAGCTGCAAGATTACAGACATTCCCAGATAACTATCTATTTGAAGGTAATAGAACACAACAATATGTACAAGTAGGCAATGCTGTGCCACCTTTTTTGGCGCAGCAAATTGGTCAAATCGTGCTAAAACTACTAAATGACGTTACTTAGGGTAAGAAGCTCTTAGTTTTAGGTTTGGCATTTTTCCATATTCCTAATTAGAGCTTCTTGTACTTTCGGCGGTTACCAACTTTAGCACTTTCCAAAACACCTTCTTTGAGCAATAGCCCTAGCACGCTATAGCTAAGGTAATCTTGTTGATTACCTTCATTATCCGATTGTAGACCTAAATAATGAGCACAATCTGAATTTGTTATGCCTTCAGGATTCTCTTCTGCTAATGATGTTATAGAGTCTTTCAATAGTTTAAGGCCAAGTTGAGCTTTTTCTACTGAGCCTATTGCAACGCTAACATTAGAATCTATTTTCCTTGAAATTGATTTAGGTATAACACTGTTGTAGAGAGTGCCACCATTATCGATGGTCCCAAAGCTAGAAATAAATTCAAGTTCAATCTTTAAAGCTTGCTCTTCAGTGATATCTTCGACAATTTTACTAATGATTACTGTGGCACCAGCATCCAGAATGTTTTGAATGTGTTTACCTTTTCGCGTGTCATCTATTCGTTTTAAATGATCAGTTGCTCGGCTTCCTGTACCTTTCCCAATATAGAAAACTTGTGCAGGGCTAACTCGAGTATCTTTTAAGGCATATACGTAATAGGTGTTTGTCATTTTACTTCCCAATAACTACCTTGATATCTGTACTTAATTTTTTATAATATTCTCAAGTGATAACCTTTCCGAATAGCGACTCAATAGTTTAACTAATACTGTAGACTGTTTTTCTGATGGTAGTTTCGCGGGATTTTTTGCTACCTGCAAAATTCCTATCAAAGCCGGTGTTGCTGCATCGTCGTCGAGCAAGTGTAACTCTACTTGATCCCATACTTTCTTAGGTGTTTTTAAAACTCTTTCCTGCGCGTCAATACCGTCATCAATTTTCTGAACCTTCTTGGAAGTTACAGCTTGCTCCATAGCATCCGCTTTGCTTATCAAGAGAGTACTGACCTCAAGAATATCGCACTCTAAATTCTTTACAGTATCCCAGAACATTTGTCGCTTCGCGTATTCACTAGGGTTTCCAACCGGGCGGTGCTCAGAAAGCAATAACTCATGAACTGCATAAGACAACTTACGAAGAGTCATCATAATTGCTTCCGGTATAACTTGCGCTCTCCACATAACATCCAAATTCCAGTCTAAAGAATTCTCACTAACCTCATGTGATAACCGGGCAATAGCATAAGTAACGAGGTTGGCTCGATAACCAGTATACCAATCTTCTTTCATTATCACTTTTTCAAGAGCTCTGAAAATACTGGCTCTACAGATCAGCTTACGAAAATACGACTCATTAAATGCTAAATCATCTTTTTCCCACTGAGCATCGATAAGCTCTGCAAATTTTGCAAAGTTCTTCTGAGCACCTTTACTTACTTCATGTGGTAAGCAATCCCAAGAGTTCATAATCTTTGCTACATCAGTCTTTGTAAGTAACTGTGATCGTGGGTGAAGTTGCTGAAATTGTTTTTTCTTTGACTGTGTTAGATATGCCTGTGAATCTAGATACTGCCCTCTGGCTCTTTCATAAAACCAATGTGTCTGTGCGTTCTGACCTGTACGCACAGGAACCCAAATTCTTCTTGAAAATTCTTCCAGACGAACATGGAATGGATGATTAGAAAAAAGATCTGCATCAGAAACTTTATTCTGGGAGTTTGCGTACCTAGAAATCCTTGGAACAAGCTCTGTTGATGCCTCACTAGAAAGAACAGTTAGTTTCATTTGCAGGGATATTCGCGATAAGTCAGCCTTATCCTTGACGTATGCACTGTAAATAGAGGCTGTTGTTTGCCCACCGTTAACAATCTGGAGGTTTCTAAGCTCAACAATCATTGGTCCATGACTGGTTTGCTCAATTACCACTCCTTGAGCCGTTGTTGTTAATCCGTTGTTATATGCGAAAAAATGGCTTGGATCATTCAGAATGGTTGTCCTGATCCCCTTATTTACTTTACCTCTGTGCTGAAGGAAGCTTCTGACATTCTGCTCAAGTAATCGTGCCCCCCATTCCCCATAGAGCGAAACCAACCTAGTACCTGGCATTACAGCAAGTATTGACTGTTCCCCTTCTGTATCATCATGAGCTATCAAACATGGTAGCGGGTTATCACGAAAGTCTATAATCATCTCCTCTCGCTCATTACGAGAGGATTCGAGTTTAAATATCCGTTTAAGATCCCACAAATGGACGGTACAAGGTCGATCATCAATATCGTCCATTATAACATCACGCATTCTTTCTGAAGTAGGCCTGTTAGACACCACAACAAACCTGATTCTGGATATGTCGGACCAGTTATCCAAAATTAGACGGGCGGCTTGATAGCAGTTGCTAGATGGCTCAAAGACTGAAGGCAAGTGCTCTGTAAGAGTTTTTTTTACAAACTTGAAGAGCTTTTTAATTGCTGATTCAATTTCACGCTTCGTTAGTGTTGACGGCTCTTCTGACGAAGAGATTAGAGTTACAAACAATGACAAAGAAAAGTTACTTGTATCAAAGGAGTAACCATCAATCAACCACCTTCCTGCACCATCTCTACCATCTTCGACGATCACATAATCATCAAATTCACCAGCATCAGATAAAAGGTCAAGGATGTAGCTAAGAAATTCGAATTCAACTAAACGTCCTTCAACATCTGATGAAGCCTTTACATGCTCAATAAGCGAAGTGTAATACTCTGTCAGTTCACTCATATCAGCCCTTAGCTCTCGCACTAATCTCACTAATCGCACATGCCCAGTCAGCAGCTAAGATTAAATCAAGATCATATTTGACTCTACCTATTGCCGATGGAAGGTTATCTCCTGTCAACCGAGGAAAGTCATTTTCAACTAGAAATACTCTAGGTTCACCAAGTTCGAAATACAATTCATCGTAACAATCATCTTTGATATATCGAGCGCTAAGTAATAACTCATCAAAGGCGGCATATTGACTAGATGGAATCATAGTTCTCGTTTCTTCTATAAAGTCGTTAAGTGTCACCCCATCTCCACCCGAAGATAGACCTCCAGGATAGGCAGTTAGAAATAGATGCCCTTCGGCATCAAGTTGCTCGCGTGATGAGATTTTAACAACACTTGAATCAAAAGCATGAGATTTAATTTCTACTGTCACACCAATAGTCTCATCATAGAAGTCCTGTGCTGCCCCCATAGGCCCCTGCCAGCCCAAAACACCGTTTGTAGATACATCAGGGATCCAAGTTTCACGTAAAAACTTTAGTTCAGAAATGAGCCCTAAGCACTCTTCTGGACTCAGCTTTCGCCTCCCCTTTTCAAACAACCTTTGCCACACAAGAACTCTACGCTTTAAAATCGCCACAATCTGCTCTGGAGATGTAGAAAACTGACATGAGGACATAAGGTCAAGGCACAGCCGATAAAATACTGTCGCAAGCTCAGACGCACCGATTACCACCCCTAAATAATGCTCACCATTCATATCATTAACACGAGCAATATTTAGCTTTGACGTTCCCTTTATAGATGCAGTTGAAGTAACTGCATCACTGGGAAGCTGGATAGCAACACCAAATTGACCATCTTTACATCGTATCCAGTACCATGAATTATTTTTCTCTTGATCCACTAGTATTGTTGTTAATGCACCAGTTCTAGGTACTCGCATATTTGTCCATGGCGTTTCAATACTACTCATAATTCAGACTCATCGATTAACTCTATGCCATATTTTTCAAACCAATCGATAGTCACATTCCACAGAACATCAGGTTGAGGTTCAGAAGACTCAGGAATGGATATGGCCCAACCAAGAACATCACGCTCTGACAAGATATTTTTCCTATCGGAACCATCGTATTCACATGCTTTAATAACATGAAAAATTAGCGTAGGCTTCTTCCTAGCAGCTCGGTACTTCTTATCGGCAACAAGTCCTGAGCCTTGCTCCACAGCATCAATTTCATCTTGAGTGAGTCCTAACGCTTCTACCCCACGGCTAGTAATCGATTGTTTTCGACTTAACCGTAATTCATGAAGGTTTTTCTCGTTCTTTGGTTTATCAACTATCCCTCTTCGTAGGCGTGCAAATCTCTCCCCATCACTTGCTACCCATTCACCTTCTTTGGCCTTATTTGGCTGATAAACAAATACATCCCAAATTGCTAATTCATCACCTGAACGTTCCTCCAGGTACTGTAGGAACAAGTTATTCTCTGCCCAAAAACCACAACTTGGATGATTATTAAATGTTCTAAGACCTTTGATAATATTTCCTGCGTCTACATTCTTAAAATGAATATGCTGACGATGTGCTTTTGGTATATCAGAACCGCTGTAACGTTTATCCGCTATTCGTCCTAGAAAGTTAGAGAACTCATCAAAGTTGTTTTCAATGACATCTGGTCTTGAGTCAACACAATCTGTTTCCAAAAGTCTGTTATCAAAACGAAGTCGGGTCATAATAGTTTTTGCTGTTCTCATCTTGTTGGCCGCGGTTACCATCAGCGAATCTGGAGACGCCTGAACTCGAAGACCAAACTCGCTTGGAGTCATCTTTCTGCGCTGCATCTCAGCGGCTTGTTCACGTAAGTCGTCAGATGCTTCCGAGATATGAGCGTACCAATCCAAGGACTCGGAGGTAATCCAAAGACGTAACAGATCTTGATATCCATCTCTGTAACCATACCAACGTCCCATTTGCATGAGGCTGTCATACATTACCGAACGTCGATAAAAGTAGCTTACAACCAACCCTTCAAGCGTAAGGCCGCGACTGAGTTTAAGACCACCTATCGCAATCTGTTTTTTGGGACCATCTTTTTCATATGTCAGCGAATCACCGGATTTGCTGTGAACTGTAACTGTTTTAGGTTTCTCCATTTCAGCCAGAGAACTACGCACTTCATCCCAAGACTCTTTGGAGCAACCTTCGTAATGCTTACTCCAGATAGAGTAAAGAGCCTTCATACCCTCAGAGCTAACTTCAGATCCTAGTTTATGTGCGTGTACAGTTATCGCACTCCAATATTCATCTAGGCAAGTATCCACCAAAGGAGTGATATCAGACTGTACTGTCGTTAACCTCGACATATTGATAAGCATTGAGTCATGGTCGTGCTTGATCAGGTACTTATTACGGCGGATATCCTTAATAGCACAGGCTAGGAGGAAAGCTCCGATAGCTTCTTTTAACGACTTAGGTATGGAGGTAACAGCAGTACCCGGCTTGTGAGTTATAGGGAGATGTTCTCCCGCATCTTCAATTTCAACACAGGTTCGATCTGTCACCTCGTTATTCCTAAAGAAATAACGTGCACCACAGTAATTATTTGGCGGCTCCAATGCCACGATAAAGTCTTTAGGGAACAGATCGTCAGTGTCAGCCCTATCGCCTTCCGAATCTGGATGAATGAATATATTAGCAAAAGGAGTAGCCGTATAAGCTACATAGCTCGATTTTCTACATGCATGAAGTACTTCACGTATCAGACGATTGATGGTTTTTGGATCTTCATCATCGTTACCTGTATTAACTGAAGCATTGTCAGCTTCATCATCAATAATTAAGACAGGCTGTTCCACTCCACCATTTTTTGCATTGACCTCAGAAGTTAGCCAAGTAACAAGTCGTTGCAGTGGGTGCTTGTTCTTTTTGGTGACAACAAGAATTGGCTCACTTATTGTGGAAATTCTGTAACGAGGGTCCTTCTTGATATCATCATCTCTATCTGTCAGACAGAATGGAAGCCTTGAGTCATTTGAGCGACCAACCCCTATTATTTTTGTTTCTCTGTCTTTACTGGACTTCCCCGCAATTGAGACGCTACCAACAAAATCTTTATCAAGCCTTTCCTGAGTTTGCTGCCTGAGATCTTCTACGGTTCCGGTCAAGACAATGATTAGTTTATAGCCTGCATCGGCAGCCTTGTTGATTAAAGCAGAATAGTTGTTAGTTTTTCCAGCTTGGACATCACCGATCACCATTCCTCGACACGGAAAACCTGAGCTAGATTCAGGATCGCCAATGAGAGAAAGAATTCGGTCAGTATCAGTATCAGTCCTTTTTAATACACTTTCTGGTATATCTTTAGTCTTAAAATGATCCTTGAAGCGTCGCCAATAGTACCAGTCAATCGTCTGCTTCTTGTCTTCTGTTAACCACTCTTTACGTGGTTCATCGCTGATTAGGATTGCCGCCTCACCAACGGTAACAGCAACTTTTTCTCGAAAAAGTTTTTCGATAACCTCAACATCAGCCTGCTCAAGGTTTAGTTTGGTTCGATAGCTATCTAACTGCTCGTCAATCCAGTTTTTTGTTATTTCTCGATCGTAACGGTGTGCGTCTTTTTCCATCTGATTCACAACCATTTCAACGATTGTATCCTTAGATAACATTACCTAACCTCTATCTTATTTATAATTTTCTCGGCCTGCTCTCTAGTAAGGCCAATATTGCTGTCGTGAACTAACGCATTAAAGATAATTTCAAGATCGATTCCGGCTTTGAATAGACTTTCAGCCAATTTCTGACCTTGACCAAACAAACCTTCAGAGTCTTGATCTAGTTTTATATTTGTCGCGGACACATCATTTTTTATCAATGCTAAAGGCAACGCAGTCTCGATAATGCTTACTAAAGCAGACCTTGTTTGACCGCAAGTAATTGACTGTAGCATTAAAGCAAGCGCAGAATGACTGCGGTTAAGAACGTAATGAACTTGTTCTTTATCTCTATCATAAACTCGCTGCCAAACTGGCTCTATATCTAACGATGGCATCTTTGCCCGGCGAGTGAACGTAGTTGATGACTTCTTTGAACACTGAATTATGACTCTTCTAAGCTGCTCACGAAGTGAAGCGGGTAAATCTACTCGAGACTTCCGTACGTCAATACGCCATAAATGATCAGCATTGTTATCAAAATCCACTTGAACTCGAGCTAACTTGTTAGCTTCAGATGCTCTAGCAAGCCGATACCAGCTCCCGGAAGATATTAGTCTTCCCGCACGATAAATATATAAGCCTTGCCCAGCATGATGTTCACCGTTAAGAGATACTCTTTGAGCAAATGAGTGAGTCATGCTAGATGGGTGCGGTAATAGGTAGGCTTTTATCTTGATAGAGCAATGACCCAACCTCAGAGTCTCATCAGACAATAAAGTCGATGCTTGTCTGCCAGTTTCAGGCCGGGTTGCGAACGGATCCATCCCCTTAATAAGCCGTTTATTAAGACGCAGAGTAAGTTTCTTTGTACCCTCCCTACCTCTTATAAATCGATGAAAAGTAAGTGCAAGGTGATCAACTAGAGCGCTAACGCGCCTATCATAAGCTCGCTCAGCACTGGCAGCAGTTAAGTCTAAAGCTCTATCAAAAGTATTCCATATAACTGCAGTACCTTTTGAATGTTCGAATCCAACATCTTTCAGGTACAACTCACATTCAGCGGGCTTAATAATTTGCGCTAACCACTGGTTTTCTCTCTCAACTAAATCAAGATCCCATCGTATTCCGTACCAATCATCATTGCTGTCTGCCCTACTGATAAGTGTAAGCTTCTTGCATTGAGAAAATGATGCCGTTTTAAGCCCCATTCCAAATCGACCAAGGTCATTTTCAGAACGCTCATTGTCAGGACCAATAGTACCAAGCTGCATAGCTTTCTGTACTTCCGTTGGCGTCATACCATAGCCATCATCTATGATAGCAAGTACTGGATCAGCATTGCGCCATTCTGTAAATATTTCGACAGATCCTGCCCTTGCGGATATGGAGTTATCAATTAAATCAGCAACCGCAGATTCCATTGAATATCCAATACTTCTAAGACTCTGGACAAATGGCCCAGCCACTGGAGGTAACGACAACAGCTTCATAATTGACAATAACTCTCAATAAACCGTGAACTATTGACCCAACATAATCCACTACATGTCACATATACACACTAAAGCATAATAACGAATAAAGCCGATATAATCGAGAAGCTAGGCTATTGATTATAAATAAGTTGTGATATCACCCTTGATCTCGCAATAGTTCACCTCTAGCCAAGCCACATCTCTATCCCCTAAACAGATGGACTTAGGAAACTCGTCATTATTCATCTTACGATAAATTCGTAGAGCGGCTCAGGGCTGTCTTTTGCATTACTTCTTTTAGTTTTAGAAATCTCATGTCGGTATCTCCTTTATTCATCCACAAAAGGAGTTCGATGTGTATTTTTTAACCCAAGACGTCTCATAAGGTTCCAGCCACGTTCCAAGGTTCAACTCAAAGAATTTTCAAGCACATATTACCTAGGTACATATCCAAACAGATGCACCTAGGAGAGTTGAATTATGCAAATAGAAAATTTATCGACAGATTACCCAACAACAAACCAATTATCCGACCACTAGGTACTAGAGCAAGCGGCAGAGATCATTGCTAACAAGTATCTGAGGGGCGACGTATTTTCTAGTCCAGAAGCGACAAAGGAATTTTTAACCTACAAACTGGCGAACTATGAAAGAGAGGTATTTGCTGTCTTGATGCTAGATAACCAGCATCGACTTATTGAGTTTAAAGAACTGTTCTTAATAACTAGGGAATAATCAAACCAAGTATAGTTAGTTATATACCAACAATTTTAATTACAAGATCAACTCCCGCCAGCTCCATCAAACGTTTGGAAAGGGCCAACTCGAAAGAGTTGGCCCTTTTTGTTTGCCTAAAGCCCACAAAATGAGATGAGTTCAACGGCAAAGCAACTAGCAAATAACTCATCAAAGCAGTTAGTTATTAAAAAACCACACATCCCATTACTGAAATGTGTGGCCGTTTAGAACTGTTCAATTTAGCTTTAGTAAGTTAAGGCGTTACTCCATTTTCCCTAGTACGTAATCTTCATCACTACTTACTACCGCGCCGTACTTCAGGAAGTTCTTACCTAGAATCATGCTGTATTCGAAGCGAGAACGGTCTTGAAGGTTCACTCTCACCTCTTTTTCTAGGTCGCCTAGCTTCACTTTCATTTCGACGACAGGGCGAATGTTAACCTTCTCGCCTTTCTTCGCCTTAATGCGCATCACATCAATCACTGGCTTGGTGAACTCTTGCTTATCGCCTTGGTTGTTCTGATAAGTAAAGGTCACCATGTCTTGGCCATCTTTCTTAAATCTCTTAATGTTCACCGCGTTCATTGAGCTCACATCAGCACCGGTATCTAGCTTGGCAGGGAATGTCATGCCGTTCACTTCAACCACTTCAATGTGCCCTACTTTAAACAGAGGCTCGGCTTTCAATAGGTAGTCAGAGCGCGTGTTTACATAAACACCCTCTTTGGCCATCTTCTTACCGAGAATGAAGTAAGCTTCTTTTTCATTGCTGTTTAGCACATCTATAGCAAACTCTTGTGTGCGAACCTTGCCAGAGGCCGAGAACTCACCACTTACAACTGGGCGACTATCATCTCCGACTTTAAGCTTTTTAATGATTGGCTTTGTGACCTTCTGCTGTTCGCCATTCGCGTCAGTTAGGTAAAACTCAACGGATTCATCTTTACCCTTGCCGACAATCTCAAAGCTGTCCACCTTCAATAGAGGCGTGTTTACAGTAAAAGAAGCCACAGCCTTAAGCGGGAAGTCATCCAGTGTGATGTCCTCTTCCGGTGAGATAATCATAGGCTCACCCGACTCCGCCACATCACTAAAGCTCTCTGAACCTTCTGATAAAATGTTTTCAGCACTGGTGTCTATCATGAAGAGTTCGCTAGCGGTACTGGTTCCAAATCTCAACTGTGACTCACTACTTGAACGCTCACGTAGGTAAACCAGAACGTCTTTGGTGGTGTTCTCATCCAGTTGAACGGGAACATAGACTAAAGGTCTCTTCTTACCACTCACGCTTAGCATACGAACCAACGGCAATGTCATCTCTTTTTGCTTGCCATTGTTGTCGAACATATCAAACGTCACTTGTTTGTTCTTTTTGTCTATGTCGATGTCTTTTGCATGCAAAATGCTGTAGCGGTTCTTTAACGAGAAAGTCGCATTCATATCCATTCCCGAGATAGACACCACCTCTTTACGGCCAACCACGGTTGCGTTCTCTTGCTCTTGCAAATAGTCGTAGCCAGCAAATACCAGTGCGTTATCCGCTAGGAAGGTTTTACCGATCAATACAGGCGCAGAGAAGTGGCTTCTGTCTGTCAGGTTAACATCGGTTTTTAGCTCTTGGTCTGCGATGGTCAGCGACATTTTAATGGTCGGGCGAAGCAAAGGCGTGCTGCTGGTACGGCTTCGTATCATGCTGACACGCTCTAAAGGCGCTTTAATTAATACCATGTCACCCGTACGTGGGTTTTGAACCTTGAAAGAGACCACCGCTTCATATTTTGTAAAGGTACTGCCACCCCAATCATCGTAATCAACATCGGAATTGTTCAACAGGTCTTCGGTTATTGCCGCCATCAACTCTTTGTCTTTGAGGTTTTTGTAGTCGGCATTCGTGCTCTTCACATGAATGTCTTCAGCATGCATAGAAGTGGTTTCTGCACCGGTATCAATTTTACCAATGAAAGGAACATCTTTAAGCCCTTGAACACTAGAGAGGTACACATTCTCTGTACGGCCTAATACCGCCTTACCATCGAGTTCGTAAGTCGGGTTTTGAGTGGTGTGTGAAGTGTCTGTAGCCAAAGAATATTGTGAAAAAAGTAGAGTGCTTAAAAGAGTTAGAGCCAAAGGTATCTTTTTCATTAGTTGGTCCGTTGTGATCAGTTCACTAATAATACTGGCGATTCGGCAAAGAGTTCCCCCACCAGTAATGGTTCTCACAAAACGTTAACGCTATGAGTTTTTCAATGACAAACCGATGACTTTGCGTTGCATTCGCTTATCGATTATTGACTAATGGATACCCAATAACCTGTTCAATACGTGGTGTTCTATTAAAAAAATGAATACAAAAAAGGCCAACGACAAGCGCTGACCTTAGCTATTCAAAACACACCTGAAGCGAGTTTAACTTGCTAAAACACAAACGGTTCTAGATAAACATAGCACTAAAAAGTCCCGACTGTTTTCTTTGCACAGATAGCTCGAGCTTTTTCTGCGTTCTCACCTTTATTTTTGAGGTAGCACTGTCGATAAGATTCGACGTAGCGCTCAAATAACACTTTGGCTTCAGGTTGTGGTTTAGAGAGCAGTTGGTTAACGAATTTTCTTGAGCCGACCTCAAAATGCTGGGTATCGATTGGGCTATTCCAATCCCCTCCCCAGATCATAAATCCGTGATGGGCAAACAGCTCAACCACGTCTTCTGCCATGCCTCGGCGTTCAATTTCGTCACGAGCACGAAAGCGAGTACGGTTCACATAGCGAGTCGCAGATTGTGATGGCTTTACCGTGATGGTTCCGTTGCTATCGAACTCTAAGAAAGGATTTTGAACTGGGTTGATGTCTATCGCCACACCATAGGCATGCTTCGACCAACCTCCTCCACCAGTGACAGGACGAGCGTTAAAGGCACTGCTGTTGTTCGCGTCCATTGAGGCGCTATCATCACCTCTGAATTCACGCATTAGGCGAGCGGAATGAAGAGGGAAATTGCGTTGTTTAAGCTCTGAAAAGATTTGTTCAACAGCAGGCGCAATAACATCAAGCACGATCATATTGCCCTGTTGCGTTTCCCCTTTGAAGTTAATGAAATCGAAATCCACCTTGGATAGTCGCTCACAACCAACGGGCGCACCACTACTCAAGACGTTGTTCTTTTCCATCATGTCGCATTGCCATTGAGATATAGGGGCAACTTGAGCATAACTCACTGCACTGAGCAAAGTGGCCAGACAACCGACAATAAAACGTTTCATATCAAAGACTCAAAAATAGTAAGAGTGAAAAGTAGCAGAGTTGAAAAATAACATATTAAGCCAGTGGAGCGCCCGCTTTGTTAGCGCGTTTTGTCCCAATAGACAATCTCTCGAACTCGTCCGTTCTGATCGACATCCGCTTCTCCACCAACATCAGAAAGTTCAGGTAAGGTCGATAATTGCGGAGCGTAATAGGCAATCAACATCAGTACAAAAGCATCGTAAATATCATCTATCGCGACGTCTTTACGCTTGGTATTTGAAATGGCCAACGACAAGCCGTCACACCATTGAGGAGCAAGTTGCTGAATAATAGAAAGTCGTTCCTCTTTGCCTTCTTGTGTTCGTTTGGAAAACGTCAGCGGTTCGTCTTTCAATGCTGCAAACACAACTTCAGGATGTGATTCCCTGATAGAAAGATTGGGATGAGTTTCAATGAGCTCATCAAGCTCGCGAATCTTGGGCACAATTCCCCAAGTCTGTTTAGAAAACTTCTTATCAAGCTGCTCCACATTGGCATTACATCCCGCAATGTAATTGGTTTGGTAAACCGCCTCTCGGCACGGAACGGGAAAAACGGAAGAGCCACGCTTACTGGTGAGAAAGCGCCTTGCTGCTTTATCGCATAATCTATCCGGAGTCTGTGAATCGCTAAAACCAATCGGCATATCGATAAGCGCCGTTGAACCGATAAAATCACTCGCTAGCTCATCAAGTGCCTTTACTACTTTGAACACTGGCTCCTGATCATCAGAGACAATCCAAGCGATCCAACCCGCCTTACAGCCATCAATTCCGATGTATTTCATTGTTTACTCTACCGTTGTTAAAGGATTAAATTTGCGGGTAAACGTGGCGCTCAATGCCACTCATTGATTAGCAGTCGACTTTTCACACCACGTACCTGCAGACCCATTGCGTCAAACACCTCTTCAAAGTCTCGACACTGTGGTGGAATATTAGGTAAAGAAAGGGCCGCTTCAGAAAAGAATTGCTGTTCAAAATGAGCCGAATCACTCCACGCCAATTGCCACCATTCGAGAATACGAGGTTTAGACGCGCGAAGTTTTTCAGCGGTAGGCACTTTGTCACTTTTGCTTAGATTCTCTCTGCTTGTGGTTGGAAAAAGGTTCCACTTATCGTTATTCGGCCAGTAAGCAAAAGGCAGACAGTGATCAACGTGATACTCATTTTTTAACGATTTCCCACTCCAAACACTGACAATGTCTGCATGTTCAGCTCTAAGTTGCTCAACTCTTTTGCGTACGTCACGAGTGTCGTGGTTTCGGTCAATCCAGACTAAACAGTCATGATAGGTCTGTAGTGAAATGTTGCGCTGTCGATTTAACTCAAAACGCTGCATCTCCATCACCCATTGATTCACGACTAGCGGCTCAATCCAAGAGTGATAGATTCTGAAACATTCCCATAAGCTTTCATCCAGTGTGAAGTAACCAAAGCTTGCTAAGAACTCACTATCGATAACCAGTGATTCTCGACTCTTTCGTCGCTGTTGAGGTGGGAGTATCTCAAACAACTTATTCTCTTTGGAACCTTGATAAATAAAGGTCACTGGGCCCGATTTAATGGTGCTGATCGTCTGTGAAAACAACTTCTGCAGTGCTTTGGCTTCATCACCAATCAACAGAGTGCCAATCGCTAAATCATCGGCACTGAGGTGCTTGAGCTTGTTCCAGCCATCGTCTTTTACAAACCCTAGGCCTTTACTCGTGTTGCTGTTTTGCTGAATCCCAATGCCTTCTATATCGATATCAATCAGACGCTTAAATTGCCTCACCCAATACAGAGCAACCAAACCCACAGGTAGAGATATTTTGCCATCGGTTCGATCAAGCACAGCACCTGAATGAGCATCTGCGATTCGTAGCAAGGTTCTTAAGAGAGCCAATTTGTATGTAGCCGACTTATTGTCATTCACAATAATGTGGCGCACCTTGTTTAAGTCACCCGAGCCATCATCTGGCAACGTCATCACTACGGTTTGCCACCAAACCTCACTGCGCTTCAAGGTGTCTTGGCTGTTATCGACATGACGCACTAATAAAGCACTGTTCTTCGACAAACGCTCAAGCTCTTCAACCGAGACCTCATACCCCTCTCGGTCGTCATGAAACTCTCCGTGACGTAGCGTAATCACCAATTTGCCATTTGGGGCGAGCAAGTTAGATAACTTTCTGAATGCTCTCTCTCGATATGACGGTGCAAGGTGCATCCACACAGCACTCACCAGTATCAAGTCAAAACGCATTCCAAGGTTTTCAGTTCGACTCAAGGATGGGAGTGAATCATCCAACCATGTAACATCTGGCCCAGTATATTCTGAGCCCTGCTCACGTAATGACGCGCTGGGTTCTATCGCGATGACTTCCGCACCAGCCTTTTGCATCCATAACGCATCACGGCCACATCCCGCCCCTACATCTAGCACCTTATCGCCCTCTAAAGGCCAATAAGCTTGCCAGCTTTTATGAACAGCTTCGAAAGCAACAGAATGGTACTGCTGGCAAAGTAGGTGAGCATTTTTATCGTAAAAAGGAATCGATGAAGACATATGCGCTATTGGAGTAAGGAGTCTAGCTCCATAGTAATAGTGACCTAACAAGATTACTAGCGGCACATATCGGTTCAGCCACTCCCATCAACATTCACCATTAGTCGCTGTTTTATATAAACATATCTCCACCAACCCATCCAGATAACAAGCGACTAAAATCAAACTCGGTGGAAAAGTGAAACAAACCAGGTGCAAGGCGACAACCGAACAGAGATAATTGTTTTACCGTAATGTCCCCAACCTCAACACTCAGCCGATAGACGCTCAATGACTCAATACTCCTACATAGACATCCCATTCAACCTGCGCCACACCTGTTGGTTTTGTGGTGAGCCTTCTGATCACAGCGTTGAGTTTCCTAAAACCGCTTCGCTTTTTGCCAAGGTTGGTCATACGCCGATAGCACTGCCAGCGTGTAAAGAGTGCGCGAGTGTGAAATATGCCAAAGACCTAACTTCGATTTGGGCGGTGCGCGACCAGATAAAACATGCGCTTATTGATAAGTATGCTAAGCACTTAGGCATTGGTGAGAACTGGACTGAGCAAGAGCTAATAGACAGTGAGTTTACGGGGTCGACACTTGGTGGCTTTGGGCGCAGCGCTTGGAAGATGTATCAAATAGCCAAGCAACGAGTCGAGTATCAAGGTTGGCCTTTGTCGCTTGATAACATCGCCATTGAGGCCTACGACGAAACCAGTGGCTTTGAGTTTGAAGGCACTCGTTATGCTTCAATCCACTCTTGTATCGATTATTTCACCAAGGCAGCCGGGGTAGACAAAGAACTGCTGTCTGAGCTGGTCAATATAGTTTCATCAGAAAGATTTAGCTACGCACTGAGAATTGCAAAGCTGAACAAGAATGTCTCGAATTCCAAGCGTTTGGCTATCATCGATGAGGTGCTGCTGCAAGAATCTGAACAGCAAAAGATTCTGCTGGAACAGGCTAATACAATGTTTAACCCCAATATTGAAGAAGTGTCGGTTGCAGGCTCAACGGCTCCGGTGTTTGCGATTCAATGGGCACTGGCGAACAAGGTGGAAGATTTAGCTCAGCTGTGCGCGCTTGAAGATGATTATTTTGACTATTTCGAACACCTTGGCGGCCCTGCGGCTTTCATGTCTTATAACGGCCTCCAACTCTATTTGGAAGCTCGCCAAAATCCTGAATGGGTAGAAACATCAGACCCAAATAAGCAATATTGGCCCTCATAACCCCGTACTGGTGAACACGTGTAAGCTCGGTAAGCCTGTCTGTGAGTGATTGTTAGTCATTGTTTTATATACAGATCTAAAAATAGGCCTCACACACAGTTAATTGTTGCATTTCGGTTAAATAGAGTGAAAACTTCAATTATCTAAAACTATTTAATCACTGCATCCTTGTAGTGAGTAAGGAGTCAATTGTGCTTGCTGTTCTTCGTATTATCTTGGCTACGGTGTTTATTATTTTCACCACGTTATTTGCTTTTGTTTACTGCTTGTTTAGCCCCAAGAACCCTAAGCATGTGTACTTTTTTTGTCGTTGGTTCAACCAATTACAGAAGATCCTTGGTGTAAAACTGGTGCAGCGTGGCCTAGAGAATGCACCCACACCAGAAAAGAGCGTGTATATCTCTAACCACCAAAGTGTGTTGGATTTTGTCACCGATCCAGGAATGCTAAGGCCGCGTACTGTTTCTTTAGGAAAGCGTGATTTATTGATAGTGCCATTCTTTGGTCTACTGTATTGGATCACGGGGAACATTCTGATCAACCGTGAAGACAAGTCGAAAGCGCGCGATACCATCAAACAAGTGGCAGAAGCGATTCATCAACGAGACCTTTCTGTGTGGGTTTACCCAGAGGGAACACGCAGTAAGGGCCGCGGGCTATTGCCTTTCAAAACAGGCGCTTTCCGAATGGCGATTGAGGCAGGTGTGCCTATCACCCCGATGTGCACAAGCACCACTCACAATAAAATCGACTTTAACCGACTAAACAACGGCATTGTGATTACCGAGATGCTTGAACCTATTGATGTATCTGGATACAAACTGAGTGACGCAAGAGAACTGGCGAATCACTGCCATGCGTTAATGGCTGAGAAGATTTTAGAGCTTGATGCCGAAGTTGCTAGATTGGAATCACAACAAAACCCAGAGCTTGATTCCGACCGTTCTTCTACGAGCTAACTCGCAGCGAAAACATTGAGTTATCGCTCAATTACCGAAAAAGAGACCTTACGATCGCAACTCTCATTGTTCTTGTTTTACTTGCCGACGGTTATCCGCAAAATAAAACACGGGCAACGGCATAGAGCAATGGGAGTAAACGATGGAAGTGATTCACCATGGCGGTAAACATACGGTTACAGGATCTTGTCACGAGTTAAGAGATTCCGGCCAAGCCGTGCTCATCGATTGTGGCTTGTTTCAAGGCAAAGAGGTTCAGGGTAAAGACACACGCCCTCTTGATATCGATTTTGAAACCTCCCACCTCAATGCCCTGCTGTTAACTCATACTCACATAGACCATATCGGGCGACTGCCTTGGTTGCTCGCCACCGGGTTCAACCAACCGATTTATTGCACTCAAGCCACCGCTGAACTTGCCCCGCTTATGATTGAAGACGGCTTAAAGCTTCAAGGACTAAGCCATAAACAAGCAAAGCTAATACTGAAAAAGCTCCACTCATTGATTGCTCCCAAGCCTTATGGAGAGTGGTTTCCTATCGCCGCTAAAAAGCAAAATAACGGAAAGGATCATGGTAGGCCAAATACTCTGTATGCTCGTTTTCAACCTGCTGGGCATATCTTGGGTTCTGCCTATATCGAGATAAAGTTACCCAATCAACAAGTGGTGGTATTTTCAGGAGACTTAGGGCCAAGTAATACACCATTACTGCCCGACCCTATGCCTCCTCAGCAGGCCGACTATCTGTTTATCGAATCAACCTATGGCACGAGCACACACGATGACATTGCAACACGAGCCGAGCGCCTTAAAGCCATCATAGATCGTTCGCTACTTGATGGTGGTGTCATCTTAATCCCAGCATTCAGTATTGGTCGTACACAAGAACTCCTGTTTGATATTGAACAACTGATCTTTGAGCATCAACTCAGTGCCGACATTCCTATCATTCTTGATTCACCGATGGCTCTGAAAGTCACCCGCTCTTACCGACGCTTTAAAGAACTCTGGGGTCAAGAGGCAAAACAACGGCTTGAACTGAAACGTCATCCGCTGGCATTTGAGCAGTGTATTACTGTCGATGGGCATAGAATGCATAAGAAAATCGTCAATAGACTGCGTTCAACTGGTGAGCCTGCGATTGTGGTCGCGGCTTCCGGTATGTGTCAGGGAGGCAGAATCATGAACTACTTATCCGCCTTACTGCCAGATAAACGAACCGATGTAATTCTGGCGGGCTACCAAGCGCACGGCACGCTAGGGAGGGAGCTTCAACAAGATGAAATGCAAGTATCGATCGACGACAAGCAAGTGGAGGTGAATGCTCAAATTCATGGCATGTCTGGCTACTCTGCTCACGCCGACCAAGAAGATCTCAAGCGCTTTATTGCTGGCATTCCTGTGGCCCCCAAAGAAGTACATTTGATTCATGGCGAAACAGATACCCAGTCTGAATTCACTCAAAAGTTGATAAAACAGGGATTCAATGTTGTTTAAAACAGGCTTTTAACTGGGCACGGCTGCGGATATCGCGTGCCCTCTTGCCATCCCCTCCTTCAAAAGAAAACCTCCTCTTAAAGCTGTCAGTGCTCTAAATAGAGGTGATATATTCTAACTTATTGATAACATCCCGTCAGTTATAGCCGTTACTGCCAATCGGCTAAAAGAGCAATTTTCGCTCTCACCCCATTCTGAATCCTTCAAGCAACTCACACTTTTGTATTAATCACTATTGATGCACTTTGCAAAACCCGACCAAAAGCAACCAGTTGCATTTAATTTCAAATGGAACAATTATCGAAATAGCACTAAGCGTTAACAATTCGCTCCCACAACATGCTTTATGTCACAGTAATCCGAATGCGCAGTTAAATAATTTAACACTCAGGTTACAAGTGAAGTATTGTGTTGTTCGAAAAACAATCACAAGTAAAACTAACAGGGAAAATACTCATGCAGTCATTCGTTGATTTTTTGAATGGAATAATCTGGAGTCCAGTACTTATCTATCTATGTTTAGGTGCTGGTTTGTTCTACTCGGTCATGACTCGATTTGTACAAATCCGTCACTTCTTTGAAATGTGGCGTTTGTTACTATCTGGTAAAAGTTCGAATAAAGGTATCTCATCTTTCCAAGCTCTTGCTGTTTCGCTATCTGGCCGTGTAGGTACAGGTAACATTGCAGGTGTTGCTGCTGCTATCGGTTTCGGTGGCCCTGGTGCAGTATTCTGGATGTGGGTTGTAGCCTTCTTTGGTGCAGCAACTGCGTTTGCAGAATCTACGCTAGCGCAAATCTACAAAGAAGAAGACGAAGGCCAGTTCCGTGGTGGTCCGGCTTACTACATCGAGAAAGCGATGGGTCAGAAGTGGTACGCATGGATCTTTGCAATCGCGACGATTTTTGCTTGTGGTATTTTACTTCCAGGTGTTCAGTCAAACAGCATCGGTAACGCTGTAGAAGCTGCATTTGGTTCAGGCGCAATGATCGAAACAGCTGTCGGTACATTCAGTTTCGCTAAAATTTTCACTGGTACTGTTGTCGCTATCATCCTTGGTTTCATCATCTTCGGTGGTGTTAAGCGTATTGCGAACTTCACGCAAATCGTTGTTCCATTCATGGCATTGGCTTACATCATCATCGCGTTCGTTATCATCCTACTAAACATCAGCCAAGTTCCTGTTGTGTTCTCTATGATTGTTGGTGATGCATTCACACCTATGGCTGGCTTCGGTGCTGCGATTGGTTGGGGTGTTAAACGTGGTGTTTACTCAAACGAAGCGGGTCAAGGTACTGGTCCTCACGCAGCTGCGGCAGCAAGTGTTGATCACCCAGCTCAGCAAGGTTTGGTTCAATCATTCTCTATCTACATCGATACACTGCTAGTTTGTTCTGCTACGGCGTTCATGATCATCATCACTGGTGCTTACAACGTACACGGCGGCGCAGAAGGCGTATTCCTTGTACAAAACCTAGCAGCAAACGTTGGTGCAAACGGCCCTGTATTTACGCAGCTAGCGATTGAAAGCGCACTACCAGGTGTTGGTAAGCCATTCATCGCATTTGCTCTGTTCTTCTTCGCATTTACAACGATTCTTGCTTACTACTACATTGCAGAAACGAACATTGCTTACCTACGTCGTACCATCAAGATCCCTGGCATGATGTTCGTACTTAAACTTGTTCTTATCACTGCGGTTTTCTATGGCACAGTTAAAACAGCGAACCTTGCATGGGCAATGGGTGACGTTGGTGTTGGCTTGATGGCATGGTTAAACATCGTTGGTATTCTGATCATCTTCTTCATGTCTAAGCCTGCGCTAAAAGCTTTGGCTGACTACGAAGAGCAACAGAGTAAAGGCGTTACCGAGTACACATTCAACCCTGTAAAACTAGGCATCAAAGGTGCAACTTACTGGGAAGAGAAGTACAAGCGTAAGACGGGTAAGTCGCCAGAAGCTGAAGTGGCAGACAGCAAGCCAGTAGAACAGCCTTCAGCGTAAGGCCTTCAACTACAGCTTTTAAGTAATAAGTTGCTCTAGATTCTGTTTTTCTTTAGAGCAAATGCAAAAAAGGGTTAGCCATGGCTAACCCTTTTTTTATATTTCTAAGAAACGCGAGATTATGCAGCGATTTCTTGTGTTGCCATTTGAGGTGCTTTCTTCTCACCGATTGGCAGTACTGTGCGGCCGTATTCGTTGTTGATTACTTGTGCCATTGCGAAGTAGATAGCTGAAGCGCCACAGAAGATACCTTCGAAACCAGCGATAGTGCCGATTAGTTGGCTACCTGTGAAATCACGAGCTGCAAGTAGGAAGAACAAGATAGTCAGTGAGCCGAATACTACTTGCTTCGCTACTGGGTAGCATAGAGAACCGATGAACATGAAGCCTGTGAAGATGCCCCATAGAAGTAGGTACCAACCCATGAATGCTGCTGGGCTTGCTGGTAGGCCCATGTAAGGCATTACGATTAGACCAACTAGAGACAACCAGAATAGGCCGTAAGAGGTAAATGCAGTTGTACCGAACGTGTCACCACGTTTGAAACACATTGTGCCAACGATAACTTGGCTTAAACCACCGTAAAAAATACCCATCGCAAGGATCATTGAATCTAGTGGAAAGAAACCTGCGTTGTGGATATTAAGAAGAATAGTGGTCATACCGAAACCCATTAAGCCTAACGGCGCTGGGTTAGCTAGTTTGGTCGACATTGCGAATTTACCTTTATCAAATAGGGGGTTAAAAAAAACCAATAAAAATTGTAAGAAAATTTTAATTGATAAATCGATTTTGGGATAATCCAGTTATCGAAAACTAAGGTTGTTGAAATGATCTTATTGGGATTTTAATTTGGTTTCTGCGGTTTACATTCACGGAAGCTATGCGTTGGAGATTCCCTACCACGCTATAGAAAAGATGCGAGTAACGGGATACAGGATGCGAAGAGCGTGTTTAGATTCGAGTAAACAGGATTCGAGATACGAAAAACAATAGAGAGTGCGCTCTTCGCCACTCGCTCACTCGTATCCCGTATCTGCTCCTTAAGTCGTCATTCCAGAATCGAGGGGCGAGATGTCTGGAATCTCCTTAGATATCCACACCAACGATAAACACAAGAGATTCCCTACTACGCTCGTGCCTCGCTACAGGGAATGACGAATGGAGTGCATGTTGAGATGGTTAGGAAGAAACGAGTGTAACTTAGATGCGGGGAACGAGATGCGGGATGAGAAAAGAATCTCCAGATTTGAGTAAGCGAGAGCCCTTAGCATCAAACTTAGACAATAGAGAGCGAGCTCTTCGTTGCTCGTTTACTCGCATCCCGTATCTACTCACTCAACCGTCATTCCAGAATCGAGGGACGAGATGTCTGGAATCTCCTTTAGGTATCCCCACCAACGTCAAACGCAAGAGATTCCCTACTACGCTCGTGCCTCGCTATAGGGAATGACGGATAGAAAAAGGGAGGTGCGAGGTATCAAATAAACAACGATAGAGCGAGCTCTTCGATACTCGTTTACTCGCATCCCATATCTAGTCTCTCAGTTGAAATCTTAAATTATGCTTGTTGTGGTTTAGATTCAGACACTTGAGATTGAACTTCTGAAGATGCATTTTTACTCGCGTCGCGCTTGGCTAGCAGTGTCACCACAACCAATTGAGCGACAAGCGCACCTAACACAACCAACGAGCTACCAGTTAAGCCTGCGACAACAAAGCTCACTAAAGCAATACAACCGTTCATTAATGCGTAAGGTAACTGCGTCTTAAAGTGTTCAAACTGGTCACATCCGGCACCTGTTGAAGAGAGGATGGTGGTTTCAGATATTGGTGAGCAGTGATCACCAAACAAACCACCGGAAAGCACCGCACCAATCGCAACCAACAGCGGCGCATCAGTGGCAATCGCGGTTGGGATAACCAACGGCATCATGATGGCAAAGGTTCCCCACGAAGAGCCCGTAGCGAATGAGATGATAGCCGACAACAAGAAAGCAACAGCAGGCACTAACCAGTAAGGGAAACCGCTCTGCGCTTGTTCTGCAATATAAGCCGCTGCACCTAACTCTTTACCAATCGTGCTTAATGCCCACGCCAGTACCAAAATAATCGCAACCGGCATCATGTTACCCATGCCTTTTAGGTACACAGAAACGCCATCCGACAGTTTTCTCACGCCGTAGTAAGCCATCAGCGAGATCAAGGTAATCGCGGCAAAGAAATAAGCCGAAGACAGTGCTGCTCTGAATGATGAGCCCGCGACCTTTTGAAATGGGAAACCTTGTGGAACTAACATGGCACACAATACCACCAGCATCACTAACAATGGTGCCCAAACAAAAGAGGCCTTTGCATTTTTATGCGAGAAAGGATTGAGTGATTCGCTGTTCACGCCAGAGTTGATTCCGGCTTGGCAATCACGTTCCGCTTTTGCCATTGGTCCGAAGTCTAAACCTTTAACTGAAACCAAAGGAACAATGAAAATCGCTAAGAATGCGTAGAACTGAAAAGGAATCGCACCGATAAAAGCATCCCAATCAGACATGTTGACATTCAAAGCCGTAAACTCTTTTTGAATCAGACTCATGATGTAAACACCCCACCCGATAAAAGGGATAAGGATCGCGACAGGTGATGATGTTGAGTCAATGATGAATGCCAGTTTCTGTCTAGAAAGTTTCAGTTTATCGAAAAGGGGACGAAAGACAGGACCAACAATTAACGGAGTACCTAAGTCAGAGAAAAATATCACGATTCCTCCAAACCAAGCAGACAGTTGAGCTTGGCACTTGTTACTTACCCACTCCGTCACACGCTTGGCAAACGCGACACCACCACCCGACTTCTCCATCAAAGCAACAAAGCCACCGATGAATACCAACAGCATAATGACGCCAGCATTGTAGCTATCAGTAAGCTGTGGCACTAGGTAGCCTTTGACCATGGTCCCAAAGGTATCAAGAGGGTTTAGTTCACTAAACATTCCGGTGAGCATAGCTACACCACTGAGTACGCCAGCAAAAAGGCCAATCACTACATTCCTTGTCGCCAACGACAACACCAAAGTAATAACAATGGGGATGAGTGACGTGATATCTGTCTGTTCCATAGGTAAACCTTAACCCTAAAATAAAGAATAAGTATAATTTAAAAGTGAATATAAATTCACAAAAAGCATTTGTACAGGACTTTATTCTCTAAATGGAAAATTAGCATTCAGCTAAGAAGTGTCACGTTAGATCATCGAGGAACGTAAAGCCGAAACGCAAAAGCCGAAAGCAATCACTTTCGGCTTTGATTAATCAGTTAAGGTACTTAATTGGCTGAATGATTAATTGCAGCTGATTTCATCCCAGAACCAATTCGATTGAACTGGGCTTTCCCAAACACCTGGGCCGTTTTTAGCCACGAAGCACTTACCGTTATGCGTCACTTTATCGCCATTACTCACTTGGCTAACACCGGCTTGCCACGTAATAAATTCAGATGGATCGACAACCACTGGTGGCTCTGTCACAGGCGGTTCAACGGGTGTTGGGTCTACTGGTTCTGGATCGACAGGAGCAGGATCAACAGGCGTTGGATCTGTCACAACTGGTGGTGTTGGCTCACCTGCTACTAGTTTCCAAGGGCCACCATTGGCAGGGTCATCCCCTTGTGTCCACCATTTCGCTTCGTAGGTTGCGCCGTTGTGAGTCACTTGGTCACCGGCGTTGTAAACCTTAGTCGCACTCCAGCCGTTACCACCAGGGTCGGTTCCTGGGTCTACCGGATCAAGCTTATCGACCACCTTCACTTCAGGCCAACTTGCATGAGATCCATAGAAGTTAGTCACACACTTCTCGTAATCGCCCGGTACTAATGCAGAGTATGCAGTTTGGAAGCCGACTAACTCACACTCAAATGAGTAACCTTCTGGGCGATCTGCGTAGTATTTCCAGTTGCCATCCCAGTTGGTGTACAGCACATCTGTTGCGCCGTTGAGGTTCAAGCTTCCGTATGGCGTTTGCTGCCAACAGGTATTCTTTTCGTCTGCTTCAACAGGGATCTGGTAGTGCGCAGCTAGCCCTTCCCAGTAACGAATGCGGTTAACCGGTTGGCCTTTATCTTTATTCTGTTCACCACACTCAATACCACCGTTGATTACGTTGATGGTGGTACCAAAGCCATAACCAATGCCCGCATCCAGTTCACGTTGAGATGGTGTCCAAGTACGGTCAATAACATGCAGCATCGCTGGCTTCGGTGCTTGTGGCGTTAAGAAGAACCATATAGCCGAAGCCAAGTTCAACCATGAATCTGCAACTAGGCCCGGATTATTCAGCAGAACCGTTGCATCACCATCGAACATTACTTCAGAGAAAGCGCCGTAGTTAAAGTGGTAAGAAAGCTGTTTTGCACCACGGCCGAAATAACCCTGCCCTGCCGCACATGGCCAGCGTGCATTTTGCCAATCGTTCTGACCACAGCCAGTTGTGTAACCTTCTTGCCCTTCAGACCACCCCATCTCACGAACATGTACCAGCGCTTGCTGCCACTCTTCGAGAGCCAATGGGTTATCAGAGGTGTTGTCTATCGCGATGTGACCGCCCGTCTCTTGAGAGAAATGAGCAAAGGCTGTGATGATGGATTTCTTACAGATGGCGTCAGAATCACGACCATCAGTGTACTCTCCACAAAACGCGGGGAATTTACCAATCGCGCGTAAGAAACGAGTGTAAGTGTATTCAGGCGCAGCCATCTGAGTAAGGAAATCCCATTCAGATTGAGGGAATACGCGCTCAACCCGCTTTACGTTCTCAGGGTTGGAAGATAAACCGGGTTCAATCGCTTCAACGATGGTGTTCGAACGAGTTTGTAGTGCCTGTGACCAGATCGCATACATAGGGTCCGAGGTTTTCGCTTGCTCAGCAGCTTGTAAAGCCGACTTCTCAATAAGGTAACCATTCGGGTTTTGCGGATCAGGTTGAATGTTCAAAGACGCATGACTTTGTGCTGCTAAAGTGCAGCCCAATACTGTCGCCAAATATTTGATTTTTAACATGGTGGATTCTCTTATCTGTCCTTAATAAGTCCATCAAAGAGTATGCGGCACGTGACAAATGGCCTAGCTGTTGCGGTGTGATTTTATAAAAAGTGCGAGTGATAGTTTTATGTATAGTTGAAGGTAACAATGCGTCTCATGGTTTCTTGAGCTGATATCTAGTTTCCAACTAATTTGGTTTCTTACGCTCAATCCCCCTCAAACCACGACCATTACCTACGGGTGTTAGAAATAAAAAAGCCCCGAACTGAGTTCGAGGCTTTTAATAGCTATATCAAATATCGGTTAAATCTCTAAGAGATTATTCCCACTCGATAGTTGCTGGTGGCTTACCAGAGATGTCGTAAACAACACGTGAAATGCCATCAACTTCGTTGATAATGCGGTTAGAAACCTTACCTAGGAAGTCGTATGGTAGGTGCGCCCAATGAGCAGTCATGAAGTCGATCGTTTCTACAGCACGTAGAGATACAACCCAATCGTACTTACGGCCATCGCCCATTACGCCAACTGAACGTACTGGTAGGAATACCGTGAATGCTTGAGATACTTTGTGGTAAAGGTCAGCAGCGTGAAGCTCTTCAATGAAGATAGCATCTGCGCGACGCAGTAGATCACAGTACTCTTTCTTGATTTCACCAAGAACACGAACACCTAGACCTGGACCCGGGAATGGGTGGCGGTAAAGCATGTTGTATGGAAGACCAAGTTCTAGACCGATCTTACGTACTTCATCTTTAAACAGCTCACGTAGAGGCTCAACAAGACCCATTTCCATATCATCAGGAAGGCCACCAACGTTGTGGTGAGATTTGATTACGTGTGCTTTACCAGTCTTAGATGCAGCAGACTCGATTACGTCTGGGTAGATAGTACCTTGAGCAAGCCACTTAGCATTAGACAGTTTCTTAGACTCTTCATCGAAGATATCTACGAATACGTGACCGATGATCTTACGCTTAGCTTCCGGCTCAGCTTCACCTTCAAGTGCTTTAAGGAAACGATCTTCAGCATCAACCTTGATGATGTTTAGGCCAAACTTGTTGCCAAACATCTCCATAACTTGATCAGCTTCGTTCAGACGAAGAAGGCCGTTATCTACGAATACACACGTTAGTTTGTCACCGATAGCGCGGTGCGCAAGCATTGCAACTACTGATGAATCAACACCACCAGAAAGACCAAGGATAACTTCGTCGTCACCTACTTGCTCTTTAATACGTGCAACTGCATCTTCAATGATTGAAGCTGAAGTCCACAGACCTTCACAACCACAAACGTTAAGAACGAAGTTCTCAAGCATTTTCAGGCCGTTCTTAGTGTGTGTTACTTCTGGGTGGAATTGAACACCGAAGTATTTCTTCTCTTCGTTTGCCATTGCTGCGTATGGGCAAGTGTCTGTTTCAGCGATCTTTGTGAAATCAGCTGGGATCTCAACCACTTTGTCACCGTGGCTCATCCAAACATCTTGAGTAGACTCAAGATCAGCGAAAAGTGCTGATTCGCCAGTTACTTGTACCGCTGCGTAGCCGAACTCACGCTCAGTAGACGTTGCTACTTTGCCGCCAAGTTGCTCAGCCATAGTTTGCATGCCGTAGCAGATACCAAATACAGGAACACCTGAATCAAACACGTACTGAGGTGCACGTGGAGAGTTCTCTTCCGTTACACTTTCAGGGCCACCAGATAGGATGATACCGTCTGGATTGAATTCACGAATATCCGCTTCGTCTACGTCCCAGCTCCAAAGTTCACAGTAAACACCGATCTCACGAATACGACGAGCAACTAGCTGTGTGTATTGAGAACCGAAGTCTAGAATTAGAATACGTTGGTCATGAATATTTTTAGTCATTTTAAGCAGTCTTATTGGCTATGTGATCAAACGGAGGCGAGTTTACTCACCTCTGATTAACTCTTCAAGAAATAAAGCAAACGTTTTCGTTAGATATCTTTAACCTCGTGTTTTGCAAAATCATACGTTCAACAAAACAGGTGGTAGATATAATACCAATCACAGTAAGTAAGTGTTCAGGAATAGCGCAGGAAAAAAGCTTGAGAACAAGGCAGGATTTTCTGATAAGTAGTTATTCTACAATCAAAAATCCTAACGAAGTTATCGAGGTTTTTAACAAGCTAGGATGACCAGTTATTTACTACGATTGGTATAGTAATGTGCCGACTTAATCAGCACATTATTCAAACGTTTGGACGTATTATTAACCTAAACGGTAGTTAGGTGCTTCTTTAGTGATTTGAACATCGTGTACGTGAGATTCTTTCATGCCCGCACCAGAGATACGAACAAACTCAGCTTTAGTACGCATGTCTTCAATCGTCGCAGAACCTGTTAGGCCCATGCTCGAGCGTAGACCACCCATTTGTTGGTGAACGATCTCTTTTAGACGACCTTTGTATGCGATACGACCTTCAATACCTTCTGGAACAAGCTTGTCTGCAGCGTTGTCAGATTGGAAGTAACGGTCAGAAGAACCTTGAGACATAGCGCCAAGAGAACCCATACCACGGTAAGACTTGTAAGAACGACCGTTGTAAAGGATAACCTCACCTGGTGCTTCTTCAGTACCTGCGAACATTGAACCAACCATCACACAAGATGCGCCAGCAACGATAGCTTTACAGATATCACCAGAGAAACGGATACCGCCATCTGCGATTACTGGAATACCGTATTCGTTTGCAACTTCCGCTGCGTCTGCGATTGCTGTTACTTGAGGAACACCAACACCAGTAACGATACGAGTTGTACAGATAGAACCAGGGCCGATACCAACTTTAACTGCACTTACACCCGCTTCGATAAGAGCACGAGCGCCAGCGCCAGTTGCTACGTTACCACCGATGATTTGTAGATCTGGGTATGCAGCGCGAGTTTCACGGATACGGTTAAGTACGCCTTCAGAGTGACCGTGTGAAGAGTCGATAAGTAGAACGTCTACGCCAGCTTCAACAAGAGCAGCAACACGCTCTTCATTACCAGCACCAGCACCAACAGCTGCACCTACACGTAGGCTGCCGCGCTCATCTTTACAAGCGTTTGGTTTACGTTCTGCTTTGTGGAAGTCTTTTGCAGTGATCATTCCTGTTAGTTGGAAGTCATCATTTACAACAAGTACTTTTTCAACACGTGCTTCGTGCATTTTCTCTTGAACTTCTTCGCGAGTTGCACCTTCTTTAACAGAAGCTAGACGCGATTTAGGCGTCATTACTACGTCAACTTTCTTAGAAAGGTCTGTTACAAAGCGAACGTCACGGCCAGTAATGATACCAACCAGTTCGTTTGTTTCAGTCACTACAGGGAAGCCAGCAAAACCGTGCTTCTCAGTCAGGGCAACAACGTCAGCAATCGTTGCGTCAGGGCTTACAGTTACAGGATGAGAAACCACACCTGCTTCGTAAATTTTAACCTGGCGAACCATTTCAGCTTGTTGCTCGATAGACATGTTCTTGTGGATAAAGCCAATGCCACCTTCTTGCGCGAGTGCGATAGCCAGACGAGCTTCCGTCACGGTATCCATCGACGCAGAAATCATAGGGATGTTCAGTGAAATGTTTTTAGTCAACTGAGTGCGAAGATCAGCTGTGTTTGGGAGAACAGTGGAGTGAGCTGGCACGAGTAGTACGTCATCGAATGTCAGCGCTTCTTTGGCAATTCTTAGCATTTGCAATATCTCACAATTGAGGAGTAGAAAGAAAAATCCGACTTCATCGTTTCGCATAATGAAGTGCTTTGGATTAGATATTGCGGAGGGATTATACGCACGGGGAAATCGCTTGGCTACACATTTTTGTATTTTTAATTTGCATTTACCCCCTTGATATGTATTATATTGCCGCTATCTTCCATACTCACGCCCTGTGAGATTACAAGAAAGACCTTCCTGCAAGGAAAGATAGTGCTTCTATGACTAATCCAAACATCTTTACTGTTTCTCGCCTCAACTCAGAGGTTCGTCTCCTATTAGAAAACGAAATGGGAATAGTGTGGCTCGTTGGTGAAATCTCAAACTTCTCTGCACCTGTCTCTGGTCACTGGTACCTCACCCTTAAAGATTCTCGCGCTCAAGTTAAGTGCGCCATGTTTCGTGGCAATAACCGCCGAGTCACCTTTAAGCCTCAGAACGGCAATCAAGTATTAGTTAAAGCTCGCCTGTCTCTCTATGAGCCACGCGGTGACTACCAACTTATCATCGAAAGCATGCAGCCAGAAGGTGACGGTAAACTTCAGCAAGAGTTTGAAAAGCTGAAGATGAACCTCGCCGCAGAAGGGCTGTTCGCTCAATCGAGTAAGCAAGCTCTTCCTGAGCATCCAAAGCGCGTTGGTGTTGTCACCTCTAAAACCGGTGCCGCTCTCTACGATATCTTGGACGTACTTAAGCGTCGTGACCCTTCGTTACCTGTGGTGGTGTACCCAACCATGGTTCAAGGCGAAGAGGCGGCGATTCAGATTGCTCAGGCGATTGGACGTGCCAATGAGCGTAATGAGTGTGATGTGCTAATCGTCGGCCGTGGTGGCGGCTCACTGGAAGACCTATGGTGCTTCAACAACGAGATCGTTGCTCGCACTATTGCCGCAAGCCAAATCCCGATCATCAGCGCCGTTGGTCACGAAGTGGATGTTACTATTGCCGATTTCGTTGCCGATATGCGAGCCCCTACTCCATCCGCTGCGGCTGAATTGGTTAGCCGTGACAACAGTCATAAAGAACAAGCTTTTGCCTCTAAACGTGCTCGCTTAGTCAGTGCGATTCGCCACGTATTAATCAAGCAAGCGCAATCGACTCAAGCATTGAAACACCGCTTAGAAAGACAACATCCAAGCTACCAACTGCAAAAGCAAAGCCAGCAACTTGATGATCTAGATATGCGTCTGCGTCGCGGTATGGCTCAATACCTAAAGCAGCATGCACAGCGTGTCGAGCGTAAGCAACATCAGCTTCAATTGAATTCGCCAGTTAAGCGCTTGGGTGAACAAAAACTGCATCTGCAGCGTTCAGAGCAAAAGCTATTGGATGCGATGGATAAGACACTGCTCACCACTCGCCACCAGCTAGCGATGGCTGCCGAGAAATTAGAGACCGTTAGTCCACTGGCAACCCTAAAGCGTGGTTACAGCATTACTCATTCAGCTTCGAGCAAGACTGTGTCATCGATTAACGATGTCGAAGTCGGTGAAGTGATCACCACTCAGGTGGAAGATGGCGTGATTGAATCGCAAGTGACCCAGAAAACAGCAAAAGCGTAAGCAGCTAATCTGCACTCAATTAGAAAGCCCTATCAGATTGTGAAGTGACCCCGTAAAGTTGGACATTTCTGTTAAGCGGCTTTCAAGGCCTGAGTTCGATATTCTATCGGAGTCAGGCCTTTTAGTTTCACTTTTATACGT
>NZ_VTYC01000088.1:0-583 GCF_013114115.1 Vibrio sp. 070316B | reverse complement strand
CGCATGTCTTTCAGTTGAAGCATTACCGCTTCACCGTTATCCGCACCGATTTGGAATGATTTAGTACCGTGAGTACCGTTAAGTAGCTTGTTACCACCAAAAGACGTCGTTTCCGCGATACGGTTAAGCTCGTCGTTCAGTGCTGTTACTTCTTCTTGAATCGCTACACGCTCAGACTTAGAGTTTGAGCCGTTCGCAGATTGTAGAGAAAGATCACGCATACGTTGCAGGATGTTAGTCGTCTCGTTCATTGCACCTTCAGCGGTTTGTGCAATAGAGATACCGTCGTTCGCGTTACGAACAGCAACGTCTAAGCCGCGGCTTTGAACGTTCAAACGGTTAGAGATTTGTAGGCCCGCAGCATCATCTTTTGCGCTGTTGATTTTAGAGCCAGAAGCTAGACGCTCCATTGATGTTTGTTGTGCGCTGTTTGCGTTGTTTAGGTAACGTTGCGCAGTCATCGCTGAAACGTTGGTATTTACATTCACTGCCATGGTGATTTCTCCAATTGATTTTCCGGTATTGCGGTTTCCGACGTCTCGGAAAACCAAGTAGTTCTCTCAAAGTTACTTTTAATAACGGC
>NZ_VTYC01000087.1:0-615 GCF_013114115.1 Vibrio sp. 070316B | reverse complement strand
TTTCGGGGAGGACGCTCACCACTTTGTGGTTCATGACTGGGGTGAAGTCGTAACAAGGTAGCCCTAGGGGAACCTGGGGCTGGATCACCTCCTTATACGAAGATGTTCACGATAAGTGTCCACACAGATTGATACGGTTTAGATAAGTTAAGAGACGATATTGGGTCTGTAGCTCAGCTGGTTAGAGCGCTCGCCTGATAAGCGGGAGGTCGGTGGTTCAAGTCCACTCAGACCCACCAATATCGACCTAGATGGGGCTATAGCTCAGCTGGGAGAGCGCCTGCCTTGCACGCAGGAGGTCTGCGGTTCGATCCCGCATAGCTCCACCATCTTTAAGTGTTCTTCCTTAAGAATCTTTAAAAATGGTTCAATTATTGAATCAAGCTCTTTAACAATTTGGAAAGCTGACTGATTAACTCTACGAGTTAATCAAATTAAAAGTTCTCAATGTTTATCCTTTGGATAAACACAACACAAACACATTCAAGTGTCTTGTATTCGATTCAAACTTGTTTGAATCATATTGAGTCCGGCAAACACGTAATAAGAATTAACCCTTCTTGTTACAACCAAAAACCTTGGTTGTTTACCATACATAAGACCTCTTCGGGTTGT
>NZ_VTYC01000086.1:0-616 GCF_013114115.1 Vibrio sp. 070316B | reverse complement strand
CTATTGTTGGTTACCTTAGCAAGATCAGTGGGCCTGAGTCTCCTCCGCCACACGTCTCTGCATTGCGGGAGTAGTATCGGTGCTTAATAATAAGCTCTATATCATCCAAACCTTCAAGGTCTACTATCTCACCGTATCGGTCACCCAGCTTCACGGACAATCTCCAACCTGAAGCCGCGACACTTCTCTCTTTAAAGGCATACGTTGGGTTCAAAAACGCCGACTGACTCTCTTCGTCTGTCATGATGTTGGCCTTCATTTGCTGACGATAGCTGTCTTTAGCAAAGAAGTTACCATTCGATACATCCCAGAAGCGCGTAGAGTACGACACCAACTCATCTTTGATGCCCGTCTCGCCATCGGTTAACGAGCCCGGTGTACGACTGCGCATGTAGTTGTTGCCACCGTACGTCAAGTAAGCTGGGGTGACCTCTTCACCAGAGATATCCATACTCACCTGCAAGTTAATAGCAATACCATCCAACTTATCTAAATAAGTGCCCGCATCCACTAGACAGGTGAGGTCATCGTTGTCTGCAACCACTGGCCCTTGGAAGAAGTTCGAGCGTGGTAGCTCTTTCACCGTACTGAACTCTATCGTTAGCCATTGGTCTTG
>NZ_VTYC01000085.1:0-625 GCF_013114115.1 Vibrio sp. 070316B | reverse complement strand
TTCATGACTGGGGTGAAGTCGTAACAAGGTAGCCCTAGGGGAACCTGGGGCTGGATCACCTCCTTATACGAAGATATTCACGATAAGTGTCCACACAGATTGATTAGGTTTAGAAAGTAAAAGAGACGAAGAACTCCCAAGTTCTTCAATCCAGTGTCCCGTTCGTCTAGAGGCCTAGGACACCGCCCTTTCACGGCGGTAACAGGGGTTCGACTCCCCTACGGGATACCATTGGGTCGTTAGCTCAGTTGGTAGAGCAGTTGACTTTTAATCAATTGGTCGCAGGTTCGAATCCTGCACGACCCACCATTCTTTCTCCACGAAGGAATTAAAACTTTTAGTGGGCGATTAGCTCAGTTGGGAGAGCACCTGCCTTACAAGCAGGGGGTCACTGGTTCGAGCCCGGTATCGCCCACCATTCTCTAAATATTCTTGGAAGTTAAAACTCCAAACCACTTCTTATGTCGTTGGTTGGTTTTTTCGACTGTGAGAGTCTTTAGAAAATGCATTCTTCGGAATACATGCTCTTTAACAATTTGGAAAGCTGACTGATTAACTCTAAGAGTTAATCAAATTAAAAGTTCTCAATGTTTATCCTTTGGATAAACACAACACAAACACATTC
>NZ_VTYC01000084.1:0-695 GCF_013114115.1 Vibrio sp. 070316B | reverse complement strand
TCTTTTGGTGGTAACAAGCTACTTAACGGTACTCACGGTACTAAATCATTCCAAATCGGTGCGGATAACGGTGAAGCGGTAATGCTTCAACTGAAAGACATGCGTTCTGATAACGCTCAGATGGGTGGTAAGAGCTACCAAACTGAGAACGCTAAAGACAAAGACTGGAACGTACAAGCGGGCTCTAACGACCTAAAACTGTCGTTCACTGACAACTTTGGTCAAGCACAAGAAATCGACATCAGCGCAAAAGCGGGTGACGACATCGAAGAGCTAGCGACTTACATCAACGGTCAGCAAGATTCTGTTAAAGCGTCTGTGACTGAAGACGGCAAGCTACAAATGTTCACTGGTAACAACAAAGTGAGCGGCGATGTGTCTTTCTCTGGTGGTCTTGCTGGTGAGCTAGGCATTCAAGCGGGTAAAGACGTAACCGTTGATACTATCGACGTAACGTCTGTTGGCGGCGCACAAGAGTCTGTAGCAGTAATCGATGCAGCACTTAAGTACGTAGACAGCCACCGTGCAGAGCTAGGTGCTTTCCAAAACCGTTTTGACCACGCTATCAGCAACTTAGACAACATTAACGAGAACGTTAATGCATCTAAGAGCCGTATTAAAGATACCGATTTCGCGAAAGAAACGACTCAGATGACTAAGTCTCAGATCCTTTCTCAAGCTTCAAGCTCGATTCT
>NZ_VTYC01000083.1:0-695 GCF_013114115.1 Vibrio sp. 070316B | reverse complement strand
TCTTTTGGTGGTAACAAGCTACTTAACGGTACTCACGGTACTAAATCATTCCAAATCGGTGCGGATAACGGTGAAGCGGTAATGCTTCAACTGAAAGACATGCGCTCTGATAACGCTCAGATGGGTGGTAAGAGCTACCAAACTGAGAACGCTAAAGACAAAGACTGGAACGTTCAAGCGGGTTCAAACGACCTAAAACTGTCGTTCACAGATAACTTTGGTCAAGCACAAGAGATCGACATCAACGCAAAAGCGGGTGACGACATCGAAGAGCTAGCGACTTACATCAACGGTCAACAAGATTCTGTGAAAGCGTCTGTAACTGAAGACGGTAAGCTACAAATGTTCACTGGTAACAACAAAGTGAGCGGCGATGTTTCTTTCTCTGGTGGTCTTGCTGGCGAGCTAGGCATTCAAGCGGGTAAAGACGTAACCGTTGATACTATCGACGTAACGTCTGTTGGCGGCGCACAAGAGTCTGTAGCTGTAATCGATGCTGCACTTAAGTACGTAGACAGCCACCGTGCAGAACTGGGTGCTTTCCAAAACCGTTTCGACCACGCAATCAGCAACTTAGACAACATTAACGAAAACGTTAATGCATCTAAGAGCCGTATTAAAGATACCGATTTCGCGAAAGAAACGACTCAGATGACTAAGTCTCAGATCCTTTCTCAAGCTTCAAGCTCGATTCT
>NZ_VTYC01000082.1:0-709 GCF_013114115.1 Vibrio sp. 070316B | reverse complement strand
TAATCTGGGCTTATCGCAAGTTAATACGTCCTTCATCGCCTCTGACTGCCAAGGCATCCACCGTGTACGCTTAGTCACTTAACCATACAACCCGAAGAGGTCTTTATGTATGGTAAACAACCAAGGTTTTTGGTTGTAACAAGAAGGGTTAGTTCTTATTACGTGTTTGCCGGACTCAATGTGATTCAAACAAGTTTGAATCGAATACAAGACACTTGAATGTGTTTGTTGTGTTTATCCAAAGGATAAACATTGAGAACTTTTAATTTGATTTAAATAACTACGTTATTTAAATCAGTCAGCTTTCCAAATTGTTAAAGAGCTAGATATTTCAAAAGAAATAACCATTTTTAAAGATTCTACTTTCTATTCTAAAGAAATAAGAACACTTAAAGATGGTGGAGCTATGCGGGATCGAACCGCAGACCTCCTCGCTGCCAGCGAGGCGCTCTCCCAGCTGAGCTATAGCCCCATCTGGAAAAGTATTCCCTACTCTTAACTTATTAAACCATCAATCTGTGTGGACACTTATCGTGAAGATCTTCGTATAAGGAGGTGATCCAGCCCCAGGTTCCCCTAGGGCTACCTTGTTACGACTTCACCCTAGTCATGAACCACAAAGTGGTGAGCGTCCTCCCGAAGGTTAAACTACCCACTTCTTTTGCAGCCCACTCCCATGGTGTGACGGGCGGTGTGTACAAGGCCCGGG
>NZ_VTYC01000081.1:0-780 GCF_013114115.1 Vibrio sp. 070316B | reverse complement strand
AATCGAACAAGAAGGCACAGTGCTCTTGGGTATCTAAGCCCAGTTAACTTTGAAAAACAATATGTCGCTTAATGCGGTGTCCAGTCTTACTGGAGCAGATCAAACTTCTGAACTTCATCAGCGATAACTGTTTCCATCTGAAACGAAAACGAACGCATCAGATCACCAGTAAACTGTAAAGGAGATTCTTGAACAGTATTTTTAAATATATCAGCAGGAAAATTCATGTTAAAGACTCCACAATGAATATTGCAAACTTACATTAATGATTTTCAATAAAATTAGATAGGAATGACTAAAGGTTAGTACTAAGCCTACTAAGGAATGTTTGAGATAGTTTAAGAAAAATACGGGGGCGGTGTCTCGCCCCAGTACCCCACTTTAAACCAAAGACACCAGCTTCACTAGGAAGAAGATTAACGATGGGTGTAGTTCGATTTCTAACTTAATTTTCATAAGTACCTCTAAGGATTTTCTCTAAAGTAAGACTGGTAAATCCCTTTAAGGGGATTTATGCGCCCGGCATAATAGCAAGAACATGCTTTTGCTTGTTGCTTGCTAGTCGCTTCTCCACCAATACCACTAGTGAAGGGGGACTTTCCGAAAACCTTTAAACTTAGAAGGTCGAACAATGGTCGGTATAATATATGCAACTAAATTATTGTCAAGTGTATTGAAGCACATAACGCTTAAGTATTTATCCGTTGTCGTAGCACAATGGATAAATACCTGTTGGACTTGGCCGCTTCTATTTATGGAATTTGCTTTTTAGGACTGACT
>NZ_VTYC01000009.1:0-241909 GCF_013114115.1 Vibrio sp. 070316B | reverse complement strand
TTTCGAATCTAAAGTACAAAAAGTTTTAGGGGTGTAGCTCCAATTGGCAGAGCAGCGGATTCCAAATCCGCGTGTTGGGAGTTCGAATCTCTCCACCCCTGCCACATTAAAAGGCTCTAGCAGAAATGCTAGAGCCTTTTTGCTTTCTGAATCTAATAATACTCTATTGGCAAAGCCGCGGATTCCCCTACTTACCAAAACTGTGCGTGTTGGGAGTCTATGCCTCAACTCTTGCTATATACTAAGCCTCAGCAGAAATGCTGATGTTTTTTTCGCGAAGCAAAGTTGGAATAATTACGCGTTCCCCTAGCTCGCCAGCTCAGTCTAATCTCTCCATTCCTGCCATATTTAAGTCTTTAGACTGCGCGTCCCAGCAAAATGCTAGAGCCTTTATTATTCCTGTCATTTTTAGAAGTAACGCTAGAGACACCAAGTTATCTCTATCTACTCAATACTCATTTTGCTCTATAGTTCTGCTAGTTAATAACTAACGCTATTCTAGCGAGACATTGATTCCCGTTCTTTGTGTTTCCAGGTGAAAGCTGAAGCCTTTCGATTGAAGCTAATATAACTTGAGAGTGGGTTACTGGGGAGGCTAGTGAGTGTGCAGAACAATGAGTTCTCTGTATTACTTAACTTCCTGAAAGAGTTCCGGCCAAATTTAGTACTCCCCCCAATTAAGGCTTTCGATTACTCCAATAATAGTGGTATCAAATATCTATATAAGCTTCTATGTTCTACGCATACCTTTCAGCGATAGCTTCAGTGTGGGAATTGGTGAGTTTGACTTTCATTAGGTATAAAAAAGGCCACCTAAAGTAGGTGGCCTTGGTTAATCTATCTAGGTGTTAATCTAGCTCTTTCTCTGCTTGTTTTGCTTTCTCTATCATAGGAGTGATTGTTGAGCCTTGAACTAGAATAGAGAACACAACTACGGCGTATGTCATGACAAGGATTATCTCTTTAACATCTATTGCCTTGTCTTCAATTACCCAGATACCGGAAGGGATTGATAGAGCCATTGCTAGTGCTAAGCCTCCACGTAAGCCGCCCCAAGTTAGAATCTTAATCGACCATGGGTTGTAAGTTCTAAAGCGCTTAAATCCAATGTAGGACAAGAAAACACTCAGGTAGCGTGCACTCAATACTAGAGGAACTGCGAATGCCATTAAGATCCAGTCTTCTTGGTGGAATTTGAATAGCAGCATCGACATACCAATCAATAAGAACAGCACGCCATTTAAGAACTCATCTATCAGTTCCCAGAAGTGGTCTAAGTGGTCTTCACTCTCTTTTGAGAAGCCTATAAAGCGAGTCCAGTTACCAATCATGATGCCTGATACCACCATAGCTAATGGACCTGATACGTGGAGGACTTCAGCAAAAGCATAACCCGCAGTAGGGACACCAATAGTTAGTAGCAATTCCATTGAGTGGTCATCAGTATTACTGATTAGGTAGTGGAATATAAGACCTAATGCAAAACCATAAACGATACCGCCAATAGCCTCTTGGACAAATAGCATAGTCACACTGCCAACTGTCGGTGCTTCTGTACCAAATGCAATGGTGAATAGAGTGACGAAGATTACCAAGCCAAAACCATCGTTAAATAGCGACTCACCTTCAATCTGAGTCGAGATTCGTTTTGGGGCATCGAGTTTCTTTACAATGGCTAAAACAGCGATTGGATCGGTTGGTGAGATAAGAGAACCGAACAGTAAGCAGTAAATGAGATCGAATTGGATGCCGATGAACTGACAGAATCCATAAAGAACAAAACCAATAAAGAAGGTCGAGAATAGAGTCGCACCGAGTGCGAGTACTGTGATTTCCCATTTTTGGTCTTTAAGGTTTGGGAGTTTGATCCCTAAGCCGCCAGCAAATAGTAGGAAGCCTAATATCCCTTTAAGTAGGAAGTCTTCAAAATTAATACTGGCAACCGTTTCAGAAGCAATGTCGGCTAATTGAAACCAGTTGTTTTGGCCCGCAATGATAATTAATAGAGACAGCATCATTGAGCCTGCTGTGATGGCGATGGTTGTTTGCATTTTACCAATTTTGCTATTAACAAAGGCAATGAGCATGGCTGCAGCAGACAAGAAGCATAAGGTGTAATAGACCGACATTGGGGTACCAACATGTAACAAAGTATGAATATGAATTTTCGTTGTCTCATGCTCAAATAGCAAACACTTTTTGTCAGGACTCGGTAATCAATTTCCTCTTTTAGACGTCTAGACTCCTTTTTAATGTGTGATAGGATGGAAGCATAATTAAAGGAATGAGGTTGTACCGTGGGAAGTAATGTAAGGCAAAAGATTGATGCTCTGTTGAAGCAACGAATTTTACTGATTGATGGTGGCATGGGTACCATGATTCAGGACTATAAATTGGAAGAGCAAGACTATCGTGGTGAACGCTTTGCGGATTGGCATAGTGACTTAAAGGGTAACAATGACCTTTTGGTACTTACACAACCTAAGCTTATCAAAGATATTCATTCGCAATATTTGGAAGCTGGGGCAGACATCCTTGAAACCAATACTTTTAACGCTACAACCATTGCTATGGCCGACTACGATATGGAAAGCCTTAGTGAAGAAATTAACTTTGCAGCAGCCAAGTTAGCACGAGAAGCCGCTGACGAATGGACTGCAAAGACTCCTGAAAAACCTCGTTTCGTTGCCGGCGTCTTAGGCCCAACAAACCGCACTTGTTCTATCTCTCCAGATGTTAATGATCCGGGTTATCGTAATGTGAGTTTTGATGAGTTAGTCGAGGCCTACTCTGAATCGACTCGCGCGCTGATCAAAGGTGGCTCAGACCTTATTCTTATCGAAACCATCTTCGATACACTCAATGCTAAAGCGTGTGCTTTTGCAGTTGAATCTGTTTTCGAAGAAGTAGGCATCACTTTACCGGTCATGATCTCCGGCACTATTACTGATGCATCAGGTCGTACGCTTTCAGGGCAGACGACCGAAGCTTTCTATAACGCCCTTCGTCATGTTAAGCCTATCTCGTTTGGTTTGAACTGTGCATTAGGCCCTGATGAGCTGCGTGAGTATGTTGGCGAGATGTCTCGTATCTCAGAGAGTTATGTTTCTGCTCACCCTAACGCTGGCTTACCTAACGCATTTGGCGAGTATGACCTTTCACCGGAAGACATGGCTGAACACGTTAAAGAGTGGGCTGAAAGTGGTTTCTTGAACCTGATTGGTGGCTGTTGTGGTACTACGCCAGAACATATTCGCCAAATGGCAGAAGCGGTTGAAGATGTAACTCCTCGCCAATTGCCGGACCTACCTGTGTCGTGTCGTTTATCCGGTTTAGAACCTCTGACCATTGCTAAAGAGTCTCTGTTTGTAAACGTGGGTGAGCGAACGAACGTGACCGGTTCTGCACGCTTCAAACGCTTGATCAAAGAAGAGCTTTACGATGAGGCATTGAGTGTTGCTCGTGAGCAAGTCGAAAATGGTGCACAGATCATCGATATCAACATGGATGAAGGAATGCTAGACGCTGAAGCGTGTATGGTTAAATTCCTTAATCTATGTGCCTCCGAGCCAGAGATTTCAAAAGTCCCAGTGATGGTCGATTCATCAAAATGGGAGGTTATTGAAGCCGGTCTGAAATGTATTCAGGGTAAAGGCATCGTTAACTCCATTTCTCTAAAAGAAGGTAAAGAGAAGTTCGTCGAGCAAGCGAAGTTGGTTCGCCGCTATGGTGCAGCCGTCATCGTGATGGCGTTCGATGAAGTCGGTCAGGCAGATACACGTGAACGTAAAGTCGAGATCTGTACCAATGCTTACAACATTCTTGTTGATGAGGTTGGCTTCCCACCTGAAGACATTATTTTTGACCCAAACATCTTCGCGGTTGCGACTGGTATCGAAGAGCATAACAATTATGCGGTTGATTTCATTGAAGCAGTAGGCGATATCAAGCGCGACCTACCTCATGCGATGATCTCGGGTGGCGTATCGAATGTGTCATTCTCATTCCGAGGTAATAACTACGTTCGTGAGGCAATCCACGCTGTATTCTTATACCACTGTTTTAAAAATGGTATGGATATGGGTATCGTAAACGCTGGTCAGCTGGAAATTTACGATAACGTGCCAGAAGATCTGCGTGATGCTGTTGAAGATGTCGTACTAAACCGTCGTGATGATTCGACGGAACGTTTGCTTGATATGGCAACCGAGTATCTAGAACGAGCAGTTGGTAAAGTAGAAGATAAATCAGCACTTGAGTGGCGTACTTGGCCTGTAGAGAAGCGTTTAGAGCACTCTTTGGTCAAAGGTATTACTGACTTCATCGTTGAAGATACTGAAGAAGCGCGTGTCAATTCAGCTCGACCAATTGAGGTAATTGAAGGTCCGTTAATGGACGGCATGAACGTGGTCGGCGACTTGTTTGGTGCAGGCAAGATGTTCCTCCCTCAAGTTGTTAAATCGGCCCGTGTAATGAAGCAAGCTGTAGCCCACTTGGAGCCGTTCATAAATGCATCCAAAGAAGTTGGCGCGAGTAACGGTAAGATCCTTCTCGCGACAGTTAAGGGCGATGTTCATGATATTGGTAAGAACATTGTTGGCGTCGTTCTTCAGTGTAATAACTATGACATCATTGACTTAGGTGTGATGGTTTCATGTGAAAAGATTCTCAAAGTCGCGAAAGAAGAAAACGTCGATATTATTGGCCTGTCGGGTCTGATTACTCCATCCCTTGATGAAATGGTGCATGTTGCCAAAGAGATGGAAAGACAAGGCTTTAAACTACCATTATTGATTGGTGGTGCTACGACATCAAAGGCGCATACTGCTGTAAAAATTGAACAGAATTACTCAGAGCCTGTGGTCTACGTCAATAACGCTTCTCGTGCGGTAGGCGTATGTACCTCACTGCTTTCTGAAGAGCTAAAACCTGCCTTCGTTGAGAAGTTGGACCTAGACTACGAGCGCGTTCGCGATCAGCATAATCGTAAGAAGCCTCGCACTAAGCCAGTGACACTCGAGCAAGCTCGCGCAAATAAAGTGGCGATTGATTGGGACGCATATAGCCCGCCAGTACCAGCTAAACCGGGTGTACATGTATTCAATGATTTTGATGTGGCAATACTGCGCAACTACATCGACTGGACACCATTTTTCATGACATGGTCATTAGTCGGTAAGTACCCAGCTATTCTTGACCATGAAGAAGTGGGCGAAGAGGCAAAACGTTTGTTCAAAGATGCGAACGAGTTACTGGATCGTGTAGAGAAAGAAAAGCTACTCGAAGCCCGTGGTATGTGTGCGATGTTCCCAGCCAACAGTGTGGGTGATGATATTGAGGTGTATACCGATGAGTCTCGTACTGAGGTTCTCAAAGTTCTACATAACCTTCGCCAACAGACTGAGAAGCCTAAAGGCTTTAACTACTGTTTGTCAGATTACATTGCTCCAAAAGAAAGCGGTAAAGCGGACTGGATTGGTGGCTTTGCAGTGACAGGTGGTATTGGTGAGCGTGAGTTAGCGGATGAATACAAGGCCAATGGTGATGACTACAATGCCATCATGATTCAGGCTGTGGCTGATCGACTAGCTGAAGCGTTTGCTGAATACCTACACCAAGAGGTGCGAAAGGACATTTGGGGTTACGCTCCAGATGAAGACTTATCTAACGATGATCTGATTCGAGAGAAATACCAAGGTATTCGTCCTGCTCCTGGTTATCCTGCTTGCCCTGAGCATACAGAGAAGGGCACGTTGTGGGAGTTGATGGATGTTGAGAAGACCATCGATATGTCACTGACGTCCAGCTACGCGATGTGGCCTGGTGCTTCAGTTTCTGGGATGTACTTCTCTCACCCTGATTCTCGATACTTTGCGATTGCTCAGATTCAACAGGATCAAGTAGACAGCTATGCTGACCGCAAGGGTTGGAATATGTTGGAAGCTGAGAAGTGGCTAGGTCCAAATATTAACTAGCTATTAAATCCGCGAGTTACTTGTAAAAATAGAAAGGGTTGCTTAATTGCAACCCTTTTTGTATCTGTACTTTGAGCGTTGAACTCTTATTAATTCAGTATCGCCTTATTCGAATAGCTCTTGATGCAGTTTTTGAATCGCCTGTTTAGATACTGATTCATTGAGCAGGAAGCATAAGTTATGAGGGCTTGCTCCGTAACAAATCATGCGCAAATTGAAATCTTCAAGGGTGCTGAATACTTGCTTAGCGTAGCCTTTGCTTTCACTCATGTTATTACCAATCAATGCCACTAAACACAGGTCATGTTCCACATCGACTGAACAAAGTTCTTCTAGCTCAAGACGTGCTGCTTCTGGTAACTCAGGTGCACCACCAGATGTATCAGTTTGATCTAGGGTGAGTGAAACACTGATCTCCGAGGTGGTGATAAGATCGACCGAGATCTTATGTTTAGCAAGGATCTCGAATACTTTCGCGAGAAAGCCGTAAGCATGGAACATATTAGCGCTACGAAGCGTAACCATGGTTTGGTTGCAGCGAAGGGCAAGGGCTCTGAATAGTGGAGAGCTTTCTACCTGCTGGCGAATCCAAGTTCCACCCAATTCTGGTGCTTTTGAAGAGCCGACAAATACCGGAATTTGGTGACGTAGTGCTGGCACGAGAGTCGATGGGTGCAGGATCTTCGCTCCAAAGTTTGCCATCTCAGAGGCTTCACTGAAGCTGATTTCTGGGATTGGAGAAGCTTTCGGTGCGATGCGAGGGTCGGTGGTGTAGATGCCAGGAACATCTGTCCAAATCTCTAAGCCAATCGCTTGTACTGACTCTGCAATAAGCGCAGCTGAGTAATCACTACCACCACGACCTAAGGTTGTTGTATTACCGTCACTATCTGCACCAATAAAGCCTTGTGTGACTACAACTTGTTGTTGGCACAGTGGAATCAGTTTCTCTTTTGCTAGCACTGAAATTTCTTCAAGCTGAGGTTCAGCTTTGCCGAAATCATCATTGGTGCGCATCACTTCTCTTATATCGAAGCGAACCGCGGATGTACCACGTTCGCGAAGGATTTGAGCAAGAAGGTGTGTCGACATCAATTCACCGCACGCGACCAAGTGATCGGTTAACTTAGTGCTTGTTTGAAACGATGCAGCCTCGGCAGCGCTCGCAATGTCATCAAGAATGGAGTGAACTTCTTTTTCGACGCTGATTGGATCAGCAAGTTGATCAAGAATTGCATTGTGGATGTCCGTTAATTGGGTCATCACCTCTTGACGACGAGCTCTGTCTTGAACACCGTTTGCCAGTTCAACAAGTAAATTAGTTACTCCTGAACACGCAGAACTTACGACTAACTTGGTATTTGAGTTGTTTTCAATAATGGCAGCACAACGGCTCATTGCTTCAAAGTTGGCAACACTTGTACCACCAAACTTAGCGACATTAAAAGAACCAGCTACATTAGATGCACTCACGATATATCTCCCACGACTTCCTAAATAAAATTACGGTTGGGTAATCCAACGTCCATTGTTTTCGAAGAGAGTTTTAGAGCAAAAAGAGAGGAATTATGTGAATAGTAACCTCAGAAGCTCTTCACCATATAGAAATGGTGACAGTCGCCGGGATTCAGCCCGCTCAACCGATAATAAAGGTCCTGCATCCTTTTATTATCTCGGCACTGCTCCCCCTAAATGCTTTGTATCGGAAATGCGGTTCCACAAAACACCTGCCTGGGCAGTGCTCCTCTTCTGCTAGATAGCCATTTCATTGAACGTGTTTGCGCTCACAATGTCAATTGGTAACTTGAGATAATTTAAAAATAATTTTAACAATTATGTGACAGTGGTTTGACCTCAAGACCTAAGGCTAATTGCTGACATGTTCGATTTGCTTTAGGGTGGAATATCAACACCATTAACGTAAGGGATTTACATGTCTAACTTAACAAATACTTCTACTATCGATAGTTTTTATCCACCACATCGAACGTTAATGGGGCCTGGGCCTTCTGATATCTCACCTCAAGTACTGCAAGCTTTGAGTCGTCCAACCATAGGTCATCTAGACCCGCTGTTTATTGCAATGATGGATGAGGTTAAACAGCTTCTTAAGTATGCATTTCAGACAGATAATGAGTTTACGATTGCTGTATCAGCGCCGGGCAGCGCCGGTATGGAAACTTGTTTTGTTAACTTGATTGAACCCGGTGAAAAGGTCATCGTCTGTCGAAATGGCGTGTTTGGTGAACGTATGCGAGAAAACGTGGTGCGCTGCGGTGGCGAGGCAATTCTTGTTGATGACGAATGGGGTAAGCCTGTATCTGTCGAAAAGGTACAACAAGCATTATCAGAAAACCCAGATGCTGTCGCGGTTGCGTTTGTGCATGCTGAGACCTCTACTGGTGCGCTATCGGATGCTCAAGCTATCTCTGCGGTTGCCCGACAGTTCGATGCATTGACGATTGTTGATGCTGTGACCTCACTGGGTGGTGTACCACTGTTAGTGGACGAATGGCAGCTCGATGCGGTTTATTCTGGGAGTCAGAAGTGCTTGTCTTGTGTTCCTGGTTTATCACCAGTGACTTTCTCTCAGCGTGCCGTTGATAAAATGAAAGCGCGTCAGTCACCGGTACAAAGCTGGTTCTTGGATCAGAGCCTAGTATTAGGTTACTGGAGCGGAGAAGGTAAGCGTAGTTATCACCATACTGCACCAGTCAATAGTCTTTACGCGCTGCATGAGTCTCTCGTGCTATTGAAAAATGAAGGCTTAGATAATGCTTGGTCTCGCCATCACGCTATGCATCAAGAGTTGAAAGAGGGCGTGGAAGCATTAGGACTGAAATTTGTTGTTGATGAGGAGAGCCGTTTACCACAACTTAATGCTCTTTACTTCCCTGAAGGAATCGATGAAGCGAAAGTCAGATCGCAGCTTTTAGAAGAGTATAACCTTGAGATTGGTGCTGGCCTTGGTTCTTTGGCTGGTAAGGCATGGCGTATTGGCTTGATGGGCTACGGTGCTCGCAAAGAGAATGTCGCGTTGTGTCTTAAAGCGCTGCAAGACGTACTTAAATAGTCAAATCAGGTTAGTTTTAAAGAAAAGCGCACGAGGATCGTGCGCTTTTTTGTGTTTGATCTAAAGGTGAGATGCGAAAGTCATATCTCGCTAGTCCTTAGCTACTCTGCGGATGAAACATTGTTTTCTGCTTGGGATACTTTCTTGTACTGAACCTGTGAAAAGTCTCTGTCCGGAAACAGAAACTTGGCTTCGCTACGGATCTGTTCCGCTTTGCTCTCTTCCCCTAAACCTTGGTAAGCAAGGATCAGGTTACTGTAGAACGCTGGTCTTGGTTTACTCTTTATGATCTCTAATGACCAATCAACATAGGGCTGAATAAGGGTAGGATCGCCTTTATAAAGACCAATGTTCAGGTAGGTGCTGTATATGTCCCAATCATAGCGATCTTTCCAAACTACAGGGTTGGTGACTTGTTTGAGAATATCTGGGTTTTTAGGTTTAGATAGCTCAAATTTGGTCAGTACATAGTTGGTATGCAGTGCACTCAACATGTAAACACTCACTAGAATTGGTAACACTAAGCTAGTCACTCTAAATAGTGTCTTGCTGATGATGCTGAACGGCTGCTGATAATGACGTGAAGCACGCTGGTCGACCCAATAAATCAATATGATAAAGGTTATCCAGTGTATTGCCGAGTGATAGAACGGGTACTCTAGCTGAGAGTGTAAAAGTATCGGTATGAATAGCGCTAGTAAAGCTAAGCGTGTTCCTTTCGCTGAGCTCGAGATACGCGACAATACTAATACTGCGGCAATCAATATTCCTATGATAGGTACAATACCGCCCTCAACTCCCCAGAATAGAAACTCATTGTGGGGGTGGTCCATTGCTGGAAGCCCCGGATGGTAGTTTGAATTGAGTTGATGCTGACGAGCGGTATACAGGGTGTACTCTGATTCAAATTTTCCGTAGCCGTAACCAGTAAATGGTTTCTCTACCAACATGTCTAATGTTTGGGGGAAGGTGTAAGCACGAGGGCTTTCTAGGTTCGCTTTTTTACTCGCTATGCTATCTGTAGTGCTAAGGCTGATTACTGAAAATGCAACTACGATACCGACAGCAACGGATGCACACCATCCGTAGAAGCGTTTCTTGGTCGAGAACTTGTAGAGGTAAGGCAAAATACACACGAACCCAATGAGTGCTGCTAACCAACCTGTGCGTGATGCGATGATGATCAGCAGTGGTACCGTTAATGTTGGTGTCAGGTAGAGCAAAAATGATTCGCTGATTTTGTGGTTGTACTTAGCGGGCTGCCTCGCTAATAGGTAAGCAGAGAGGACAAAACCGGTCGCTAAAAAGCTCGCCATCACGTTAGGTTGTTGGAAGATTCCATAAGGACGATTAGCTTCAGTGTTGTAACCAAATAGATTACCTGGCTCCAGCACAAAATATTGCACATAGCCAAATAATGTCTGTATGACGACAGCAAGTACGATGAACCACAGCATGCGCTGTTTATGTTTATTACTGAATTTGAATTGTTGAAGAACCACGAATAAGGCAAAGCCAGCCCATAACCCAAGTAATCGACCTGAAGCCCCTTGCGGCGAAGCATTGCTGTATAGAATAGGCAGTGTGAGTATCACGCAGCTTATTAGCAAACCTATGGTTAACTTGGAATACTTGAGTACTCGATTGGTCGCTAGTTGATAAAAGCCAATCGCTAAAGTGAAGCTTAGAGCCAGCCAAGTCGTCGGGTTAAAGGATAGAGCAAGGCCCGAACCTCCTGGGTTAGGCATGAAAAAATGCATGGCGAGTAAGAACACAACAGCTAATGAAGCAAGGAATACTTTGTTGAGAGGTAGCTGAGTGACCTGATGCTCTAGCTGGGTGCCGCTAGTGTGTATTGTTGCCATAAATCCCTAACCTTATAAAAACGGAGCTTGTTCCTTTTGAAACAAGCTCCGTTACTTTAACATTTTTCTGTCCGCCCGCAGGACGCTATTTTACACCTAGTTCAAATTTAACATAGGCTTAAGGAAGCGTGCTGTATGTGAACCTTCGATTAGTGCCACATCTTCTGGTGTGCCTTCTGCAACAATTTCACCACCACCTTGACCACCCTCAGGGCCGAGATCGAGTATCCAGTCTGCAGTTTTAACGACATCCAAGTTGTGTTCAATTACCACAACGGTATTACCGTGATCACGTAGGCGATGTAATACGGTTAATAGCTGTTGGATATCGTGGAAGTGAAGGCCTGTTGTTGGCTCATCCAGAATGTATAACGTCTTTCCTGTATCTCGTTTAGACAACTCTCGTGCTAATTTAACGCGCTGGGCTTCACCACCAGATAGGGTCGTCGCGGCTTGCCCTAGGCGGATATAAGAAAGACCAACATCCATGAGAGTTTGCAGTTTACGTGCGATTACTGGAACCGGGTTAAAGAACTCACGCGCGTCCTCTACGGTCATTTCCAGTACTTCATCAATGGTTTTACCCTTATAGCGAACTTCTAATGTCTCACGGTTGTAGCGTTTACCTTTACACACATCACAAGGTACATAAACGTCCGGTAAGAAGTGCATTTCTACTTTGATAACACCGTCGCCCTGACACGCTTCACAACGTCCGCCACGCACGTTAAAGCTGAAGCGTCCCGGTTTGTAACCGCGCGAACGTGACTCCTGTGTACCCGCAAATAATTCACGAATAGGTGTAAAGATCCCAGTGTAGGTTGCAGGGTTTGATCTTGGCGTTCGACCGATAGGGCTTTGGTCAATATCGATGACCTTATCGAAATGCTCTAAGCCTTTAATTTTCTTATGTGGTGCAGGTATTGCTGTCGTTGCACCGTTGAGTTGGGTGTGAGCAATTTTAAAGAAGGTGTCATTAATCAGCGTTGACTTACCTGACCCTGATACACCTGTAATACAACTGAATAGGCCAACAGGGATAGTCGCTGTGACATTTTTCAGGTTATTACCGGTAGCCCCAATGATCTCGACGACTTTTTTCTTGTCGATTGGTGTTCGTTGTTTTGGTACTTCAATCTCCTTTACGCCACTCAGATACTGACCAGTCAACGAATTTGGATTGTCGATGATATCTTGCATAGTACCTTCTGCGACGACGTGGCCGCCGTGCACACCAGCACCAGGGCCGATATCGATAACATGATCTGCACATCGAATAGCGTCTTCATCATGCTCAACGACAAGCACTGTGTTGCCTAAGTCTCTCAGATGAATCAAGGTTTGCAATAGACGTTCATTATCGCGCTGGTGGAGGCCAATCGATGGTTCATCCAATACATACATAACCCCCACTAAGCCAGCACCGATCTGGCTTGCGAGACGAATTCGTTGTGCTTCACCACCAGATAGAGTTTCAGCACTGCGTGATAGATTGAGGTAATTCAAACCGACATTAACCAAGAAATGAAGACGATCATTGATCTCTTTCATCACTTTGTCGGCGATCTGTCCACGCTGACCGTCTAGCTTCAACTCTTGGAAAAATTGTAGTGCGTCAGCAATGCTGAGTTCAACGATTTCAGGCAGTGTTGTATCACCAATGAAGACATTACGAGCTTCTAATCTTAAACGAGTACCGTCACAGCTAGAGCAGGATTTCGTTGAGATGTATTTAGCTAGGTCTTCACGGACTGCGCTTGATTCTGTATCACGATAACGGCGCTCTAGCGTATTCAAAATACCTTCAAATGGGTGACGTTTGACTCGAATATCACCACGATCATTGATGTATTTGAATTCAACTTCAGTACGACCTGAACCTTTAAGAATAATCTCTTGAGTCTTCTTCGGTAGAGAATTAAAGGGTGCAAATAGATCGAAACCATAGTGTTCCGAGAGCGATGTTAGCATCTGGAAATAGTAGTAGTTCTTTTGATCCCAGCCCTTAATGGCTCCGTCTGCGATGCTTAAATTTTCATCCAAGATCACTCTGCTTGGGTCAAAGTACTGTTGAACTCCAAGGCCATCACACGTACCACATGCACCTGCTGGGTTGTTGAATGAAAACAGGCGAGGTTCAAGCTCTTGCATGCTGTAACCACACTTAGGGCAAGCGAAGTTAGCAGAGAATACGATCTCTTCTTGGTCTGTTTCATCCATCCAACCGACAACAGCAATACCACCAGAAAGCTCTAATGTGGTCTCGAAAGATTCGGCTAAGCGTTGTTGAAGATCAGGACGAACTTTGAATCTATCAACCACTACTTCAATGGTGTGCTTCTTATGAAGTTCTAGTGCTGGTGGATCTGATAGGTCGCAGGTTTCACCATCAATACGTGCTCGAATAAAGCCCTGAGCCGCTAAGTTTTCCAGCGTTTTTACGTGCTCACCTTTACGCTCTTTAACGATTGGTGCTAATAGCATCATTTTTGAACCAACAGGTAGCTCAAGCACCTTGTCCACCATTTGGCTGATGGTTTGCGCGGCAAGCGGTGTGTTGTGTTCTGGACAGCGAGGTTCGCCGACTCGTGCGTAAAGAAGCCTCAGGTAATCATAGACTTCTGTAATGGTACCAACCGTTGAACGAGGGTTATGAGACGTAGATTTCTGTTCTATCGAGATGGCGGGAGATAAGCCTTCGATGTGGTCGACATCAGGTTTTTCCATAAGGGATAGAAATTGACGAGCATAGGCAGATAAAGACTCAACATAACGGCGTTGCCCTTCTGCGTAGAGGGTATCAAACGCAAGTGATGACTTACCTGAACCAGAAAGACCTGTGATAACAATCAGCTTATCACGAGGGATAGTAAGGTTTACGTCTTTGAGGTTATGCGTACGAGCGCCTCTAATTTCTATTTTATCCATCTCAACAGACCATGTAATTTTTAGTGGCTAAAGTATTACATAGAGTGAGATTTGTGCAAAGTTTTACTGGATAAAAAAACAGTAATTAAAAAGGGCGACTCCAAGAGCCGCCCATTACATTGTGTGAATTGTTACTTACCAGTCAGCAGTTATGCTTCTTTCTGTGTTGAGTGTTTGCCTAACTCAACTTGCTGCTGGTCTTTCTTGTATAGGTTTTCAAAGCAGTAGTTTGTTGCTTCGATGTAGCCTTCTACGCTACCGCAGTCAAAACGCTGGCCTTTAAATTTGTATGCCAATACACAACCTGCTTTTGCTTGTTTAAGCAGTGCATCGGTGATTTGGATCTCACCACCTTTACCTGGTTCCGTTTGCTCGATCAGTTCGAAGATATCCGGAGTCAGAATATAACGGCCAATGATCGCTAGGTTGCTTGGTGCTGTGCCTTGCTCTGGCTTTTCCACCATGTCATCAACACGGAACAGGTCGTCTTTGATCATTTCACCTGAGATAACACCGTACTTATGTGTTTCTTCTTCAGGAACTTCTTGAACAGCTACGATAGAACAGCGGAACTGTTTGTATAGCGCAACCATCTGGGCCAACACGCCTTGTTGTTCATTTACACATAGGTCATCGGCAAGTACCACTGCGAATGGTTCGTCACCCACAAGCTCACGACCAGTCAGGATTGCGTGACCTAAGCCTTTCATTTCGCGTTGACGAATATAGGTAAAGTTTGCAGCTTCAATCGTTTCACGGATATTAACCAGCAGGTCTTCTTTATTTGTGCCACTGATTTGATGTTCAAGCTCATAGTTCTTGTCGAAGTGATCCATGATTGAGTGTTTACCACGACCCGTTACGATACACATTCCGTCCATACCGGCTTCGATTGCTTCTTCAACGCCGTATTCAATCAGTGGTTTGTTTACTACTGGCATCATTTCTTTCGGCATTGATTTGGTTGCTGGTAAGAAGCGTGTACCGTAGCCTGCTGCCGGGAAAAGGCACTTTTTGATCATCGTAAGACCCTTTATCTATAATAATTATTGATTCAACCTGAGTGGTTGATATTTCTGAGGGCAACTCTAGCACAAATTTTGTCGAAAATTCAGCAACAATCCGTATGGCTAACCAGAGCTTCCCTCAAAATTATCGTCACTTTAAGAAGCAGATCAATTATGCAAGCAGGTTCTGGTTGGCCCATGCTATCGCTTGGACTCTATTTTTTACTGCCAGCTTGCGAAATATCTGATAAAGATGGGACTTCACCGTGAACTCGCTGATAAAGAGATCATCGGCTATTTGTGTGTTCGATGAGCCGGATTGGAGGCAACGAATAACCTGGATCTCGCGAATGGTGAGATCAACATTGGTAGGCGTTGTGTTGGTATTGACCATATTACGGTAGTAAAAAAGCAGTTGATTGGTGACCTTTCTTGGCAGCCAGTTATCGCCATCGATTACCTCTTGTAAACCATGAGCAATCTTGTTTTTTTTATCGGTGTTATAAAATAACCCTTTTAATACACCATAAGTCAAAAGCTCTGAGGTTGGCAGTTGCTGGGGGACATTAAACAAAATGATCTCATGGTTTTTCCACATTACGGTCAAATTAGGGCAGATAGCCAATAGCTTTGGCACTTCTTTATAGTCGACAAGAAGAATTCGATTGCTCTGCTTTCTATCAACTAACATTAAGTCGTCTGGCGTCATCTTGTACAACATAATTGATAGGTGTTTCTCTATTTCTTTTACGTGTAAGTAGGTGTCGCTTGGGTCGATGCACATAAAGTGTAAAGTGCGAGCATAGCGAGATTTTCTCATTGAAGTTCCTTATTTATGAAGTATGAGATTTCACGGTGTCATGCAGACTTTGGCTTCTCTAGCATCATCGTTGTGACTTGCGTTGAATATCAATTCTCAAAGTAAATGAGTGGTTTGTAAGTGGAGAAAAAAGCAACATCGCTCTGAATATCATGATTTGTTACGTTTTTATTCTTTGTCGTGAGGAGAGAATAGGAATGCGATTTATCACAGCAGAAAAGCATGCTATTCTTGTGCGCTAAAAATTTTCTGAGACTATGAATTTAGACGGAGCAAATCATGGCTAGCCGTGGAGTTAACAAAGTTATATTAGTGGGTAACCTAGGTAATGACCCAGAAATTCGTTACATGCCAAATGGCGGCGCAGTAGCGAACATTACCATTGCAACGTCAGAGTCATGGCGTGATAAAGCAACTGGCGAACAGCGTGAAAAAACAGAATGGCACCGTGTTGCTCTGTTTGGCAAGCTAGCTGAAGTTGCTGGTGAGTACCTACGTAAAGGTTCTCAAGTTTACATTGAAGGTCAACTTCAAACTCGTAAATGGCAAGATCAAAGCGGTCAAGATCGCTACACAACGGAAGTTGTGGTTCAAGGCTTCAACGGCGTTATGCAAATGCTTGGCGGTCGTGCTCAAGGTGGCGCACCAGCTCAAGGTGGCATGGGTGGCCAACAGCAGCAAGGTGGTTGGGGTCAACCTCAGCAGCCGCAACAGCAACAATACAGCGCTCCAGCACAACCGCAAAAAGCGCCTCAACAACAAGCTCCTCAGCAGGCTCAACCTCAATATAATGAGCCACCGATGGATTTTGATGATGACATCCCATTTTAAGCCCTGTTTTTAATATATTATAAAGACAGTATTAATTTGGAAAGAGCCGCGATTATCGCGGCTTTTTGTTACCTAGAATTCTTAACGCTTTATTTACAACGTCAATTTATAGTATAAGTAGCAATACGGTATAATGTGAGTTGAAAAGGATTTCGTTATTCATGAGATATACCCCCACACTAAAATTGAGCACCCGATTGGTCGCATTTGTCACCGTGATAGTTATCAGTGCGATGTTCATTCTTTTTATCGGTGGCACCCTCTCATTTAAGCGTATCGGGCAAGAGTATTTAGACCATTATTTGGTGGGTATTGTCGACGTTGTAGATAAAGAAATGGAAGATCCTGACGCTGCATATTCAATGCAGCGTTGGATGCCTAAGATGTTGCAAGCAAGCAACATTGTTGAGATGAAACTCTCGAATAAGACCGGCATTGTTTATCGCTTCAAAGATACTTCCCCACAGATTGATCCTAGCCGCCTTTATGAAAAGAGCTTTGTATTAGAGCGAAATACCGGTTATCGAATCGAGTTTAAGGCTCTGCCTCCTTACATTGGATACAGCTACTCATTGGAAGCAATGTGGTCGATTACTTTAGCGGTCGCTTTGATCATTTTCTGTTTAGCTCGTGGCGTTCGATGGCTAAAAGAACAGTTAATGGGCTCTGAAATGCTGGAAGAGCGTGGAAGAATGATTCTAGCTGGTCAGGTTGAAGCTCATGCAAAAGGTGATGAGCGAGAATGGCCTTTTACCGCGAGTGAAGCTCTTGATGTTCTTATTGAAGAGTTAAAAGACGCTCGGCAAGAGCGTAGTCGCTTCGATACCTTTATTCGAACTCATACCTTCTTAGATAAACTCACAGGCACCGCCAACAGAGTACTATTCGATAACAAGCTTGAATCGGCACTGCATGAAAGTGGTGCGCGTGGTGGTGTGCTGTTAATACGTATCGATGAGTGGGAACAGGTATGCGATGATAATGATAAGCAAGTTACAGATAACTTTATTATTGAGGTCGGCGAAGTATTATCGAATATCGTACAGCGCTACCCAGATGTTATTTTCTCTCGTTATTATGAAGCCGACTTTGCTGTATTTATCCCGCACCAAGGTGCCAAGGATATTGCGACGCTGGCGGCTCAGTGTTTAAGACAACTTGATAAGTTAACACCACCAGAGCCTTTAGAGTCGGATAATTGGTGCCATATCGGCGTGACCATGTACACCGAAGGTGAACGTCATAGTCAGATCATGGATGAAACGGAAACCGCATTAAAAAGTGCGCAATTGGAGCGTATTAATAACTGGAGTCGTTTCCCTAAACAAAATAAAAATGAGCTCGATAGAGGAAGTGTTCGCTGGAGAACACTACTTGATACAGCACTGCTCCCTGATAATTTAGTAATCTTTGCTCAGCGGTGTTATCTTATGTCTGAATTAGGTCAAGCTAATGAATTACATAGAGAAATATTCACTAGAATTCAGGATCCTGAGAAGGGTTTATTGAAGTCTTCTCGCTTCATGCCTGCGGTGGAGCAAGTGGGTTACCAAGCTCAAATGGATCAATCGGTGTTGAGGGTGTTGTTGAAGTCACTGAAAGAATCGACTCAACCTATTCACTATTCGGTGAACCTTAACGTCACGCCTTTTGCGAGTAAGCAGCACTTTAAGTGGTTTAGGAGTGAGTTGTTGCAGCTTTCTGCACAGCATCGGTCACAACTCGCTTTTGAGTTTCCAGAGGGGCACCTTATTGCTCATCTTGATTATATGAGACCGGTGGCAAAGATGTTGCGAGGACTTGGGTGTAAAGTGATTGTTGGTCAAGCTGGGCGAACCATTGTCAGCACCCACTACATCAAGGACTTGAAGGTCAACTATATAAAGCTTCACCGAAGTTTGATTAAGAAAATCGATCAAAGGCATGAGAACCAGCTGTTCGTCCGCAGTTTAATTGGGGCGTGTGGTGACTCTCCAACTCAAGTGATTGCGGTGGGAGTCGAAACAAAACAAGAAAAGAACACCTTGATAGAGTTAGGTATTAACGGTTATCAGGGAAGGTATTTCGACGAAGAACAACAAATTATCCCTTTGCCTAACAAAGGCTCAAAGCCAGTGAAAGCTGAGTCTGTAGTAAAAGTTGGTCGAAGAAATCGATGGCGTAAGAGTAGTAGCTAAGTATGAATTTTAAAGCGATTGTAGACAAATTAAAGCCAAGCAAAAGCAATGGCAACACTCAAGTTGTCATGTTGGGTAATGATGCAGTCTATATTTCATCGTCAGAGCAAGCATCCCAAGTAACCAGTATTCCTTTCGTTAATGGAGATTGGGAAAGCGCGCTGAAAAAGTCGCTGAATAGTGAGGCGTTTACCAGTAATAGCCTTCAACTGATTGTTTGTGCCAACTATTACCAGACCTACCAACTTGATAAGCCCGACATTCCAGAAAGCGAGTGGTCGGTTGCCTTACCATTTCTACTCAAAGACCTTGTTGCCGAGAGAGTTACGGAGATTACTGCGAGTGCGGTGGCCTTACCTACCTCGAATAAGCTGCAAGTGTATGTATTACCGAAAAAGCTGTTAGATAAGCTGGTTAGCATTACAAGCGCGGCGCAAGTTGAGCTCAAAGGTGTGGTGCCGGAAGATGAAATTTGGGGTTACAGTGCTGGTGAACTGTCGAACTTTATTCTTTTACAACGCAGCCCTAACTCGCACTTTAAACTGAGTGCGTTTGTTGAGCACACTGTTTGTTTCCAAAGAACGATTCGTAGTGTGGTACCCCCTTTAACTGGAGTAGCATCCAGTGCTCTGCAATTAGATGGCCTTGCCTTGGAGCTTCAACGCTCTATTGATTATCTGTCTTCTCAAATTAAAGGCACTCAACTTCATCAACTAAAGATCTGTTGTGATGAAGAGGATGAAGCTGAATTACAAAGTGCATTAAATAATACACTGAGCTCAACGGTCTCTTTGCTTGTTGAAGGTGAGCGCGAAAACTCTGAAAGTTTGTTAGTGCAATTAGCCGCTGAAAAAGAGACGTTTACGGTCAACCTTTACCCTGAGCATTTAAAGCCTAAAAAAGAGTATTTTACGTTAGCGAATGTGGCTGCGAGTTGGGGAGTGGTTAGTGCGTTGTTGCTTGGCAGCTACTTTGTCATGAACTATCAAGCTTCCAATTTAGACACTGAATTAACAGTGTTACAACAAGGCTCCAACCAGCTTAACAAACAAGTTAAGCAACTGAATAGTCAGTTAACTCAACATAAACCCTCCCCTGAGAAAGTGGCGGCAGTTGAGCGTCTCAAACGTGAGACTCAAGCAAAAAAAGAGGCGCTAAAGGCGGTTGGACAATACGACGAGTCTCAGCAAGTCGGGTATTCTGGCGTCATGAATTCCTTAGCTCAATTAGGCCGAAATGACATCTCTCTTTCGCACATCTATATGACCCATGACACGTTAGATATGAGTGGGTTAGCTCGCAATGCCAATGTTGTCCCTAACTGGATTGGTCAATTCAAAAATGAGCTTAATCTTGTTGGCCGCTCTTTTGAAAAACTGAAAATAGGTCGTAATGATCAAGATGTGGTGACCTTTGAGTTAAGTACTCGTAGGGAGAGCAAGTAATGCAGCAATGGAATCAACTTAGCGATAAGTTTCTTGCATTAAGCCCAAGAGAAAAGTGGCTGCTTTTCGTGTGCGGTTTCGTTGGTATCTCTATGCTGCTTTTTACCTTACTGGTGGAGCCGGTGTACCTCGATCTGCAAGCAAAAAATGCCAAGATGACCAGCCTGACTCAATCAAATCAGAGGCAGCAAGGTGAGCTACTTGTTCTGCAAGCCAAATTGAACAAAGACCCAGACAAAGAGATCAATCTCGAATACAAAAAATTGATGCGAGAGAGCCAAGAACTGTCACTTGAATTAGCCGAAATGGTTGATGGGCTGATCTCTCCATCCCAAATGTCGCAATTGCTCGAAAGTGTACTTAATGCAGGTAATGGTTTGAAGTTGGAGTCGTTGGAGTCACTTAAGCCAGAAGCGATCTCGAACAATAAAGAGACCAGTGAATATTCAGGTTACTTTCTTCACCCGGTGAGGATGGAATTGACTGGCAGTTACTTTGACATTGCAGCTTACCTTCAGGCTCTTGAATCTCTTCCTGTGAGCTACTACTGGCGTACATTTGAATACACGGTAGAAGAATATCCGAAAGCTCGACTTGTATTCGAGGTTTATACACTAGGTACCAGACAGGAGTTTATCGGTGGTTAGAACTCTATTGTTGTCATTACTGTTTACCAGTTCATTGGTGTCGGCTGAGCAAGATCCAACTGCCCCTCTGGGATGGATGACGCCTCAACAAAAAACATCGCCGGCGAAGAAAGCGCCAACTCATTATCGTTTACCGTCTTTAGAAAGCATCGTGTGTAAAGCGGATACGCCTTGCTACGCCATTCTCAATGGTGAAATTGTTGCTCAAGGGGAGGCGATAAGAGGCTATCGAGTTAAGAAAATAGATTCAGAATACGTCACTCTGCAGAGAAGCTCTAAGCAGTGGAAATTAGAGATGTTCTCTTTAGATATTAAGAATAATTAAGGTTTGAGTGAAGACATGCGTAAACTTGTAGTAGCAATCCTAGTGTCATCTTTGGTCGGCTGTTCGATGGGGCATCGTGATCCTGTTGAGATAAAAGAGTCTTTGAACGAATCTATTAATGAAGCGAACAGCAAGGCGCTTCATGAACTGCCTTCGTCTGTACAAGATGATCTTATGTCTCAGCTTAATTCCGATGCTATGTCTCCGGGAATGGAGACCGTGAAGCGTTTTCGTATTCAAGCAAAAGGCGTAGAAGCGAGAACTTTCTTTGCTAGTTTAGTGAAAGGCACAGAATACAGCGCTGCGATTCATCCAAGCGTGTCTGGAAAGCTTACGCTGAACTTAACGGATGTAACGCTAGATGAAGTGCTGGCCGTAGCTCAGGATATGTATGGCTACGATATTGAAAAGCGTGGCAAGGTGATTCAAGTCTACCCAGCAGGCCTTCGCACAGTGACGATTCCAGTCGATTACTTACAAGTTAAGCGTGCGGGTCGCTCATTGACGACGATAACGACGGGTACGATCTCTAACTCAGACAACAATTCATCGAGTTCTTCAAGCTCTGACTCAAATTCGTCGAATTCATCTAACTCTTCAAATAACTCAAACTCTACCTCGAACGGTGGTACTGAGATTGAGACCACATCTGAAAGTGATTTCTGGCCACAACTTGAAGCTGCGGTTGCGCACTTAATTGGTTCAGGTGATGGGCAAAGTGTTGTCGTGACGCCACAAGCGAGTGTGATTACCGTGCGTGCTTTTCCTGATGAAATTCGTGAGGTTCGTGAGTTTCTAGGTGTTTCCCAACAGCGCTTGCAACGTCAAGTTATCCTTGAAGCCAAAATAATGGAAGTGACTCTGAGTGATGGTTACCAGCAGGGCATTAACTGGACGAAAATGTTCTCGTCAAACGGAACTAATTACACTGTTGGCATGGGTTCTATAGTCAAAGATGCGACAGGAGCTATTATTCCGGGCACATTACCTGGGATGGACCCTATAGGTGCAGCACTTGGTGGTCAATCCAATATTGTTGTGTCGGGGAGTAGCTTCGAGGCGGTATTGAGCTTTATGGATACTCAAGGCGACCTCAATGTGCTTTCTAGCCCAAGAGTCACAGCTGCAAATAACCAAAAAGCGGTGATCAAAGTCGGCACAGACGAGTATTACGTCACAGATTTATCAAGTGCGGTTGGCAGTGGTGATAATGCCAACGTAGCACCTGAAGTGGAATTAACGCCGTTTTTCTCTGGTATCTCATTAGATGTGACCCCTCAAATTGATGATAAAGGCAGTGTATTTTTGCATGTCCACCCTGCGGTTATCGAGGTAGAAGAAGAAGTTAAAGAACTCAACCTTGGTTCAACAACGGGTGTTGTACAGCTACCTTTAGCGAAAAGCTCTATTCGTGAGTCTGATTCGGTGATTCGAGCACGAGATGGTGATGTGGTTGTTATTGGTGGCTTGATGAAGTCAAACACCAGTGATGTGACTTCTAAAGTTCCATTCTTAGGCGATATTCCGGCTTTGGGCCACTTGTTCCGCAACACCAATCAATTGACGCAAAAGACCGAGCTCGTGATTTTGCTTAAACCGACGGTTGTGGGTGTGAACACGTGGCAATCTGAGTTAGAGCGTTCTCGTGATCTACTTCAGCAATGGTTCCCTGATGAAGAGTAAATGCTTGCTTTCTGAATTGGCAGTACTTCACTAAGTCGGGTGAATCTATGTATCAAGCTCATTTTGGTTTTGAACAGCTGCCATTTACCTTAACGCCGAATACCGATTTTTTTTACGGATTAGCCCCGCATTTTGAGGCGATTCAAACGGTCATATCAGCGTTAGAGATGGGAGAGGGCGTCATCAAGGTGACTGGAGAAGTCGGCACGGGAAAAACCATGGTTTGTCGGATGTTGGTCAATCATCTAAAAGACTGTACCGCATTAATTTACTTGCCAAACCCAGTGTTGTCCGGAACTGACTTACGCCATGCTGTCGCCAAAGAGCTTGATTTAACGGTTGAGAACGAAGCCTCTCTGGTGGATAACATTCAACATAAGTTGATTGAACTGCATAATTCAGGCTTAAGAGTGGTTGCGATTATTGATGAGGCACAAACTCTCTCTGACGAAGCGCTAGAGACATTGAGACTGTTCGGCAATCTGGAAACTGAAGACAAGAAATTACTTCAGATAGTGTTACTTGGACAGCCAGAACTAGACGCTCGCTTAGAGGCTTATCATCTAAGACAATTTCGTCAAAGAATCACTTTTAGTTCGACATTAAGGGCGCTAACTCTTGATGAGACGGTGGCTTATATTGATAACCGAATTGCTAAATCTGGTGGCAACCCAGAACTGTTCAGTTTGAATCAAAAAAAGGCGATCTGTCGTTCTTCACTAGGTATCCCAAGGCTGATAAATCAGCTATGCCACAAGGCTTTACTGTTGTCGTTCAGTGAAAGCAAAAAAAGTATCGATAACCAACATCTGTTTTCTGCGATGCATGAAACTTACGATGTGTGTAAGCCCAAATTTAAAACGCCAATACTGTGGGGTTGGAATTAATTATGAGCGTCATTAATAACGCCTTGTCTGAATTGGCAAAGAAAAAATCAGCGACAGCAATAGAAGCTGCGGTCGTGCCTAAGGTAAAAACGCGCTCACCATTTGTGTGGGTAGCTGCAGGTTTTACTCTGAGCTTGGCCATGGGCGGTTGGGCGATATCACAGGGCCCAACGGTAGATAACTCAATATCGACTCAAGATAGGCAGGTTCAGGTTTCTGTTGTAGATAGCTCGGCAGAAGTACCTGCAATTGTTACTCAAGCTCCGTCATCGCCAACTAAGAAGTTAGTGACGGTCGATGCTTCCTATCTAACTCAAGTAACCCCAGAAAAAAGCTCTCGAAATCAGGCGCTAGTTGTGGATTCAGCGGTTAAAACGCCACAAATAACAAAACCTCAGGTACAAGCGAAACCGACAGCAACAACAAAAGTAAATACGACACAAGTTCCTGAGCCGACCTTGATTGCGAGTGTTGCGAAGAGCAGCCCAGCTTCTATTTCTAATGAGCCAAAAGACTCAGAAAATAGTGGAATACTGATTGAACAAGTAGAACTGACCCCAGAGCAACTTTCTGTAAATGCTCAAGGGCGAGCTCAGAAGGCGCTAGATGGAAATGATCTTACTGGTGCATTGAAGGGGTACAACGAAGCACTTCGTTATACGCCAAGAAATGAGGATGTTCGTCAAAAGCTCGCTATTCTCTATTTCGGCAAGGGTGATACTCGTAAAGCTTACGAGCTTTTTCAGTCGGGTATTAAGCTCAACATCAATAGTGAAAAGCTACGTTTGGGTTTATCAAAACTGTTGGTAAAAGCGGACCAAGCAGAAGCAGCGTTAAGCCCTTTGGTACATATGCCTCCGCATCCAACTCAAGAATATCTAGCAATGCGTGCTGCGCTGAGCCAAAAGTCACAGCAAGAAGAGATTGCACTGGAGAGTTACCAAAAGCTGGTCGAGATTGATTCTGAGAATGCTCGCTGGTGGCTAGGTTTAGCGATACAGCAGGAGCGACAATTAGACTTTGCTGCTGCAAAGCAATCATACCAAGGTGCGTTAACCCGAGTCGGTATCTCATCTCAATCACAAAGCTTTGTGCGTGACCGATTGAAAATAATCAGTGCTTTAGAGGAGAGCAGCAATGCAAATTAGATTAAGAAAAAGGCTTGGTGATTTGCTTGTTGAAGAAGGCATCATCACTGAGGCTCAAGTTGAACAAGCGCTTGCCTCTCAAAAGAGTACTGGTCGTAAGCTTGGTGATGCTCTGATCGAACTTGGCTTCTTGTCTGAGCAGCAAATGCTAAGCTTTTTGTCACAACAGCTTGCTATTCCTCTGATCGATCTCAGTCGAGCGAACGTTGATGTTGAAGCGGTTCAGCTTTTACCTGAAGTGCATGCCCGCCGTCTTCGTGCATTGGTTATTGGTCGTCAAGGTGACACGCTGCGCGTGGCGATGAGTGATCCTGCGGATCTGTTTGCTCAGGAATCACTGCTTGGTCAATTGGGTGATTACGCACTTGAATTTGTTGTGGCGCCAGAAAGGCAACTGGTCGATGGGTTTGATCGCTACTACCGTAGAACCAAAGAGATCGCCTCATTCGCTGAGCAGCTTCATGCAGAGCACCAAGTTAATGAAGCTTTCGATTTTGATATCGCAGAAGAAGACAGTGATGAAGTGACAGTGGTTAAACTGATCAACTCGCTGTTTGAAGATGCTATTCAAGTGGGTGCTTCTGATATCCATATTGAACCTGATTCTAATGTGCTACGTCTTCGCCAGCGTATCGATGGCGTGTTACATGAAACTCTCCTTAACGAAGTGAATATCGCTTCTGCGTTGGTATTACGTTTAAAGCTGATGGCAAACCTTGATATCTCAGAGAAGCGCCTTCCTCAAGATGGTCGTTTCAATATTCGAGCGAAAGGTCAGTCTGTCGATATTCGTATGTCGACGATGCCAGTGCAGCACGGTGAATCTGTGGTTATGCGTCTGCTTAACCAGTCTGCTGGTTTACGTAAATTGGAAGCGTCGGGCATCCCGAGTGACCTGCTGGTTCGTCTTCGTAAACAGTTACGCCGCCCGCACGGGATGATTCTAGTTACTGGTCCTACGGGCTCAGGTAAAACAACCACGCTTTATGGTGCGCTAAGTGAACTGAATGAGCCGGGTAAAAAAATTATTACTGCGGAAGACCCGGTAGAATATCGCTTGCCAAGAATTAACCAAGTTCAGGTTAATCCTAAAATCAATCTCGATTTCTCTACGATCTTAAGAACCTTCTTACGTCAGGATCCCGATATCATTCTTATTGGTGAGATGCGTGACCATGAGACGGTCGAGATTGGTTTGAGAGCTGCACTTACCGGTCACTTAGTGCTAAGTACCCTTCACACCAACGATGCGGTAGACAGTGCATTGCGTATGATGGATATGGGAGCGCCAGGTTACTTAGTCGCGAGTGCGGTTCGAGCAGTAGTGGCACAGCGATTGGTTCGTAAAGTTTGTACCGACTGTAAGGTTGATGACGAACTGGATGAAGCGCGCAAACAATGGCTGAGCGTTCGTTTCCCAAATCAAGTCGGCGTCCCTTTCATGAAAGGTCGTGGTTGTCAGAACTGTAATTTAACCGGGTACCGCGGGCGTATCGGTGTATTCGAGATGTTGGAGCTTGAGCACAACATGATGGATGCTTTAAGAGCTAACGATGCCGTTGGTTTTGCTCAAACCGCAAGACAGTCTGAAAACTACAAACCACTATTAGCCTCTGCGATGGAGTTGGCTTTGCAAGGTGTAGTGAGCCTTGACGAGATAATGAACCTCGGCGAAGGTGACGCATCAGGCTCAACTGACCCAATTTATCTGTAGGGGTAGAGTGATATGCCAACGTATCGTTATGTAGGTCGCAGCTCTGATGGCAGCCAAGTCAGTGGCCAATTAGACGCGAATAACGAAGATCTTGCCGCTGAAAGCTTGATGAGTAAGGGTATTATCCCAACCTCGATTAAGCTCGGGAAAAGTGGTGGTTCCGTATTAGATATGGACGTCTCTGCTCTATTCTCACCGAGTGTGCCACTTGAAGTCCTGGTGTTGTTCTGCCGCCAGTTATACAGCTTAACTAAAGCGGGGGTTCCGCTATTAAGGTCGATGAAAGGCCTGACCCAAAACTGCGAAAATAAGCAGTTGAAGGCTGCTCTTGAAGAGGTGGTCGCAGAGTTAACCAATGGTCGTGGACTGGCGGCTTCGATGCAGATGCACCCTAAAGTATTTAGCCCACTGTTTGTTTCTATGATCGGTGTTGGTGAAAATACAGGTCGTCTTGATCAGGCTTTGTTGCAATTAGCGGGTTACTACGAACAAGAAGTCGAGACTCGAAAGCGAATCAAGACCGCGATGCGCTATCCAACCTTCGTGATCAGCTTTATTTTGATCGCGATGTTCATACTTAACATCAAGGTTATTCCACAGTTCTCCAGCATGTTCGCTCGGTTTGGCGTCGATTTGCCACTGCCGACCCGTATCTTAATAGGCATGTCTGAGTTCTTTGTTAATTACTGGGGAATTATGCTCGGCGTGATTTTTGGTCTTATCTTTGCGTTTAAAGCCTGGGTTAAGACGGATAAAGGCCTAGAGAAGTGGGATAGAATTCGCTTAAAGATACCTGTCATCGGTGGGGTCGTGAATCGAGCATTGTTGTCACGTTTTTCGCGTACCTTTGCTTTGATGCTGAAAGCGGGTGTGCCGCTCAACCAATCGTTAGCGCTATCTGCTGAAGCCTTGGATAACCGCTTTTTAGAGCTGCGGGTACAAGCCATGAAGTCGGCTATCGAAGCGGGCAGTACGGTTTCTTCTACGGCGATTAACAGCGAAATTTTCACGCCGCTGGTGATACAAATGATCTCGGTAGGTGAAGAGACGGGTCGTATCGATGAGCTATTGCTTGAAGTGGCTGACTATTATGATCGAGAAGTCGATTATGATCTGAAAACCTTAACCGCCAGAATTGAACCGATTTTGCTAACCATAGTGGCAGGCATGGTGTTGATTCTTGCTCTCGGTATTTTCTTACCGATGTGGGGAATGCTGGATGCAATCAAAGGTTAAGGAATGCTAAATAACCTACAACGCTCACGTTTTGTTATTTGGACTGTGGTTATTCTTTTTCTAACTATAGGCCTACTTTCTGCATGGGAGTCAGTAGAAGAGGATGCGACCAATACGGCATTAATCGTGGCAAGTAAGCGTATCCTTGAACAAGCAAACCTGTTCAAACAGCAATATTTGCTTAAAGGTGCAGAACAAAAAAGCAACTCTGAATACCCAAAAAGCTACAGCAGAACTGGGTGGATAATGCCCATTCAAGACTCGGAGGTTGACTGTAATTATTGGCTGGATGAATTGTATCCACCGAAGAGCATTCTAGGGCTAAACTCCCCAAGAGTCGAAGACCAAAGTGATAACAAACAGTTTCATTGTAGTTATCATTATAGTGATAAATATCAGATAGATATATTACTTAAGAGCGAAAGGTTTAGCGTGAAAGCCAATATTTTGGCTTTGTGAAAATATTGACAGTTTTAGTATGGTTTTATACGTGCGCGAATGTATAATGCGCGTTAATAATTAGATGAGTAGGTAGAAAATGCTTAAGAATCAAAAGGGTTTCTCCCTTGTCGAATTAGTGATAGTGATCGTAGTTGTTGGTTTATTGGCGGTCGCTGCGTTGCCTCGTTTTCTTGATGTTACGGATGAAGCCAAGAAATCCAGTATTGAAGGTGTCGCTGGTGGCTTTGCAACGGCTGTTTTGTCGGCAAGAGCACAGTGGGAAGCAGAAGCAAGGCCGTCAGAGAAGATAGGTGTTGAAACATACAATACTGTAAATTATGATGGTGTTGATTTTTGGTTAACAAGATCAAAGAACAGTAGCAATGTGGATACTGATTTTCGAGATGGTTATCCATGGACCCTGAACAACAATTCTGGCACTGCGCCACAAGATATTTCAGACCAAACATGTTCTGAGTTGATGGAAAACTTGCTGCAAAACCCACCGAAAGTGGGCCCTATTTCAGATGTAGCGAACGACTCAAACTACAAGTATTCAGCGCAAGCAAATTCTGGTGATGCAACCTGTACCTACGTTCAATTAGAGGGTAGTACCGAGCATGAATTTGTTTACGAAATTAAAACTGGTCGTGTGACCGTAACTTTGCAGTAAGTCTGCGTAAAATTAAACATAGAGAGAGCTTAACTATGAAAAGACAAGGCGGTTTCACCCTAATCGAACTAGTGGTTGTAATTGTTATTCTAGGTATTCTTGCTGTAACTGCGGCACCACGTTTCCTAAACCTGCAAGATGATGCTCGTGAGTCTTCACTTCAAGGTCTAAAAGGTGCAATTGATAGTGCTGCTGGTATTGTTTATGGCAAAGCTGCTGTAGAGGGCGTTGAGTCTCAAGAGTACACAGCAAACCCAGCTCCAGAAGTGGAAGGCATTACAACGTCTTTTGGTTACCCAACAGCGGATGCTGATGGTATTGGTGCAGCAGTTGTTGGCTTGTCTACAGATTGGGCTGTAACTGCTAGTGTTGCAAATACCAGTATTACATACTCATTTGTAGGTGCGAATGCTAACGCAGCGGCATGTATCGTTACTTATACGCAAGCTACTGGTACAACAGCGGCAAGTGCTGCAACTACTACTGTAAATTTAGGTTCTGCAGCTGATGGCTGTGGTGGTAACTAGATTTTTGTTCTAGACCAGCTTCGGCTGGTCTTTTTTTGTATTTAATATGTTTAAACTGCTACTTTATCCTTCCATATAGTAATTTATAATCTAGATAGTCAAATTAACCAATTAAGGCTTATATGAATACAAAGCCAAATAAAGGTTTCACTCTAGTAGAATTAATTGTGGTGATTCTTTTACTTGCGATTATCTCTGTGACAGCTATCAGCCGATTTGGTGGTCGCCAAATTTATGAATTATATGCTCTGCAAGAGCAGGTTTCTTCTGTTGTACGACAGGTTCAGCTCAATAGAATGCAATCGAATATGGATATGTCTGTGTCTGGGGCTGACAGCTTACGTTTGGTGGCAGTAAATGGTTGCCTTGGCTCTCAATCGGCCTGTGACAATCTAGCTGAAACCAGAAGTGATGTTATTTCCAGTGATGATTACACGTTTTCATCTCAACCTCTCTCTACGACCTCTTCCCCAATAGAATTCAACTTGTTGGGTAACCCTGAGAGTGCTGCTTCAGCTGGTGTTCAAATTACCATCTCATCAAAAAATAGTTCAGACAGAGTCTGGGTTTGTATTAACTCTCAAGGTTTTGTTTATCCGAGTAATCAGGTATGCCCATGAAGTACGAAAATAGTGGCTTTACGCTAATCGAGTCGATCATTGTTATTGTATTACTTGGTTTTGCTATGCTCGCATTTTCTACTTTTCTTGCACCACAATCCGCACTTTCAGGACAAGTAAATTATTCCAACCGAGCTTCGGCATTAGGTCAAAGTATTATGACCGATCTTTTATCTCGAGATTACGGTTCGGTGAGCTCTGGCACTCCAATTGAACTCGGCAACACTTATGCTAATTTTGATGTGGATTTAGTTGTTACCAACGATACACCAACAGCTTCGATGCAGAAGTTTACGCTCACAATTACCGCAAGCAATAATCCTCCTATCACTTTAGTCGCTTATAAAGGGGAGTATTAATGAAAGGGAAAGGGTTTACGCTCATAGAGATGATTTTAGCTATTGTTATCTCAAGTATCGTCTTGCTTGGTGTCGCGAATTTTACTGAACTTGGTATGAGAGGCTATTTTGGCTCTGTAGAACGCTTTCGACTACAAACGGAAGCTAGGTTTGTATTAGAAAAACTGTCTCGTGAAGTAAGGCATGCTGTGCCTAACCTGTTTCCAGCTTCTGTTAGTAGCGGATGTGTCTCATTTTATCCTATTGTTGACTCGGGCTTCTACGTGATCTCCGGTGCGGATATTAATTTTCTAGTGAGTGATTCTGGTGCGACAAGCAGCTCATTGCAATCCATGTCATTGGTTATAAACCCGACTCGACCACATACTGATATCGGCAACCTAAATAATATATACCCCCTCGATAGTGTAGTTCCTCCAAGTGCGTCCGCTGCATACTTTTCTATTCCAAATGGAGCTAACACTCTTGTCAGTGAATCTGTAGGAAAAAGGCATTACATTTTTGACTCAAATAACCTTGTGGAATATTGCCTTGCGAGCGGTAATTTATTAACTCGTAATGGTGTCACAATAAGCGATCGAGTTATGAGTGAGAATAGCACTCTGAGTTATCAACCCGCGAATGTTCAGAGCAATGGTATCGTTGAATTGACCCTTGAGTTTTCAGAAAATAATGAATCCACAGTATTTGAGCAAGATATACAGGTGATCAATGTTCCGTAAATCACTCCAGAAAGGTAGCGCGCTAATCATGGTAATCTTTGTTATCGTGGTGCTTGGTTTCTTAGCGACAAGTTTGAGTCGAACGAGTTGGTCTGACAATGATTCAAACACTCGAGTTGTACTTGGCACGCAAGCTTGGCTGCTAAGCCATTCTGTTAATGAGTATGTGATGACTCAGTTCTACCCAGATCCTGACCCTGCGGCTTCCTCTGCAGTTGCTAGTGTTTGCCTCAGTCATGATCTCCAGCCTGGCGGTGAGGTCTTTACGGTAGCGAGCTCTATGGTTGATACTGCTTCGGTAAATTGTTCTCTTGAGCGAGTACAGTGCTCCAGTCGGGGAGAGCTTGATGGCTTTGTTTTCTATGTTTTAGAGTCTTCGGTAATTTGTGGTTCTGGTGTGAGCAAAGTGGAACGGAATCAAGAAGTTTGGGTGAGGGAGTAGTTATGTTGAAATATGTTTTTATCTTATCCCAGTTTTTTGTTATGAATTTTGCTTTAGCCAATCCTTGGGATTCTTGTTATGTAAACTTGAATAACACCGATGGTTTTGAAATTAACTATGAAGTAGATCATAACTCAAATACCAATCTTTCCGAGTTTGGAACAACAATCTGGAGCAATAAGCGTTCGGGAGGTCATCCAATCATCAGGGATGCGGCCGCTAGCAATGGAGACGATATTAAAATTGTTTACTCCAAAGCCCTTAAAAGATTTACCGCTACTCGCAACAATAGTCATGTTATTACTGCGTCGAGCTCACTGTATGAAACGGATAATAGCTGGGTACAGTTCTGGCTGCATCATGGGGATGACTTAGAGTGTCGTTCTATTAAGCCCCGCCCTCCTTTTCCAACAGTTCCTCAAACGTGTGATGTTTTTAAGGGACCTGCCCAACGTTGGGCAAGTAATGACAAAATAAAGCTCCATTTAAAAAATGGAACACAGATAACTAATACAACTGTTGATGGAAAGATCGGTTTCTTCAATGGGGATGAATCTAACAAAGACTTCAAAGATGATACCTCTAATGGGGGGTGTGATGGATTACGTTGTGCCGTTGATGAATCACTTGCGGCAACGATCGTTCCAAATTTTATCGATATAGATAATGATGGATATGAAAATGTTGCAGTGACTAGCGGCAGTGCCTTAGATGGTACAACTTTAAATAGTAACTACTATCATGAGGTAGTTATTGAAAGTGGTACTTTAGAGCTTCAAGGAGAGTATGTGATTGAAACCCTAAAAATAGGAAAAGATCATCGCTCAGGCTCGGCTATTTTAAAGGTTGGTTCTCATACAAAGTTGCATGTAAAGAATATTGAAGTAGAGCATAACGGGAAAATAGAGCATCAAGGTAGTGCGGAGGATTTTTGGATTATCGTGCATGGAGATGAAGCCCACTTTCACTCTGATAATACTTATCAATTCAATGCTCTAATTTTAGCGAATACCGAAGTTAAACTTCATAAGAATGTGACCCTCAATGGTGGTGTTACATCCCAGAAAATCGACCTACATGATAACGCTGTGTTGAATGGAGCCGTTCCCAACGATTGTTTGCCAGAACAGCCTAGTCTGAAAGATGTACCTTATGAGTTTGGTTCTATTGAAGGGATGGATTGCACTCATGGTTGCAACTTGTTGTTTCAAAAGCAATATGAGAATCCAATTGTATTCTTAATGTCGACTATTGACCCCGATAATATTGTGAATAGTGTACCTACCAAGACTAGTGTTGCGACTATTTGGGGTTCGAAGAAAGGCGCAACCATTGAAAGTGAGTCGGCTGAGAGTTATAGCTCCACGGATCGGATGTCGCCGATTTACTACTTTGTTACTGAGCCTGGAAGGCTAACTTTTTACGATCATAATGGTTCTAAGGTTTATGGTGAAGCTGGCAATATCATAACTTCTAAAGCTCAATGTAAAGGTAATGCCTGTGGCAGTTCTGATTGGGAAACGGTCTCATATCAGGGAGGTGATATTGCAAACCCCGTGATCATGGCTCAAGTTCAAGGTAAGGATCGAGATTGGGCTACGACTGCAATCTCTGGTTTAACTAACCAGAAATTCAAACTCGCTTTAGAACGTGGGCGACAGGGGCCAACCTCTTCAGCTAAGAAAATTGCGTACTTAGCGGTTCCTACCTTCTCCGGTCAAGATGAATCTAAATCATCAAAAATTGAGTTTTTTCAAGCTCCGGGTACTTACAACCAGAAAATCGAAATAGAACCAGATAAATCTATTGGTTGGTCATGCCTTAACAATGAAATATCGCTGCATCAAAACTTTAATAAATTTGGTGTGATTGCGAATAAGCAAACCCGAAATGGGGGGGATGGTGGCTGGCTGCGTTATTGTAAGCAATACGTGAGCGCTGGATCATCCCAATTTACGTTCGCATTTGATGAAGATGCACCATCCCTGAGTACTCGTAAGCATGGTGCTTATGAATCAGTAGGTTACTTTGCTTTTGAAATTCCTGAAGTCGAAATTCCAGTCAACGTATGTAACTTGTTCCCTGAGCCAATTCAAAGCTGGACTGGAGTAAATAGCGAACTTACTGTCACTAACAATTCGGTTCGTTTTTTAGGTTGGTCTGACGACTATATATCTCGATATCTAAATACAAAATCGGACGACTACCCATTCTATGATGATTCCCCGAGTTTGCGTCATGCAATGCAGCAATACTTAATGTTAGGTTTCGATCATGCCAACTACGACACATTAGATAAAGTATATAATAACCCGATTTGTGAGGGGCAATACGGTTGCGATCTTGGAAACAATGATTCATTAAATAGCTTGCGTAAAGTCGATGGTGCGAATGTGGTTTCTGTTCCAACACAAAAACCTAGCGACTCCCTTATTTTAAACGCTGGCAATGACAACATTGCCCTTTCATGTGGGGCTGGTTCATCGTTATGCTCATATCAAGAAAGTGGACGAAATGTTGAAGTTACTATTGAGAAAAATCTCGCTAGTTTGACGCTTAATAAATGGGGGGATGACTACAATGTCGTTCGAGTAAAACTTAAGGATGGCATTTATATTTCGAACTTAGATATATCAAACGGTAATGATGTTGAGTTAGTTATTCCTAAGCTCGCTTCAGTAACATTTGGCTCGTTCAAATACAGCTCAGGATCGACTCAGTTTATTTTTGAATCAGGAAGCCAGCTCAATGTTATTGATGAGATTCGTTTTTCAAATCGGGTTGAAATATCTTCGGAAGATGCTTATCCAATAATCTATGCTCCAGATGCTAAAGTGATCTTTGAAGGAAGTAATTCGATATTTAAAGGTTTTATTCTTGCTGATTACATTGAGTTAAATCAGTCCTCAGTTGAAGGTGCAGTAACAGCAAGAACGACTCAGTTTAATTCTAATGTCACTATCAATAAGCCTGACTATAGCTGTCCGCTTCCTCCTATTCCTAAAGGTTCTCTTGTTGTTACCCCCAAGCATTCACACGTTCTAACCTGTGAAGTAGCTGAGGTTGAATTCAAAGTCGTAGATGATGACGGCAATGTAATTAGTACCGTTCAAGATAATTTTACTGCATCTCATGCCCCAAATTTTACTGGGAAGTGGTGTGAAGATAAAAATGGAAATAGTTGCTCTACAGCTTCAGGGGACTATCAAAGTCACTTTGTGAATGGGCAAAGAACGCTGTACTTATCTTCTTCTAAATTAGAGAGTTATGATGTCAGTGGTACCTGGAATGGTGAATTAGAAACAGCAGCATCAAAAATTAACTTCGTACCCTATAAGTTTTATGTTAATGAGCAGTTTGTCGTGGCTGGCGAGGGGTACGACGTGACGGCAAAGGTATCGTCGTGTAATACGCAAGACTCTTCGTTGTCACAAGATTATGTGGGCACGCCCACTGTGAATTTAGGTATCGTCCAGCCTGCGAACGGAAATGGTGCGATAAGCTTATTAGATTACGCTCCAGATTTTGAGTTAAGTGATCAAGGTGAAACAACCGATACACTTTCTATTCAAGAGTCAGGTCAATTTAAAGTCACGTTGACTGATAACAGCTTCGATTGTAGTGAAATATCAGGTTGCCCTGAAAGTGGCGTTGATAAGCTCTCAGGTAGCTTCTTGGTGAACTCTCGACCTTGGAAATTTGCAATCTGCACGAACAACAATTCTGATGGAAACAGTAGTAGTGGGAGTGCGTTTGCTGCTGCAGGGGAAGAGTTTGACGTGTATGCTAAACCTATTCGGTTCACGAGTGATGCAAGTCTGCAATGTAATAATAGCTTGGTAACAAAAAATTATTTGCTTTCTGCAGGTGCGGTGGGTGCAACTCATACATTAGATACACCTAGTAACAGTGGTGCCGTATTAGGTAGCTTAGAGCCGACTAGTCAACTAACTCAATCTAGCTCCGATATAGTACTTTCTGATAATGGCTATAAGTTTAAGAACTTAGAATATTCAGAAGTGGGTAGTTTTAATTTTGAGGTTACTGAAGACTCGAATAGCTTTTATGGCAAGATTCTCGGTGGCTTCTCTGGAAGTAAATCAATTGGCCGCTTTTATCCGAAATATTTCCTGCAAGAGAATCCTGAATGGAATGTCGCGAATCAAAACGACATTGCTTATTTGAGTCAACCTTACGACTCAACTGTTCATCAAGTGTACCCAATGGCATCAGGTGAAAGCGGTGTCGGCAACGCCCTTAATAACTATCAATTCTTCGCCTCGAGCCTACAAGCTAATTTTGGTGTTCTAGAGGATACAGCCGTCGATAATCGGTTCTTACTAGATACTGATGCTGGGTCTTGGTCTACTGATCGCAAGCACTGGTTGTTGAACGATAGTGCCGCTGTTCTTGAGCGAGTTACGGATTCTGATAGTGTTAGCCGCAAGGATAATCCTTTTAATACATCGGATGCTAATTCTACAGTTACCCATTTCGGCTTAACGATAGACGGCGTTGATCCTGTGTCATTTACTGATTCTGATACTTTGACAGACTCTGCAGAGTTTCTGGTTCAACCTCCTGCTCGATATGGTCGAATGGCACTGGATGATATTGGTGGTAATTCCGGTACTACTCTAACTATTCCATTGCGAGCTGAGTTCTGGGATGGCAGCGAATTTGTCGTCAACGATGATGATAGTCGCAGCGCCTTTGATGGTTCAAAAGCTTGTAAACAATTGATTTGGCACAGTGACGGGGCGATAACCACGTTAGCTTCGCTTAACGGCAGTGGCAGCGTAGATGATGGTGAGGAAGAGGTCACCGCGAATCAAAATACGCCTGCAGGTACAGATACGCCGCGTGAGCAAGTCCGTCTATGGTTAAGAATGGGTGATTCGAAACCAAGCAAGAAGACGGGCGAAAATGACATATCATGTTCGACAGATTACGAAGATCAACCTTGGTTGCAATACAATTGGCGCCAACTAGGCGATGAAGATCCCTCCACCGTCGTCACATTTGGCATCTACCGTGGTAACGATCGCGTTATTTACCGAGGTGAAAGCGGCTTAACAGGTCAGTAATAATATAATTTTTGATGGTTAAGTTAGGAATCTGTAAGAAATTGCGGATTTCAGTCCATGTTTATACTTCAATGCCTTGCCGTGACAGCAAGGCATTGGTACATTTAGTGCAATTTTTGTCTTCTAATTCTTGCAGGATGAGCGAAGAATATGTTTAAAAAACTTCGTGGCATGTTTTCAAACGACCTATCGATTGACTTAGGTACTGCCAATACCCTTATATATGTAAAAGGCCAAGGCATTGTTCTTGATGAGCCTTCAGTTGTAGCTATTCGCCAAGATCGTGTGGGTTCTGCAAAAAGTGTCGCTGCTGTGGGCCACGCTGCTAAGCAAATGCTTGGTCGTACGCCTGGTAACATTTCAGCGATCCGTCCAATGAAAGATGGCGTAATTGCTGATTTCTACGTAACGGAAAAAATGCTTCAGCACTTCATTAAACAAGTGCATGACAACAGTGTGCTTAAACCAAGCCCTCGCGTTTTGGTTTGTGTACCTTGTGGTTCAACGCAAGTTGAGCGTCGTGCTATCCGTGAATCTGCGCTAGGTGCTGGTGCTCGTGAAGTTTACTTAATCGATGAGCCAATGGCTGCAGCGATTGGTGCTGGCCTACGCGTATCAGAACCAACGGGTTCTATGGTTGTTGATATCGGTGGTGGTACTACTGAAGTTGCGGTTATCTCTCTAAACGGTGTGGTTTACTCATCTTCTGTTCGTATCGGTGGTGACCGTTTTGATGAAGCTATCATCAACTACGTTCGTCGTAACTACGGCAGCTTGATCGGTGAAGCGACGGCAGAGAAGATTAAACACGAAATCGGTTCAGCTTACCCTGGTGATGAAGTAGAAGAGATCGAAGTACGTGGCCGTAACCTTGCTGAAGGTGTGCCTCGTAGCTTTAGCCTAAATTCAAATGAGATCCTTGAAGCACTTCAAGAACCTCTATCTGGAATCGTATCGGCAGTGATGGTTGCACTTGAACAGTGTCCACCAGAGCTTGCTTCTGACATCTCAGAAAACGGTATGGTACTAACAGGTGGTGGTGCACTGCTTAAAGACCTTGATCGTCTGCTAACAGAAGAGACAGGTATCCCTGTTGTTGTTGCAGAAGAGCCACTAACGTGTGTTGCTCTAGGTGGCGGTAAAGCCCTAGAGATGATCGACATGCACGGCGGCGATCTGTTCAGCGAAGAATAATATCTAGTGTTAGGCTCTTTTATTATCTAGTTTTATGTAAAGAGCCTAGGACCTTGTCTATAGGATCAAATGTAGCTCTAGGATCAAATATAGAATGAAGCCAATTTTTGGTAGAGGTCCCTCTCTACAATTGCGCCTGTTTTTTGCTGTAATTTTATCAGCCAGCCTTATGCTGGCTGATAGTCGTTTAGATGCTTTCTCAAATGTCCGCTATCTATTGAACAGCATGGTTGCCCCAATTCAATATGCAGCTAACCTACCTCGTACGATGTTCGACGGTGTATACGACCGTTTTAGCACTCGTAAAGGACTGATCGAATCAAACCATAATATGAAACGAGAAGTCTTGCGACTGAAGAGCGAGCTTATTTTGCTTGAGCAATATCAAGAAGAGAATAAGCGCCTTCGTAAGCTATTAGGCTCTCCGTTTATCCGTGATGAAAAGAAAGTCGTTACTGAAGTTATGGCCGTTGATACCTCTCCATACCGTCATCAAGTCGTGATCGATAAAGGTCAGATTGATGGGGTGTATGAAGGTCAGCCGGTGATCAACGAGAAAGGCATTGTTGGTCAAGTGACCTTTGTTGCGGCTCACAATAGTCGAGTCTTGCTACTGACGGATGCAAACAATGCGATTCCCGTCCAGGTTATCCGTAACGATATCCGTGTGATTGCTTCTGGCAATGGCATGATTGATGAAATCCAGCTAGAGCACATTCCAACCAGTACTGACATTCAGGAAGAAGACCTCTTGGTAACGTCAGGGCTTGGTGGTGTTTATCCAGAAGGTTACCCAGTCGCTTATGTCTCTAAGGTTGATTACGATCCGAAACGTGAGTTTGCGGTAATCAAAGCGGAACCTGTGGTTGAGTTTGATAAGCTTAGATATCTGCTGCTTGTGTGGCCTGACGAAAACAAACAGAAACAAACCGATCAATCCAACATAGAGCAAGCAATGTTAGAGGATGAAAATGGCCAATAGCGTTTTAAGAAGCAAGATAGTAATTGGCTGTTCATTATTGATCGCGCTTATTCTGCAAACCATTCCATGGCCAGGCAGTTTAGACTTGTTCAGACCGTCTTGGTTATTGCTGGTTACTTGTTACTGGGTTCTGGCTTTGCCGCACCGTGTTAACGTGGGCAGCGCTTTGATTCTTGGCCTATTGTGGGACCTTTTGATTGGTTCGACATTAGGAATTCGAGGCATGATGATGGCAATCGTGATGTACATTGTTGCGTTAAACTTCCTCGTAATTCGTAATATGGCGCTGTGGCAACAAGCCATGATCATTGCGGCGTTAACGGTATTGTTTGAGGTGCTGATATTCTTCGGTGAATATTTGATCCAAGATGTCGTTTTCAATCCATTATCGTTATGGAGTGCATTGATAAACTGTATACTTTGGCCTTGGATGTTCTTGTTAATGAGACGTGTGCGTCGCCATTGGCATGTGAGGTAACATGACAATGCAAAAGAAACATTTAGTTTTGGCATCCGGTTCGCCGCGCCGCAAAGAATTATTATCTCAACTCGGCTATGAGTTTTCTGTCTTAGTCACCGATGTTGAAGAGTGTAAACACACTCAAGAAACCGCCGAAGAGTACGTTAAGCGACTATCTTTAGATAAAGCCTTAGCTGCGCTGTCTTTATTAACAACGAATCCTTCTGAAAAGCAGCATGTAGCTTCTGGTTTTGATACTGTAGTGCTTGGTTCTGATACGGTTGTTCTTGGCTCTGACACTGTAGTAGTTAGCCAAGGGCAAGTGCTCGAGAAACCCGCGGATTTTTCTGACTCTATGCGTATGCTGCTTCAGTTAGCGAATGGACGTCACCAAGTGATGACGGCTGTGTCAGTGGTTTCAAAAGAAAAACAAAAAACAGAAATCGTTATTACCGACGTATGGTTTAAACCCCTCAGTGAAAAAGAAATAGAACAATACTGGCAAACAGGGGAGCCATGCGATAAAGCCGGTAGCTATGGGATCCAAGGTTTGGGGGGGCGCTTTGTCACCCGAATCGAAGGTAGTTATTACGCCGTTGTCGGCTTACCTTTATTTGAAACGGACCAGCTACTGCAAGAATTCTTATAATTACTAATCTGAGGTGCACCATGAGTGCTGAATTGTTGCTGAACGTGACCCCGAGTGAAACTCGCGTGGCCATGATTGAAGGGGGAACTCTTCAAGAGATCCATATCGAACGAGACGCTCGACGCGGAATCGTAGGAAATATCTATAAAGGTCGCGTTAGTCGTGTTCTTCCGGGAATGCAGGCTGCGTTTGTGGATATCGGTCTTGAGAAAGCAGCTTTTCTACACGCCTCTGATATTGTCCCACACACTGAATGTGTCGCTGAAAATGAAAAGAAGCAATTTCAGGTTCGCGATATTTCAGAGCTTGTTCGTCAAGGGCAAGACATTGTGGTTCAAGTCGTTAAAGACCCGCTGGGTACCAAAGGTGCTCGCCTAACCACGGATATTACTCTGCCATCTCGTTACCTCGTCTTTATGCCGGGGGCGAGTCACGTTGGTGTTTCTCAACGTATCGATAGCGAATCTGAGCGCAATCGTCTTAAGAAGGTCGTCTCTCATTATTGTGATGAGCATGGTGGCTTTATTATCCGTACTGCTGCAGAAGGCGCTGATTCAAACGAACTTGCACAAGACGCGGCATTCTTGAAGCGTCTATGGCTCAAAGTATTGGAACGCCGTGGCAAGCATAAAGCGCGCACTCGTTTGTACGGTGAGTTGTGTTTAAGTCAGCGTATCTTACGTGATTTCGTAGGAACGGAATTGAGCAAGATTCAGGTCGATTCCCGCCTTGAATATGAAAACCTTAAAGAGTTTACTTCTGAATATGTGCCAGAGCTGACTGATAAGCTTGAGCTGTATGAAGGTGATAAGCCTATCTTTGATATGTACGATACTGAGAACGAAATTCAGCGCTCTCTGGATCGTAAAGTTGAGCTCAAGTCTGGTGGCTATCTGATTATCGACCAAACGGAAGCCATGACCACGGTTGATATCAACACCGGTGCCTTTGTCGGTCGTCGCAATTTAGAAGAGACGATTTTCAATACCAATGTAGAGGCGACACAAGCGATTGCTCGTCAGCTACGTTTACGTAACTTAGGCGGCATCATCATTATCGACTTTATCGATATGCTGTCGGAAGACCACCGTAAGCGAGTGCTCACTTCTTTAGAGAGTGCGTTAGATAAAGATCGTGTAAAGACCAATATTAATGGCTTTACACAGCTTGGCTTGGTCGAGATGACGCGTAAGCGCACTCGTGAAAGCATTGAGCATATTCTGTGTTCGAGTTGTCCTGCTTGTGAAGGTCGTGGCAGCGTGAAGACAGTTGAAACCGTTTGTTATGAGATACTTCGAGAGATCACTCGTGTCAACCGTGCCTACGACGCTGACAAGTTTGTGGTTTATGCTGCTGCAGCGGTTGCTGAAGCGTTAGAGGGCGATGAGTCTCATGCGCTTGCTGAGCTTGAAGTGTTTATTGGTAAACAAGTTAAAATCCAGGCTGAGCCTCTGTACATACAAGAGCAGTTTGATGTTGTTATGATGTAATGGAAATTTTGTGAGCTCAAGCGTTACTCTGATTCTACGTGCATGCTTATGGTTAGTGGTTACTCTCTTAGTAACTCTAGCCATTGCTGTTACTACACTGCGTGTAGCCTTACCCAATTTAAACAAGTATCAATCTGAAATTGAGCTTTGGGTAAATCAACATTCCGGTTTTGAGTTTTCGATTCAAGACGTGGGTGGTTTTTGGCGTAACACTCACCCTTCCATAGCACTGCAAGGTGTTAAAGCGAGCCTTCGTAATGCAGAAGACGTGGCCTTCTCTGTAGAGCGTGTTGAAGTCGAGTTTGACTTGATTCAATCGCTTGTTCAGATGCGTCCGGTTGTGGCGGATTTGGTCATGAATCAGATGTATCTTGATATCCGCTCTATTGACCTGTTTGCTGGGCAAAACGAGACTGACAAACCCAAAGATTCCGGGTCTTCTAAGCGTGTGATGCAGGAGCTCGATAATCTGCTGCTGAAAACCTTGGTCGATGTCACCGCGAAAGATTCCACCATTTTGTATCGTGCTGTTTCTGATGAAGAGCGTCAGCTTGATATCGAAACTTTAAAATGGCAAAACTCTGGCAAACACCACCTCGCAGAAGGTGTGGTGAGCATCAAAGACGCTAACCTTAACTCTTTGTCAGTAAGCGCTAACTTTATTGATGGCGGTTCACTGACAGATGTGACTGGTGAGTTTTATGTCAGCGCAGATAACATCTCGATTAAACCTTGGTTAACCCGTTACATGCAGGCTGAGTCTGGCATTGAAACGGGGACCGTGAGCCTAAATAGCTGGCTCACGCTACGTAATAGCAAGCCAGTAAGTGCCTACGTCGAAGTGCTGCCTTCAGAATTGACCTGGAACGAAGATGGCAAGCATGACTTGATGCTTGAATCGGGCGTGTTTAAGTTGTCTCCAATCGATGAGGGTTGGCAAGTAAATGGTCACTCACTTAACTTGAGAACCGATGATACGCCGTGGCCCGAACTCGATGTCGCATTTAAGTGGCAACAAGGCCCTTGGCAGCTTAATGTGTCTGAGCTCGATATCTCGACGATTACGCCGCTTATCAAGCTGCTGCCAGACTCAGAAGAGTCAACCAAGATGATAAATGTGCTGTCTCCGGGCGGTACGGTCTCTGATATTCGTCTATCTATGGAATCTGGTATCGAGAGCCTACGTTACTCCGCCAGTTTTTCTGATCTTGCGATTGAGCAATGGGATTTAGTGCCGGGCTTTAGCCAAGTTTCTGGTAGCGTGTTCGGCTCTATGACTGAAGCAAAAGCCAGCCTACATGTTATTGACGATGTATTCCCGTATGGCGATGTTTTCCAAGCGCCTTTAAACATCAAGCAAGGTCAAGTTGATATTGTATGGCAGCAAGACGAGAGCGGCTGGAAGCTTTGGTCTGATAAAGTCACGGCAGCCACGCCAGATTTACAAGTGTTAGGTGCGTTTCGATTAGATTTCCCTAAAGATGCGAGCCCTTACTTATCATTTTATGGTGAAGCAGACGCTTACAACGTTGGCGAAACATGGCGTTACCTACCGACCTTAGCGCTTGGGCAAGACCTGACTGATTACCTATCTACTGCGATTCAAGCGGGTAAGGCAGATACTGTAAAACTGTTGTGGCATGGTGAATTGGCTCAATACCCATACGCGAATCACGATGGTATTTTCCAAATCTGGGTTGGATTAGAAGACGCCAAGTTTAGTTTTGATACTGCGTGGCCGCTGATTACAGACCTGCAACTTGATCTATTGTTTGAGAATGATGCGATGCATCTCGATTCTCGCTCTGCACAATTAATGGATGTGACTGCCGATCGAATCACAGGTCGTATTCCTTATTTGGGTGAAGGCGGCCATATCGAGATAGAAGCAAAGGCCACCGCGTCAGGTAATGCGGTACGTGATTACATGACGGCTTCGCCACTGGTTGACTCCGTGGGTGCTGCGTTAACCGCACTGCAAGTTAGCGGTGATGTCTCTTCCGAATTCCAGCTTAATATCCCATTCGACTCTGATAAAGAAGCCAGAGCGTGGGGTTACGCTGACCTAAGCGGCAACCATGTTGAAATTGAAGCGCCACCAATGGTGTTAGAAAACACCACGGGTCGTATCGAGTTTGATAATGATGTTGTGACAGCGAATGGTTTAGCGGCAGACTTGCTTAAACAAGGCATCTCTATTGATTTTAAAGGGCAGAATGATGGCCCTGGCTATGCAGTTGATATTGACGTTCTGGGCGATTGGGATGTGAAACCTTTAGAGCCTTATATTGGAGAGCAATGGTTGAGTCGTCTATCTGGTCATGCACAATGGCAAAGTCAGATTGATATTCAACTCAATGATATCGGTTTTACTTACCAATTAGATTTACAGTCTGACCTAAAATATCTCGCGAGCGATTACCCATACCCATTGGCGAAAAAGTCATTAGAGAGTGGTTCAGCAAGGCTACAAGCATCGGGTAACCAAGAAGCGATTACTGCGCGTTTGCAGTTACCGAATACCAAGTACCAAGCTGAAATTGATATCACGGGTGATGTGCCTGAGTTAACCGCGACCAACCTAGTATTAGGTCGAGGTGGCTACAAGATTAGCCCGGTAGTTGGTCACCATGCGTTGATTCGCACGGATAAGTTTAATGCTGATGATTGGCTTTCGGTGATCATGGAGCCGGTACAGCCATCAACAGCTGTTCTAAGCCAAATGAACACACCAACGATTCCAGCTCCAAGTCGTGTGACTTTTGAAAGTAAAGAGCTGATTCTGGGTGGTATTGCTTGGAATGATGTGGATTTTAGTGCACGCAAGAATAAACAAGCTTGGCAAATGGAAGTATCGAGCCAAGAGCTAGAAGGGGATATTAATTATCTACCTCCTTATGATTTAACCGTGTCGTTGGATCGCTTGCATCTGTTTGTTCCTGAATGGAGCGACAAATCAAACCAGGAACCATTGCTGCAACGCAAAGAGCAAGAAGCACCGCTGATCTCTGAGTTGGATAGAAAGATCCATGATGTGATGCCAAATCTCAAGCTAACTCTTAACGACTTCTGGCTGCAAGGCTATAAAGTTGGCAAGGTCGATGTAGAATTGGCTAGAGAAGACAATCGCATTGCGTGGAAAAAAATTCAGGTACGCAGCGGCGGCAACAAAGCGGATGTTAGTGGCTGGTGGGAATTGAATGGTGACCAGAGTCATTCATCGCTGAAAGTTGACGTTGAAGGTGAAAATAACAGTGAGTTGATGGAGCGCTTTGGTATCACCTCGGGGATTCAAAAAGCACCGTTTGAGCTAGAAGCTCAACTTGACTGGGACGGTTCACCTTGGGGTATCAAGATGGATACGCTTGATGGCAACGTAAAAACCAAGTTCGGTAAAGGTATTATCTCAGATGTGAGCGGGGCGGCTCGCTTACTTGGTTTGTTTAGCTTAGATTCGATCATCCGTAAGATGCAGCTCGATTTCTCTGATGTGTTTGATAAAGGTATGGCATTTAACAGCATCACAGGCACTGGCGAGATTCAAAATGGTATCTTCCTGACCAATGACCTGAACATGGATGCTGTGGCGGGTGAGATGAAGATAAAAGGCATCGCTAACCTAAATACTCGTCAGGTAGATGCAGAAGTAAACTTTACGCCAGATATCACGTCGGGTATTCCAGTGCTAACAGCGTTTGCGGTAACGCCTCAAACAGCGTTGTATGTATTGGCGGTAACCACGGTGATTTCACCGGTTGTTGAGGTCTTTACTCAGGTTAATTACTCGGTGAAAGGCCCGCTGGATTCACCAACGGTAAGTGAGCTTTCTCGTAGCTCCGGTGAGTTCCAACTTCCAGAAAATCTAAGAAAGTTGGCAGAGTAAAAGTAAGTCCTAATATACAGATAAATAGTGATTTCTGAATCATAATGAATGGAGAAGCAGTACACATGGATTGTGTTGGTTTGATTCAAATGACTTCGGGCCCTGACCCTGATAGTAACCTTGGTTATCTCGCCAAAGAGGTAGCCAAGTGTAAGGCGTTAGGGGCTAAATGGGTCGTTTGCCCAGAGAATGCATTGGTATTCGGTAGCAAAGCGGATTATCACCAGCATGCCGAGCCATTGAATGGTGGTCCATTACAGAAAAAACTGGCTGAGTTAGCTAGGCTTCATCGTATTTGGATCATTGTGGGCAGTATGCCGATAAGTACAGTGAAGGGTGTCACCACAACGACTCTAGTGATTGATGACTTTGGCAGCTTAGTGGCTCACTATGACAAGCTACATATGTTCGATGTGGATGTCGCCGATGCCCACAAGTGCTATCGAGAGTCCGATATTTTCACACCGGGTGACCGAGTTGTGACAACGGAAACGCCTTTTGGTCACTTAGGGTTAAGTATTTGCTATGATGTGCGCTTTCCTCACTTGTATTCAGAGTTACGCCAGCAAGGCGCGCAGATCATCGTGGTACCAGCTGCGTTTACTGCGGTAACCGGTCAGGCGCACTGGGAAGCATTGTTAAGATGCCGGGCAATCGAAACACAATCGTGGATTGTTGCGGTAGGGCAAGGTGGTAAGCACCCTTGCCAAAGAGAAACATGGGGACACTCTATGGTGGTTGATCCCTGGGGGAGAGTGGTCGCACAGTTAGATCAAGACCCTAAAAGTATGGTGGTCGAGATAGACACATCCAGTTGTGAATCCATTAGGCAAAATATGCCCATCACACAACACACTCGATTTACCAATCAATTTTAATTACAAACAAGAGCCATCTATGAGCATTAATCAAATTGAAGAAGCGCTACTGAACCCAACAGGGCTTACGGAGCAAAATATCGCAGATACATTGGCGAGCATTGCTACCCGCCAAATTGATTATGCTGATATCTACTTTCAGTCAAGCTGGCACGAATCTTTGGTGCTAGAAGATAGCATTATTAAAGACGGCTCTTTCAATATCGATTGCGGTGTGGGCGTTCGTGCAGTATCTGGTGAAAAGACCGGTTTTGCTTACTCTGACCAAATCCAACTGGATGGTCTTAAGCAGAGCGCAATTGCAGCTCGTGGTATTGCGAAGCAAGGTCAAAACGGCAAGGTACAAGCCTTCAAGCGCAACTCTAACCAAGCGTATTATGATGCAGTCAACCCGTTAGCAAGCTGGGAAAAGCAGCAAAAAACAGAACTTCTTAAGTCATTGGACGCTTACATTCGTACTAAAGAGCCAATGGTGACGGAAGTATCGGTAAGCCTAAGCGGTGTGCATGAGCAGATGCTGGTTGCCGCGACTGATGGTACGTACGCTGGCGATATTCGCCCGCTGGTTCGTTTATCTATTAGTGTTCTTGCTCAGAAAGGCGATCGCCGTGAGCGTGGTAGTGCTGGTGGTGGTGGCCGTTTTGGTTACGACTTCTTCCTAAGCGATGATAAAGGCACTCAAGTAGCTTATCAGTTTGCTGATGAAGCGATTCGCCAAGCGCTTGTTAACCTTGAAGCAGTTGCTGCTCCTGCTGGGGCAATGCCTGTCGTTCTCGGTTCTGGTTGGCCGGGCGTTCTGCTGCACGAAGCCGTAGGTCACGGTTTAGAGGGCGACTTCAACCGTAAAGAGTCTTCAGTATTCTCTGGAAAAGTTGGCGAACAAGTTACTTCAAGCCTATGTACGATTGTCGATGACGGTACATTGACTGACCTTCGTGGTTCACTGAACGTGGATGATGAAGGTGTTAACGGTCAGTACAACACGTTGATCGAAAATGGTATCTTAAAAGGTTACATGCAAGACAAGCTTAATGCTCGTCTAATGGGTGTAGCGCCAACCGGTAACGGTCGTCGTGAGTCTTACGCGCATCTTCCAATGCCGCGTATGACGAACACCTACATGCTACCGGGTGAGCACACACCAGAAGAGATTATTGCGACAGTCGATAAAGGTATCTACGCACCAAACTTCGGCGGCGGTCAGGTAGATATTACGTCTGGTAAGTTTGTGTTCTCAGCTTCTGAAGCTTATATGATTGAAAACGGTAAGATCACTCATCCCGTTAAGGGCGCAACACTGATCGGCTCTGGTATCGAAGCGATGCAGCAGGTGTCTATGGTGGGTAACGATCTAAGTATCGACCGTGGTGTTGGTGTTTGTGGTAAGGCTGGCCAAAGCGTGCCGGTGGGTGTTGGTCAGCCAACATTGAAACTAGACTCTCTGACCGTTGGTGGTACTGAGTAAATCAGTCTAGTCTCAGCAAAATGACTGCAAAGTTAAAGTGAAAAGCGCCTCCATCGTGAGGCGCTTTTTGTCTTTGAGGAAGGGTTAGTAGTAGAAAGCGATTACATGTTCTCTTCGGCAAACTCTGCCAGTCGGCTACGTACCACGCCATTGAGGTGGATATTGGCACTGCCTTCGAAGTTTTTAAAACGCTCAACCATGTAGGTTAAACCTGAAGTAACAGGGGTTAAGTAAGAAGAATCTATCTGCGCTAGGTTACCTGAGCAGACAATCTTGGTCCCTTCACCACAGCGGGTGATGATGGTTTTGATTTGCGATGCAGTGAGGTTCTGACACTCATCGAGAAGCACAAACGCATTTTGGATGGAACGGCCACGCATAAAGTTGATCGACTTGAACTGGATATTGGCTTTGTCACAGATGTATTTCATGGACCCTTCGGTACAGTGGTCGTTTTTGTGCAGCGCTTCCAGTGTATCAGTCACAGCAGCCAACCAAGGCAGCATCTTCTCTTCTTCGGAACCAGGAAGGAAACCAATCGACTCTCCAATATCGGGCGTGTTTCGGGTTACGATGATCTTATCGAACTGTTTGCGCTCTATGGTTTGTTCAAGTGCAGCAGCCATGGCGAGCAGCGTTTTACCACTACCTGCCGCACCAGTTAGGATCACCAGGTCAATATCTGGGTCGAGTAGCGCATCAATCGCCATTCCCTGATAAATGTTTTTTGGCGTGATATCCCAAGCTCTTCGGTTCATTAAGCGTTCACGGCTTAAGTCCCTGAGTGTGATGGTTTCAGTATCAATCTCTTCAACTCTTGCTGCAAAGTCGCTCTCTTCATCAATCACATATTGGTTGAGGAAGGTCGGCTCGAAAGGCTCTCTTGCTAACGTGTGTAAGGTTTTTCCGCCGAGGTTTTTGCTTTCGACGTTGTCGATACCGTCCCAAAATGCGCCCTCAAGTTGTTGGAAACCTTTAGTGAGGTATTGGATATCATCGATGAGTTGGTCGGTTTGATAATCTTCAACGAAACGTACGCCCGCGCCTTTTGCGCGTAAGCGCATGTTGATGTCTTTGGTGATGAGAACCACTTCGCGTGGCGCGCGTTTGTTTTGAAGGTAGAGTACAGCGTTGAGGATTCGGTTATCGCCTGCCTTATCGTCGGCAAAGGCTTTGATGCTTTCTTGAAGTTCGTAATCGGCGAGTATTGAAATACTGCCTGAGGCTTTAATGTCTTTGGTGAAAGGGATACCTTCCGATATTTGGTCTGGTGTAGCTTCCCTGAATAGATCTTCGAGAGTTCGTATCGCAATTCTCGCATCTCGGGCAACGTCTCTCTTACTGTCTTTGATTCTGTCTAGTTCTTCTAGCACTGTCATGGGGATAACGACATCGTGCTCTTGGAAAGAAAATATAGCGAAGGGTTCGTGAAGTAGGATATTGGTGTCTAAAACAAATAGCTTCCGGTTGGTCTCGCCCATAGCATCTCCTTGCCGCGTACGGCTTGCCTTGCATTCATTGAACGTAGATAAAGCTCACTTAAAGATTAGTATCTCATTCTGGTGATAGTCAACTACTCACCTAAACTTCATCGAGAGGAATATCGTCATATTGTGATGAGTGAATATGGCGCATTCATTAACAGCAGCAATCTGCTACCAATAGATTAGCCATGACTTTTTGACAGTTTGATTGCATTGGCGAAAACAGAAAAAAAGCATGAAATCATCTCCTTTAGACGTGACCTAAATCACAGCATCGAGTAAGATTAGCGACCTTTTTCTGCACCATTTTCTCGAGATATTTATTATCTAGAGCGCACTTAAAAAGTGGCTGCAAACTAGGCAGTTTTGGCTATATTTTTAGTTCAAGAGCAGGAATGTTCTTGTTTGAAATATCAGCTAAAAAGACCAAATTCCAACTATAAGATTGAGGTAGTCGATTCATGACATTTGCTTTGGGGCAACGCTGGATAAGCGATACGGAGAGCGATTTAGGTTTAGGTACCGTTGTAGCAATGGATGCTCGCACAGTGACACTAATGTTTGCAGCATCAGAAGAAAACCGTGTGTATGCACGTACGGATGCTCCCGTAACCCGAGTAACGTTTAATGTAGGCGATGTCATCGAATGCCAAGAAGGCTGGTCTCTATCTGTTGAAGAAGTTATCGAAGATAAAGGGCTACTAACCTATCTAGGTACACGCGAAGATACCCAAGAATCAGAAGTGGCTCTGCGTGAAATCTTCTTAAGCAATCAGATCCGATTTAACAAGCCACAAGACAAACTGTACGCAGGTCAAATCGATCGTATGGATAACTTTGTGCTGCGTTACCGCACGCTAAGTAACCAATATCAACAACACAAGAGCCCAATGCGTGGTTTGTGTGGTATGCGTGCTGGCCTAATTCCTCACCAGTTATACATTGCTCATGAAGTGGGTCGCCGTCATGCGCCACGTGTTTTACTCGCTGATGAAGTTGGCCTAGGTAAAACCATCGAAGCGGGTATGATTATCCACCAACAAGTGTTGTCTGGTCGTGCGGAGCGTATCCTGATTGTGGTTCCTGAAACTCTACAACACCAATGGTTAGTAGAGATGATGCGCCGTTTCAATCTTCATTTTTCTATCTTTGATGAAGAGCGTTGTATTGAAGCCTTTGCAGAGTCAGACAACCCATTTGATACGCAGCAATACGTTCTTTGTTCGTTAGATTTCCTACGTAAGAGCCGCAAGCGCTACGAGCAAGCACTTGAAGGCGAGTGGGATCTTTTGGTTGTCGATGAAGCGCACCACCTTGAGTGGAGCCAAGACAAGCCAAGCCGTGAATACCAAGTGGTAGAAGGCTTAGCTGAAAATACTCCTGGTGTACTTTTGCTGACAGCGACTCCAGAGCAACTGGGTCGTGAGAGCCACTTTGCACGTCTACGCCTATTGGACCCTGACCGCTTCTACGATTACGAAGCCTTCGTTGAAGAGGAAGATCAATACGCGCCGGTTGCTGATACTGTCACCGCACTATTCTCAGGCGTGAAGCTTGAAGACAGCGCTAAGAATCAGATTACTGAGCTGCTTTCTGAGCAAGATGTTGAGCCTCTATTCCGCGTTATCGAAGGCGATAGCAGCGAAGAGGAGCAAGCATTAGCTCGCCAAGAACTGATTGACAACCTTATGGATCGCCATGGTACAGGTCGTGTTTTATTCAGAAACACACGTGCCGCTATCAAAGGCTTCCCTAAGCGTAACGTAAACCTACTGCCGATGGACATTCCAACGCAGTACACCACGTCGATGCGTGTATCAGGCATGATCGGTGGCAAGATGGCACCAGAAGCTCGTGCGATGAAGATGCTTTATCCAGAAGAGATCTTCCAAGAGTTTGAAGGTGAAGACTCAAGCTGGTGGCAGTTCGACTCGCGTGTTAACTGGCTGATTGAAAAGATCCAAGACAAGCGTAGCGAAAAGATCCTGGTGATCGCATCGCGTGCAAGTACGGCTCTGCAACTAGAGCAGGCACTGCGCGAGCGTGAAGGTGTACGTGCAACTGTATTCCACGAAGGCATGTCGATTCTAGAGCGTGACAAAGCGGCGGCTTATTTTGCTCAAGAAGAGGGCGGTGCTCAGGTGCTTATCTGTAGTGAAATCGGCTCTGAAGGCCGTAACTTCCAGTTTGCTAACCAACTAGTGATGTTTGACCTTCCATTCAACCCTGACTTGCTCGAGCAGCGTATCGGTCGTCTGGATCGTATCGGTCAACAGCGTGATATCGATATTCATGTTCCTTATCTGAAAGGCACATCACAGGCGATCCTAGCGCGTTGGTTTGATGAAGGTCTGAATGCATTTGCGGAAACTTGCCCTACTGGTCGCACGGTTTACGACAAGTACTCAGATGTACTTATCGAAATGCTGGCTTCTGGCAACACAGAACAGCTTGATGAAGTGATCGAAGAGTCAGCTAAGCTAAACCAAAGCCTAAAAGCGGATCTAGAAAAAGGTCGCGATCGCCTACTAGAGATGCACTCAAACGGCGGCGACAAAGCACATGAAATAGCAGAGAAGATCGCATCGACCGATGGTGACACTAACCTAGTTACTTTTGCGTTGAGCTTGTTCGACACCATTGGTTTGAACCAAGACGACAAAGGTGAAAATGCGCTAGTCGTTACGCCATCTGAGCACATGATGGTACCAAGCTACCCAGGCCTACCTTATGAAGGTGCAACTATCACATTTGACCGTGATACCGCACTTTCTCGTGAAGACATGAACTTCATTAGCTGGGAACACCCAATGATTCAGGGTGGTATTGATTTACTACTTAGCGAAGGGGTGGGTACTTCTGCTGTATCACTACTTAAGAACAAAGCGCTACCGGTAGGCACTATCCTGCTTGAATTGGTTTACCTGGTGGATGCACAAGCTCCAAAACGCAGTGGTATTAGCCAGTTCTTACCTAAGACTCCGATTCGCTTGATGATGGATGGCCGTGGTAACGACCTATCTTCTCAGGTTGAATTTGATAGCTTTAACCGCCAGTTGAGCCCGGTGAGCCGTCATCTAGCAAGTAAGTTAGTTAACTCGGTACAAGGTGAAATTCACAAGCTAATCGAAGCGGGTGAGGCACAAGTTCTTCCTAAAGTTGAAGAAGTGCGTCAGCAAGCGCAAAGAGATATGCAGACAAACCTCAATGGTGAACTAGAGCGTCTACAAGCACTTAAAGCGGTGAACCCAAACATTCGTGATGAAGAGTTAGAAGTTATCGAAGCTCAAATCAATGAACTAACCGGTTACATCAGCAAAGCTCAGGTTCAATTAGATTCGCTACGCCTGATTGTGGTTTCTCATAACTAATATCAGCTAGTTAGTGAACAATAAATAAGGCCTTCATTATGAAGGCCTTATTTTTATCTCGAGTTTGTAAACGCCAGTGGTTGGTGGATTACATTAACCATTTCCACCAAACAAATACGGCTAAGAAACCAAATAAGTAAATTAGGCCAGCGACAGACAGCCATTTTAGTTTGCTGCCAATGGCTAGCGCTTCTGGAAGCTTAGCTTTGTTCACCAAAATGAAGTTAAGCAGAGCGAAGAATGGCGTTGTTGCAAAGGCAAGTACCATTGCAAAATCAAGCATTGGCATCAATGCAGCGCTAAAGAACATCACAATCGCGAGTGCTGCGATAGAGACAATGATGATCCAACCTTGCAGCATGCGTGGGCTCGATTCGTTGTTGAGCAACAGACGCTGTGATTCAGCAAGCACACGTGAGTAGCCATCGATAACCGTAATCGTGCTGCCAAAGATACAGAAGAAAGCGACGATCGCGATCAGTGGACGAGACCATTCGCCAATCGTCGATGCGTAAATACCAACTAACTGGTGAGTAAAGCCTACACCAGAGCGAGACAGTTCCACGCCTGAACCGTGAAGTACCAGCGCGCCTAAAGCGACAAATACTAAAGCAAGCAGTGCCGTACCAATGTAGCCGACGTTAAAGTCGAATAAGGCAGATTGAGCAGTGACTTCTTGTTTCTCTTTTTGGCTTTTTAGCCACATAGAGGTGATGCTTGAAATCTCAATAGGGGCAGGCATCCACCCCATGGTCACCACGATAAAGCCAATTGCTGCCAATGACCAAGGTGATGGTGGAACAAAAGCAGCATCCGGTTCGACAGGTGAGCCGATAGCAATGGCGACAGCGGCTAGAGTGGTGATCGTAAGGATCGCCATGATCGCTTTGGAAAGGGTGTCCAGAGCACGATAGTGTCCTGCAAATAAGATGATCAAGCAGGTCGCAAGTACGATCATACAAAGCGTACTGGTTGCTAGCTCAAAAGGAATGAAGTAGCTAAGCAAACTCGCACTAAACAGCAGTAGTGCGGCTGTGTTTACGACGGCTGAAATAGCACTTAGTATCGAAAAGATCACTAGGTAAGGGCGACCTAGGTTTGAGTAACCCTCAACCAAGCTTTGTCCTGTACCAAGCGTATATTGGATGCCGGCACGAAAGAATGGGTACTTGAATAGGTTTACTAAGATGATCAATGCAGCGAGCTGCCAACCATAGATAGCTCCGGCTTTGGTTGAGGCAACTAAGTGTGAACCGCCGACTGCAGCTGCAGCCATCATAATGCCCGGGCCAAGAGATTTAATTAAACTGGATAGGGGAGCTGAGGTTTTTGTTGTGGTTGCTTTAACCGTACTGTCCATCATTGTTCCTTTGATGTTGGCTTGTTATTTTCCGTTACTCTATCAATACCATGTTTTGTAAATGCGTCAACTTTTATGTACGAAAACATCAAAAATTGTATTTATTAATAAACAAATTAACTGTGAATTATTTGTTCACTAGTAAATAAGAGGCTTCAATGGCGCTAGAACAGTACACACCACCACGCGAACCTTGGATTGATATTGTTTATCAAGATGACGACATTCTGGTGGTGAATAAGCCTGCGGGCCTACTTTCAGTACCGGGCAGATTGCCAGAGCATTACGACAGCATGTGGAGTCGCTTGGGGGAGGAGTTTGCTGATATTCAAGTGGTGCACCGTTTGGATATGTCGACCTCAGGCTTGATGTTGCTGGCTAAGCACAAGCAGGCAGAACGTCACTTGAAGAAGCAGTTCCAATATCGCCTGACACACAAACTGTATTACGCACGCGTATGGGGAGCGGTTGAACAAAAAGCAGGATTGATCGATCTGCCACTCATCTGTGATTGGCCGAACCGCCCTCGGCAGAAAGTGTGTTTGGATGCTGGCAAACCTTCACAGACACGTTATGTGGTAGAGCAAACAGATACTCAAACCACCTTGTTGAAGCTACTGCCTATCACGGGACGATCTCATCAGTTGCGTGTGCATTGCATGGAAATAGGTAATCCAATTGTGGGCGACGAGTTTTACGCGACACCAGAAGCGTTTGAATACAGTGATAGGTTGGCTTTGCATGCGTGTGAGTTGAGCTTTTATCATCCAGCGAATAATCAGTTGTTCAAAGCCTTTGTTCCCTGTGACTTTTATCCTCAAGCATTTCCCCAAATCGAACGGCACTTTGAAATTGCGCCTGAGCTTCCAGACTACAGTAAGCTAAAAGCTTAGAATGGATGGATTCATAGGTTTAAGCAAGGAAGAAGAATGCCAACGTTGAAAGTTGTGTTTCTCGACAGAGCAACCATCCCATCTCAAATTCATTTAAAACCTCTGAGCTTTGAACATGAGTGGGTGGAGTATGACTTCACCACTCCTGAGCAAGTGTCTGAGCGAGTTGAAGAAGCTGATGTGGTGATCACTAACAAGGTGGTGCTCAATGAGTCGAACCTAGCTGGTACTAAAAAACTCAAGTTGATCGCGGTTTCGGCGACCGGAGTCAACAATGTCGATGTGGAATACTGCAAATCTAAAAACATTGCAGTGACAAACGTACAAGGTTATGCGACTCAATCGGTTCCTGAACATGTCATCGCAATGCTGTTTGCACTTAAACGAAACCTTGTTGGTTATCACAAAGACATTGAGGCGGGGGAGTGGCAAAAGGACAAGCAGTTCTGCTTCTTTACTCATCCGATTCAAGATGTGGCAGGCAGTACATTGGGTTTAATGGGCAGTGGCAGCTTAGGTCAAGCCACAGCAATGTTAGCCAAAGCGATTGGTATGAAGGTGATGTTTGCCGAGCGAAAAGGAGCAGAGTCTTGTCGAGAAGGGTATCGACCTTTTGATGCGGTATTGCAGCAAGCGGATGCGATCAGTCTACATTGCCCATTGACTGATGCGACCCAAAATCTGATTTCAGAGCGAGAGCTGACTATGATGAAATCGAGCGCGGTATTAATTAATGCCGGGCGCGGAGGTCTAGTAGATGAACAAGCCCTAGTTGAGGCTTTGAAAAAACATGAGATTGCAGGCGCAGGTATGGATGTGTTTACACAAGAGCCTGCCGACAACTCAAATCCACTATTGGCTAATAGCCACTTACCGAACTTATTACTCACTCCACATGTGGCGTGGGGCAGCGACAGCTCGATTCAAAAACTGTCTGATATCTTAATGGATAATATTGATGGCTTTATTGCGGGTCGCCCGCAAAACATAGTGAATTGACTCTAAAGCTATGTAGCATGAATTAAAACAAAAAAGGTTGACCTGTAGGCCAACCTTTTTAGATTGTGTGTCGATTAAATGACTTAACCTTGCGGTTTAACCACCAATACATTGATTGGTGAGTTCTGTACTACTTTGCTTGCAACCGAGCCAAGTACCACTTTGTCGATTTTCGAACGCTTATGGCTAGGCATCACGATAAGGTCGGCGCCAAGCTTTTCTGCGTAATCAAGAATCGTCGCGTAGGTTTTACCCTCAGCAACATGAACTTTGTAAACTACTTCATCGTCGATGTGTTTGTCGGCAAACTCTTTCAGCTGATTTTTAACATCCAGCTTCATTTGGTTCGCTGCATCTTTCGGGAAGTAAGACGCCACCATCGACATGTGAATGCCTGGTAGTACGTTCAGAATGTGGATTTCAGCATTGCTGTGTTTTGCGTGCCATACCGCCAGTTCGACTGCCTTATCAGAAAAGCCTTTGTCATTAAGATCAACAGGAACAAGGATTTGTTTATACATGTATTCGTCTCTTTTTAATCAGCGCTAAGCTTTCACTTAGCACTGTAATTATCCTTTCCATGTAATAAAGCCAAATAGCGCTAAGCACTACTCAGCCTTATCCATTACGCGCTAATCTCATCCTTACGAGCACGTCTTCTTTGGTTCATCGCTAAACCAATCAAAATGATCAGAGCTGGTAAGAATACCCACTCTTTCATTGGTCGATCTGCATCTTGGATAACGGATTTAATTTCCCAATCGAAATCAATACCAGCCGCTTCTGCTGGGCTACCGAACTCAACCATATCAACAATCATCTTGCCTTCTGATTCAGTCAGCATTAGACCCATAGAGGCAATACGATCTTCACTTGAGGTCGCAGAATCTTCAAACGGTAGGCGAACTGTCTTTTCAGAATAGTCACCTTCTAAGTTTTCGCCACCCACTCTAAGTTCAAGTGATTGTCCCACATCTAGGTTTTCTGTGATTTGAGCAATCTCAACTCCAGGCGAAAGAACTTTCTCTGGGTAAATCATGTCCCACCAGAAGCCAGGGCGGAAGAAAGTGAAGGTTAATGCAATAAGCAGCACCGTTTCCCACCACTTGTTCTTAGTGAACCACCAACCTTGTGTTGCAGCTGCGAAGATAAGTACCGCAGTCACAGATGAGAAGATAGTCAGTGCTAAGTGCCACCAAGAATCAATGCCCATCAGTAGTAGTTGAGTATTGAAGATGAACATGAAAGGTAGAATTGCGGTACGGATATCGTAGGTGAAGCCTTGGATACCAGTACGAATCGGATCTGATTTCGCAATTGCCGCTGCTGCAAACGCCGCGAGACCTACTGGAGGTGTATCATCCGCAAGAATACCGAAATAGAACACGAATAAGTGCACCGCAATCAGTGGAATGATCAAACCGTGCGCTGCGCCCAGAGTAACGATTACCGGAGCCATCAGCGTTGATACAACGATGTAGTTTGCTGTGGTTGGCAAGCCCATGCCCAGGATCAAGCTGATTACCGCAGTGAAGAGCAGCATAAGGATGATGCTACCGCCTGAGATAAACTCAACGAAGTCAGTCATTACAAGACCGATACCCGTTAGCGTCACCACACCTACAACAGTACCAGCAGCTGCTGTCGCCACACCGATACCGATCATGTTACGCGCGCCTGAAACTAAGCTCTCTGCTAGGTCAACGAAACCAGCTTTGGTTTGCTCTGCAAGATCGTCTGATTTGTTCATCAGAGTCATCAAAGGACGCTGGGTGATCAAGATGAAGATCATGAACACTGTTGCCCAGAAGGCAGATAAACCAGGTGAGAAACGTTCAACCGTCAGACACCAAACTAGCACTACGATAGGCAGTAGGAAGTGTAAACCTGATTTAATCGTTGGGCCTGGATCTGGAACTTCCTTTAGATCCGCATCGATCTCCATGCCGCCTTCAGCTGCGTATTTTGCTGATACGCGAACCAGAGCAACATAAGCGATTAATAGCGCCACAGTAACGATTGGTGTTGCTGCTTCGCCAAATACATCTTTCGTCCAACCGACACCGTAGTAAACCGCGGCACTGATAACGCATAGACCTAAAATGGTCCCAGTGAAAGAGAGTAGGCTTTGTACAATAGTTGGTGTGTGACGACGAGGTAGGCCAGTCATGCCTGCTTTACATGCTTCTAGGTGAACAATGTAAATCAGAGCGACGTAAGAGATCAGAGCTGGCAGTAGCGCCGCCTTGATAACTTCCACATACGAAATACCCACATATTCCACCATCAGGAATGCGGCAGCACCCATGATAGGCGGTGTAAGCTGACCATTGGTTGAAGCCGCAACTTCTACCGCGCCTGCTTTTGTACCAGGGAAACCAACACGCTTCATCAGTGGAATGGTGAAGGTACCAGTGGTTACTACGTTAGCAATCGAAGAGCCAGAAACCAGGCCAGATAAGCCAGAAGCCACAACGGCTGCTTTTGCAGGGCCGCCTTTCATGTGACCAAGCAGTGAGAATGCGACCTTGATGAAGTAAGCACCTGCGCCCGCACGTTCAAGCATTGCACCAAACAGTACAAACAAGAATACGAATGACGTTGAAACGCCCAGTGCTACACCGAATACACCCTCAGTTGTTAGCCACAAGTGAGACATTGCCTTGTTCAGGCTCGCACCTTTGTGGGCGATAACGTCTGGCATGTGTGGTCCACCAAAGGTGTAAAGTAGGAATACTGCTGCCACAACCATAAGAGGTGGACCTAAAGCGCGTCGTGTTGCCTCAAGCAGTAGAATCATACCGAAGACGGCTGCAACAATATCGAATGTTGTTGGAGCACCAGAACGGCCAGCAAGTTCGGTGTAGAAAATGTAAATATAAGAAGCTGAAAAACTACCAACAAGCGCTAATACCCAGTCGACTGCCGGGATATGGTCCCGCGGCGAGTTCTTCATAGCTGGATAAGCGGTAAATGCTAGGAAAATAGCAAAGGTAAGGTGAATTGCTCGAGCTTCAGTATCGTTTAAAATTCCGAAGTTAAAAATGAACGGCAGCGGAGATGCATACCAAAGTTGGAACAGTGACCAACATAGAGGCACAAACCATAAAATACGGCCTTGGATACCGCGAGGGCTACGCGCACCAGTGTCTGATTGTGCCACCATTTCTTGCACATCTGGAGACGGTGATGTTGTCTGCGTCATGTACTTTATCCTTATTATTGATGGTCTGCCTTTATTACGAACAACGAGACGTTATTTCTTTCCTATCTAGTGTAGTGAATGGATAGGGAAATGCGTTTTTTGTTCGTCTTTGTCTTAGGCTTGATACGAAGGTAAGTTCGCCAAATTGGAGAAACTTAAAGGTTTGCTCTTTTCACTTAAGTTATTTTTATAAAACGTAAAAAGCCAATAAGGAGGACCAGCCTCCTTATTGGTGTAGTAGGCTTAAAGTAGAATTACTTTAGAAGGCCCACTTCTTTGTAATATTTTTCTGCACCTGGGTGAAGAGGGATAGAGATACCCGCTTTAACCATGTCTTCTTTTTTCAGGTTAGCAAATGCTGGGTGTAGGCGTTTGAAAGTGTCAAAGTTTTCAAATACTGCCTTAGCAACGTTGTATGCAACTTCATCAGAAACGTCTGAAGTGGTTACCATAGTTGCTGCAACACCGAAGCTGTTTACGTCAGCGTCTGTACCACGGTACATACCAGCAGGAACTGTGCTGTATGCGTAGTATGGGTTTTCAGCTACGATCTTGTCGATCTGTGGACCTGTTGCTGAAACCAGTTTTGCGTCACAAGATGTTGTTGCTTCTTTGATTGATCCGTTCGGGTGACCAACCATGTAGATGAATGCGTCAATCTTGTTGTCACAAAGCGCTTGTGAACGCTCAGAACCTTTAAGTTCAGAAGCAAGCTTGAAGCTGTCGTTAGTCCAACCCATCGCGTCCATTACAACACCCATAGTTGCACGGTCACCAGAGCCCGGGTTACCAATGTTTACACGCTTACCAGCTAGGTCTGCAACATTGTTAATACCAGCATCGGTACGAGCGATGATGTTGAACGGTTCTGTGTGTAGAGAGAACATAGCGCGTAGTTTTTTGTACTCGCCCTGATCTTTGAACTTACTTGTACCGTTGTAGCCATGGTACTGCCAGTCAGACTGAACAACACCGAAATCTAGTTCACCAGCACGGATGGTGTTAACGTTGTAGATTGAACCACCAGTAGACTCTACAGAACAACGAATGTTGTGGTCTTTGCGGCCCTTGTTCACTAGCTTACAAATCGCACCACCAGTTGGGTAGTAAACACCTGTTACTGAACCAGTACCAATTGTGATGAACTCTTGAGCGTTAACAGCGCCAGCGCCCATTACAGCAGCTGCAATAGCACCAACTTTGATAAGTTTGGTAAATGCCATGAATTTCCCTTCCTTTATTCATTATTAACCCAAAAACAAGTGTAGTTGTTTCTGGAGTTTCCTATTTGGAAACGGCACCTTTTTCAATCCATGTGATGAAAAAGTGTCTGAATAATATCAAAAATTGGCAGAAAATTACTCGAATGTTAAAAGATATAGCTAAAAAATCTAACAAATGATGCCTAGATCTTGTGTTTAATTTGCTACTGACTTTTTTAAAATCAACGGTTTAGTGTTGCTGGGTAGAGAGGAGGGGAGATATTCTAGGATGTGATTTGGATCACGAAGTCAATAGATGTTCGCGATCCATTTATATGGCTGATAATTATGAAACTATGAGCAATTATCCAGCGTATTCAAACAGTTCACAGACTGAGTCAAATAGCTGTTTAGTCGTCACTGAAAGGGTTGGGGTGATAAAGATAGTGTCATCACCTGCGACTACGCCCAGTATGCCTTCTGACTTACCTAGTGAGTCTAGCAAGCGAGCAATCAGTTGAGCAGCGCCAGGGCCTGTGTGTATCACAACTAATGCATTGTTGTGGTCAATATCTAAGACAAGTTCTCTCAAAGAACTTGAAACTGTAGGAACACCCAGTTCAGCAGGAAGACAGTAAACCATCTCCATTTTAGCGTTACGAGTTCGAACCGCGCCAAACTTGGTTAACATACGCGAGACTTTAGACTGGTTGATGCTTTCAAAGCCTTCATGCTTAAGGGCATCAACAATTTCGCCTTGTGAACCAAAACGTTCTTCTTTTAGCAGCGCTTTAAAAGCACGAACCAAGTTGTCTTGTTTTTCTGTATTGCGCATATGTCATTCTTATTCATTAACAAAGATGTTTGCATATTCTCGCATACATATTCAATTTTAGCCAAAACAACCCGGTAATTTGTTAGTCATATCACTGTAAATATTTAATAGAATAATGTGTTATTTGCGACGACTTATTTTGTTATTTCAGTCGATTATCGCCATAATGCCAGCTTGCTGTGTAGCACGGTTTTACTGACTTGCGCGAAGTCGCAAAGCTGGCGTTAATTGATTGTAATCACTTTGTGATTAATATAGTTTTTTAACTTTAATTTAGCTCAAGAATTACCCTACCAAGAATTTATAAGAGAAAGCTCTCAAGGAGAATAACAATGAAAGTAGCTGTTATTGGTGCCGCTGGTGGCATCGGTCAAGCCCTAGCCCTACTACTTAAGAATCGCCTACCTGCTGGTTCAGATCTTGCACTTTACGACATCGCACCGGTAACTCCGGGTGTTGCTGCCGATCTTAGCCACATCCCAACACCTGTTTCGATCAAAGGTTACGCGGGTGAAGATCCAACACCTGCACTAGAAGGTGCGGATGTTGTACTTATCTCTGCGGGCGTTGCTCGTAAGCCTGGTATGGATCGTGCGGATCTTTTCAATGTGAACGCTGGCATTGTTAAGTCTCTTGCAGAGAAAATTGCGGTTGTATGCCCAAAAGCTTGTGTTGGTATCATTACTAACCCTGTAAACACGACTGTGCCAATCGCTGCTGAAGTTCTTAAGAAAGCGGGCGTTTACGACAAGCGTCGTCTATTCGGTGTTACTACTCTGGATGTAATTCGTTCTGAAACTTTTGTTGCTGAGCTAAAAGACAAAGATCCAGGCGACATTCGCGTTCCTGTTATCGGTGGTCACTCTGGTGTGACTATTCTTCCTCTTCTTTCTCAAGTTGAAGGCGTAGAGTTCACTGACGAAGAAATCGCAGCATTAACGACTCGTATCCAAAATGCAGGTACTGAAGTTGTAGAAGCTAAAGCGGGCGGCGGTAGTGCAACACTATCTATGGGCCAAGCAGCTTGTCGTTTCGGTCTTGCTCTAGTGAAAGCTCTACAAGGTGAAGAGAACGTCATCGAGTGTGCATACGTTGAAGGTGAAGGCGAGCACGCACCATTCTTTGCTCAACCAGTTAAGCTAGGTAAAGAGGGCGCAGAAGCTATCCTTAGCTACGGTGAATTGAGCGAGTTCGAACGTAATGCTTTAGACAGTATGCTTGAAACGCTAAATGGCGATATCGAGATTGGTGTTGAATTCGCTAAGTAAGCGAGACGCTATTTAATTCAGCCTAAAGCTAATTAATAAAAGCCGACCTTATAGGTCGGCTTTTTTGATCCTAGAGTTCAAGCTACTCGTATTCGCTTTTAACAATAAGTTGAAGGGAAATGTTATGGCTACTGTTCAGAAAGGTATGAATGTCGAATATTTGGGGCACTTAGGAAAAGTATTGGTAATTGATGAGCAAGAGCAGTATGCCTTAGTAGAGACTTACAATGGGCATGAGCAATATGCAGTGCCAATGGAAGAGCTTGAAGAAATTGAAGCTCAACTGCCACTATCATTGGAAGCTAGTCGATATTGAACTTAGTTCCTTCACAAATATTTGTTCAAAACTAAAAAAAGAGCCCAGAGGCTCTTTTTTGTTATTTATATAGAAGCTTGTCTATTAACCTGCTTACTTGCTGCGTTTAACAGCTAAGTGTGCGAGAGTGGTTAGCGCTTGTTTATATTCAGAGTCAGGAAGTACAGAAAGCTCAGCGATGGCTTTATCGGCCTCTTCGTAGGCTTTATTTGTTGTGTACTCTAAAGAGCCTGTCTCTTTCATCACTGCCATAATGTCGTCGAGACGTTCCATACCGTTGGCTTTTTCAATCGCTTCACGAATCATGCTTGCTTGCTCAGGAGAGCCATTGTGCATTGCATATAGAAGAGGCAAGGTTGGTTTACCTTCTGCTAGGTCATCACCAACGTTCTTACCCATCTCTTTACCATCTGCGGTGTAATCCATCACATCATCAATAAGCTGGAATGCAGTGCCTAGGTATTTACCATAGTTTTGCATTGCCGTTTCGATCTCTGGTGATGATTCCGTCAGAATCGCGCCAATTTGAGTCGCAGCTTCAAACAGGCGAGCAGTCTTAGAATAGATAACCTGCATGTAGCTTTCTTCAGTGGTGTCTGGGTTGTTGCAGTTCATTAATTGTTGAACTTCACCCTCAGCAATCACGTTTACCGCTTCACTCATTAGCTCGAGGATCTTTAAAGATCCTAGCGTCGTCATCATTTGGAATGAGCGTGTGTAAATAAAGTCACCCACCAAAACACTGGCAGCATTACCAAAGGCTGCGTTGGCGGTTGCCTTACCACGTCTCATGTCTGATTCGTCGACAACATCGTCATGAAGCAGAGTCGCGGTATGAATAAACTCAATAAAGGCTGCAGAGGTAATATGTGCTTCGCCTTGGTAACCAAGAGCACGAGCAGATAAAAGAGCAAGCAAAGGGCGTAGGCGTTTGCCGCCGCCGCTAACGATATAAAAACCAAGCTGGTTGATTAAACTTACGTCAGAATTAAGTTGGGCTTGAATTGTTTCATTCACTTTTGCCATATCATTGGCAGTAAGCGTTTGGATAGCTTTAAAATCCATTGTTCATCCGGCTGAAGTTAGACCCTGTAAGGTTTATACGTTGTATTAATTGTTGAATAATACACTAAAAAACGTTGATTAATACATCGCTTAAGGGCATGATTGCCGCACTTTTCTTTGGCGAACAGGTTTTCGCCAATTTTTTAAAAATATGGCTTGTCATAGCGCCATGATTCCCGTAGAATCTGCGCCCTATTGATTAGTTTAGCGCACACCCGAGTTGTACAAATAACAACCATAGGCTGTGCGGAAAAAGCGGAGTAAAATATGTACGCTGTTTTCCAATCTGGTGGCAAACAACACCGAGTAAGCGAAGGTCAAACACTTCGTTTAGAGAAATTAGACGTTGAAACTGGTGCAACTGTAGAATTTGATAAAGTTCTTCTTGTTGCTAACGGCGAAGAAATCGCTGTTGGTGCACCTCTTGTTGAAGGTGGTAAGGTTACTGCGGAAGTAGTACAACACGGTCGTGGCGATAAAGTAAAAATCGTTAAGTTCCGTCGTCGTAAGCACTCTCGTAAGCAAGCTGGTCACCGTCAGTGGTTCACAGAAGTGAAAATCACTGGCATTAACGCTTAAGTATTAGGAGAGTTTAACAATGGCACATAAAAAAGCTGGCGGTTCTACTAATAACGGCCGCGATTCAGAAAGCAAACGTCTTGGTGTTAAGCGTTTCGGTGGCGAATCTGTTCTTGCAGGTAACATCATCGTACGTCAACGTGGTACTAAGTTCCACGCTGGCACAAACGTTGGCATCGGTAAAGACCACACTCTTTTCGCTCTTACTGAAGGTAAAGTGAAATTTGCTGTTAAAGGTCCTAAAAACCGTAAGTTCGTAAGCATTGAAGCTGAGTAATTTAATCTTTAATTAGATTTTATTATAGCTTTCAAGCTGAATTCAAAAGCCCTGCCGATTCGGCAGGGTTTTTTATTTATAACGAGAATAAAAAAGTAGACGCTCTTGTTTAAACTTTAACAAGTTTCAAGCAAAGAACCTCTCCTTATTTGTTCCTTGGTTGCAGGTCGGCCTAGATCTTAGGTGATCGATCTAAACTCGGATCTGCTAGAATTTATATCACTCCTTGATGAGTGGTAACGCAACGTAAGTGCGGAGTTAAAAAATGAAATTCGTTGATGAAGCGGTAGTAAAAATAGAAGCCGGTGATGGCGGTAATGGTACAGTGAGCTTTTGGCGCGAGAAATTCGTCGCTAAAGGTGGCCCTGACGGTGGTGATGGCGGTGATGGCGGTGATGTTTACATCCAAGCCGATGAAAACCTAAATACATTGATCGATTACCGTTTCCAACGCTTTTACAACGCAGAGCGTGGTGAGAACGGTCGCGGCGGTAACTGTACTGGTAAACGTGGTAAAGACATCACGTTGAAAGTGCCTGTAGGTACTCGCGCTGTTGATATCCATACTAATGAAATCGTTGCCGAAGTTGCTGAGCACGGCAAGAAGGTAATGGTTGGTAAAGGCGGCTGGCACGGTCTTGGTAACACGCGTTTCAAATCGTCTGTTAACCGCGCTCCTCGTCAAAAGACAATGGGTACTAAAGGTGAAGTTCGTGAACTGCGTTTAGAACTTCTTCTATTAGCTGACGTTGGTATGCTTGGCTTACCAAATGCAGGTAAATCGACCTTTATCCGCTCTGTTTCTGCAGCGAAACCAAAAGTAGCTGACTACCCGTTCACAACCTTGATCCCAAGCTTGGGCGTGGTGAGTGTGGTACCTGAGAAGAGCTTTGTAGTTGCCGATATCCCAGGCCTGATCGAAGGTGCTGCTGACGGCGCTGGTCTTGGTATTCGCTTCCTGAAACACCTTGAGCGTTGTCGTGTTCTTCTACACATGATCGATATCATGCCGATCGACGGTTCTGATCCTATTCAGAATGCACTAACGATCATTGATGAACTTGAGCAGTACAGTGAAAAAGTGGCACAAAAACCTCGTTGGTTAGTATTCAACAAAGTTGACCTAATGCCAGAAGAAGAAGCAGACGAAAAGATTCAAGAAATCATCGATGCTTTAGGTTGGGAAGACGAGTACTTCAAGATCTCTGCAGTCAATAAGCTAGGCACTAAAGAGCTTTGCTTCAAACTTGGTGAGTTCATGGAGAACCTACCACGTGAAGTGGAAGAAGTTGCCGAAGAAGAAAAAGTCGACTTTATGTGGGATGACTACCATAAAGATGCGATGAGCGGCAAAAATGTCGTTACTGAAGATGATGACGAATGGGATGATTGGGACGACGAAGAAGATGACGGTCATGTTATCTACGTTCGTGACTAATTGAGCCAATTAGATAAAAACCGCAATTAATATTGCGGTTTTTTTGTATCTAAATCATGAACAGAGTTTTATTGTTAAGGCAAAATTTACCTCTTAAGTATTAACGCCAATGGGAAGGAAATCATGGCATCAAAACAAAGAGCGATCTCAAGGCTCGTCGCTCAGTCAGGGCAAATGTTATTAGCGCACGGCGCGGAAAGCACTTTAGTTGGCGATATTATGCGTCGTATTGGTATTGCTTGTGGAGTCGATGAGGTCGAAGTTGCGCTGTCTGCCAATGCACTTGTTGTGACGACAGTAATGAATGATCATTGTATTACGACCACTCGAAGCTGCGCAGATCGTGGTATCAACATGCAAGTGATCACCGATATTCAGCGAGTGTGTATCATGATGGAGAAAGGGATCCTCGACTATGGACTGGCGTATCAAAAGATCCAAAATATCAGTCCTGAGCGCTACAACCGCTGGTTAGTGGTCGTAATGATTGGCCTATCTTGCGCTTCTTTTAGTCGGCTTGCCGGCGGTGATTGGCAGGTGTTCATGATGACCTTTATTGCTTCTGCCTGTGGCATGATCGTCAGGCAAGAGATTGGTCATCGCCACTTTAACCCACTGTTAAACTTTGCAATCACAGCTTTTGTCACCACGACTATCTCTGCTCAAGCCGTCCTCTACAATATTGGTGGTCAGCCAACCATCGTAATGGCTTCATCGGTATTGATGCTCGTGCCTGGATTCCCACTGATTAATTCTGTTGCAGACATGCTAAAAGGTCACATCAATATGGGGTTGGCTCGCTTTACCATGGCAAGCTTACTTACTTTGGCGACTAGTTTAGGGATTGTTGCTGCGATGAGCCTATCTGGTGTTTGGGGGTGGGCGAGCTAATGAGTATTTTCGAACTGTTTTTAGGCTTACTCAACGATATGTTTTTCGCAGCGATTCCGGCTGTCGGGTTCGCATTGGTGTTTAACGTTCCGCAACGCGCTTTGATTTATTGCGCACTCGGCGGCTCTATCGGTCACGGCAGCCGTTATTTAATGATGCACTTTGGGATTCCAATTGAATGGGCAACCTTCTTCGCCGCAACAGTGGTTGGCCTTATAGGTGTGCATTGGTCGCATAAGCTGTTGGCGCATCCCAAGGTATTTACAGTCGCGGCTCTGATTCCTATGGTGCCGGGTGTATTTGCTTTCAAGGCAATGATTGCCATGGTTGAGATTAATAGGGCAGGGTATAGCCCCGAACTGCTAGCGATGTTGATGGAGAATTTTTTGAAATCGATGTTCATTATCGCAGGGCTGGCGGTTGGCTTAGCTGTACCAGGGCTGTTATTCTACCGACGCAGACCTATCGTCTAGCATCCATTTTCTCAGTTAAGGACAGGACTTTCGATTTATGATCATCAGTATGATTGCAGCAATGGCCAATAACCGTGTAATAGGTAAAGATAATCAGATGCCTTGGCACTTGCCTGCGGACTTCGCATGGTTCAAGCGCTCAACTATGGGGAAGCCTGTAGTCATGGGTCGTAAAACCTATGATTCGATAGGCCGTCCTTTACCTGGTCGATTAAACATTGTGATTAGCCGTGATGCGAACTTGGAAATTGAAGGCGTGACAACGGTTACCTCAATTGAAAAAGCTCTGGATCTAGTCAGCGATGTTGAAGAGGTGATGATCATCGGTGGTGGCTCAATCTATGAAAGCTGCCTACCTAAAGCAGATAAGCTGTACCTGACTTATATTGATTTTGACGTTGATGGTGATACTCAATTCCCAGATTGGGGAGAAGGTTGGAAGCAGAGCTTTAGCGATACGTATCAAGCAGATGAGAAAAACAAACACAATATGGAGTTTGTGATCCTCGAACGTTAACCCTGGTTATCAATAGCTAGTCTCAGAAAAGCGCTTGCGTTACTGTATCGAAGGTAGCGCAAGCTTCTCGTATCTCGTATCTCGTATCTCGTATCTCGTATCTCTTTTTTATAACGCTTTTTGCGTAAAAAACTGTTTATCTTCCCAGCGAAGTACAGTCAGATCTCCTCCCCAAACACATCCAGTATCTAGTCCTATTACATCTTTACCTTGATAGCCTTCAAGTGCAGCCCAGTGGCCAAAAACAACCGTTTTATCTAATTTGATGCGCTGTGGTAGGTCAAACCATGGCACTAATGGTTCATTAGTAATTTCACTTGGTGGTAGTTTGCATGCCATGTCGAGCCGAGCATTGGTAAAGCAGAAACGCATTCGGGTAAGGCTGTTGATCGCATAACGGTAACGTTCAATATCTTGCAAATTAACGTCCCATAGATCGGGTGTATTACTATACATATTCTCGATGAGCCACTGCCACTTGTCCGATTGTAATAGGGCGACGACTTCTTGATTCTCTATGCGAGCTCGTTCAAGGTCCCATTGTGGCGAAATACCTGCGTGAGACATTATGAACTCAGGATGCTCTTGAATTAACGGTTGCTGCCTCAACCATTCGAGTAGCGACTCACGATCTTCAGCATCTAGGATCGCTTGCGTCTTATCTTTAGGCTTTGCTGGAAACAACCCTAGAGATACCGCAAGCAGGTGTAGGTCGTGATTGCCCAATACCACCTTTGCCGAATCGCCTAAACTGCGAATAAAACGCAGTGTTTCTAGAGATTTAGGGCCTCGGGCAACTAAGTCACCAGCGACCCACAAGGTATCGTGTTGTTGATTAAAGTTGATGGTTTCGAGCAATAACTGAAGTTCGTCGAAGCACCCTTGGATGTCTCCGACAATATAATTCGACACAGTATTTTCCTGTAGCTGCAAAGGTAGTTAGTTAAGAATATTAGGAATGGCGAGTCTGAATGGGTCGACTTCGGCAATAAAATCGATGCCCTTATGATCGGTCATGACATAGTGACCTTGCATGACACCCACGGGTGTTTCGATAACAGTACCACTGGTGTAAGTGTATTCGTCATTGGACTCGATAATCGGTTGCTGACCAACCACGCCATCGCCTTCAATCGTCAGTTGCTTACCGTTAGAGTCTGTAATTAACCAACGACGTGACATTAGTTGAACCGTGCTTTTACTTAGGTTTTTGATAGTAATGATGTAGGCGAAGACGTAACGATTCTTCGTAGGCTCAGATTGCTCTTCTATGTACTTAGAGTGAACCTGGCATTTGATACAAGGCGTAGATATATCCATATTCGCACCTTTTGTTGTTGATATACTTAATGTAATTAAAGTATTACATAAAAAAGGCTCCTAACCGAAGTGTAGGAGCCTTTTTTATTTTATTTGTCAGCGTTGTGGCTGTCGTGCAACCAATTCGCCATATCGACAAACTGTTCGAGCGTTAGGTTCTCAGGGCGCATGCTTGGGTTGATGCCAAGCTCTTCTAGTACGTCCTTATCAATCAAACTCTTGTAGCAATTACGAACTGTCTTACGACGTTGGTTAAAGCCTTCACGACATACACGATCTAGCCATTTTAGGTCTTTAGCCGGGTAAGGTAGCACTTCATATGGCTGAAGACGCACAACTGCAGAATCTACCTTCGGTGGCGGAACGAAAGCCGTTGGTGGAACTTCCAGTACTGGTGTGACTTTACAGTAGTATTGAGCCATTACCGTCAGGCGACCGTATGCTTTGCTACCCGGGCCTGCAGCTAAGCGATTCACTACTTCTTTTTGTAGCATAAAGTGCATGTCTTGGATGTCTTTATGGAATTCAAAAAGGTGGAACATCAGCGGTGTCGAGATGTTGTATGGCAAGTTACCAAAGATACGAAGCTTATTGTTTGGTTTGACAAGTTGCTCGAAGTCGAACTTCATCGCATCACCTTCGTGGATCGTCAGCTTATCTGCTAGGTCCGGGTGGTTACGAAGACGTTCTGCAAGGTCTCTATCCAATTCGATAACAGTAAATTTATCGACAAGCTTACCTACCGGCTCAGTAATTGCGCCAAGGCCTGGGCCGATCTCTACTAGGTTTTGACCTGGTAGTGGGTTAATGCTCGATACGATGCCATCAATAATGTATGGATCGTTAAGGAAGTTTTGACCAAAACGTTTACGCGCTTTGTGTCCTAAGTGGACATCATTTCTCATTGCTTTTTCTCTACTAATTCAATGGCGTGCGTGAGCGCTGTTCTAAAGCTCCCTGTATCGGCTTGGCCTTTCCCGGCCAAGTCTAAGGCGGTACCGTGGTCGACTGATGTGCGAATAAACGGTAAGCCAAGCGTGATGTTCACTGAGCGACCAAACCCTTTGTATTTCAATACCGGGAGTACTTGGTCGTGATACATACCTAAAACAGCATCTGCATCTTGCAAATATTTTTCATTAAAGATGGTGTCTGCTGGCAATGGGCCAACCAAATTAATCCCATCTTTTTGACGAATTTTTTCTAGCGTAGGAGTGATGGTTTCAATTTCTTCACGCCCTAAACAACCATCTTCACCGGCATGTGGGTTCAAACCACATACGTAGATAGTTGGTTTCTCAATCGCAAACTTTTCGACCAAATCTTTATTCAGAATCGCAATGATTTGCTCTAATCTGTCTTCAGTCACTGCTTGAGATACATCAGCTAGTGGGATATGTGTTGTCACTAATGCAACACGCAGCCCTTCTGTTGCCAACATCATCACCACAAGTGGCGTGTTGGACTTCTCTGCAAAAAACTCGGTATGGCCGCTAAAAGCAACGCCAGCTCGGTTAATTACACCCTTGTGAACGGGGCCGGTGACAATAGCATCAAATTCATCATTCATACAGCCAATTGCTGCGGTTTCTAAAGTATTTAATACGTAATGACCATTGGCTTCGTTAAGTTGGCCTGCAACAGCGCTTTCAGCAAGTGGAATGTGTTTCACAACCAGCGTGCCAGAGCGTTGCGGCTGCTTAGGTGCAGCAGCGTCGTAATCCAGTAGTTCTACTTCAATACCCAGCAGTTCAGCACGTTCCGCGAGTAGGTTTTTATCTGCACAAACCACAAGTTGGTGAGGCCAGCTTTCTTGAGATAGCGCCAGAGTTAAGTCTGGTCCTATCCCTGCGGGTTCACCCGCGGTAATGACAATACGTTTAGTTGTCATCTTGGTCGTCCTCAACCATTTCCACAAAGGCACTTGCTCGTACTTCTTGCAGCCAAGCCCCAGCTTCTTCGTTGAACTTACGGTTAAATAAAATTTGGTAAGCTTTGTTTTTTAAAGCGGAATCAGTACGGTCGACTTCACGGCGGTCCAGTACTTCGACAATGTGCCAGCCATGAACGGTTTTAAATGGCGCACTGATTTTACCTTCAGGCAGGGTTTCTACTTGGTGTTTGAACTCTGGTACGTATAAGTCAGGTGTTTGGTAGCCCAGCTCACCATCCTGTACTGCCGAGCCCGGGTCTTGGCTGTATTGCTGAGCCATATCTCCAAAGCTTGCTTCGCCTGCATTTACACGACGAGTGATCTCTTCAAGCTGCTCTTTAGCACCGTCATCGCTTAAGATTACGGTTGGTTTAATCAGGATATGGCGAGCATTCACTTCAGTAACTGCTACTGTCTCTAAGCCTTTCACATCTTCAATTTTTAGAATGTGGAAGCCGACTCCGCTGCGGAAAGGACCAATGATGCTGCCTTTATTTTGCATTTTGATTTGGTCTGCAAAGATGGTTGGCATCTCTTCTTTGCGCATCCAACCCCAATCGCCACCTTGTAATGCTTTAGGGCCTTTAGAGTAAGTATAAGCCATAGTGCTGAAGTCTTTGCCTGAGTTAAGCTCTTCAACAAGTTCTTTGGCTTGAGCCTCTAGCTCTTCTTTGGTTTGGTCATCGTTAAAGCGAAGTTGAATGTGCCCAATCTTGTATTGAACTGTCGCATTCGTCTCTTGAGCAAGAATATCCGCTAGGTTGTCTACTTCTGCTGGAAGAATGTTGATACGGCGACGAACAAGCGCATTACGAGCTTCACTTGCCGCGATCTCTTTTCTTACCTGCTCGCGAAACGCGTTGTAGCTTAGGCCTTCTTCTGCAACCGATGCGGTGAGTTGCTCTACGGTTTGGTTGTTGTCTTTGGCGATGCCCTCAATCGCTTGATCAAGTCGAGCATCATCAATACGAACACCGATTCGTTCTGCTTCTTGAGTTTGGATGGTATCGATAATTAGCTTTTCAAGTACTTGTTCATCAAGCACGTCTTGAGAGGGTAATGTCTGACCGCTTTTCTTCGCGTTCGCTCGTAGAGTTTTCATCGACGTATCGATGTCGCTCTGCAAGATCACGCCCTCGTTGACGATCACTCTTACGCTATCGAGTTCAACTGGCGCAGCAAAGCTTGTTGATACAGTGCAAGCTGCTGTGATAGCGATTAATGTGCGTTTCCACAATGTCATGTGTAATCCTTTAAATTTACTGATGTGTTATCAATAAAGAAAATTAGTTATTTAAGAAGAATGGGCGACCGTAGCTCAAAGAGTTATCTGAACTGCTATCCCCAACAGCGCCAGAATCAGAGCCGATATTGGTACCAAAGCCAATAATACCGAAGTTCACACTGAAGTTGTTTTCGTATTCAGGTGTGGTATTTGGGTTGCTAATGTTGTTTGTCAAACGGTTACTATAGGTAAAGCCGATGTACCAACAGTCCGATTTATAGTTTAAACGAGCTAACCACTCTAGATCTTCTTGTGTAGTTAAGTCATAGAAATATTGAGCACTGGTGCTCCATTTCGGTGAAATTTGGTAGGCACCAAGTAAACCTGCTTGTGAAATACCGTCTCTTGTTATGGATGATACGTCAAAATCTACAGTTTCATTTATGTACTCTTCTGTTACATAGCGGTAGTTGGTTTGTATGTAACCGCCTGCGAAGCGATATTCTAATGTGCTGTTTGCAAGTTGCATCGCTGTGCTATCAATGTCGTACTGTACGCCACCATGGTAGAACAGGTAGTCATCATAGTTGAAATCCATTTCAATAGCCCAAGACGAATAATTAGTTTTTTTGTCTGAGTCGTCGTTGTCTAAAGTCTGTTTTGTATCTTTGTCGATATAAAAAATTTGACCGAAAGAGATATTGAGGCGTTCTCGGTACTCATCATCAAAGAAACGAGACGAGGCGCCGTAGCTAATTTGGTTTGCCGAAGCAATGCGGTCTACACCACTGTATTTACGACTTCTAAATAAACCGTAATAATCAGTTTGTAACAGCGTAGTGTCGTAAAGGCCAATATCACTTTGGTCTTGCTCTGGTACATACAAATACTGAACCTGTGGCTCGAGTGTTTGCGTGTAGTTGCCAACGATAGTGGTATCACGTTCAAGAACGATACCGGCATGGCTTCGAAACTCAGGGATGACTCGACTTACCGACTCTTCTAAGCCTTCATAGTCAGAACCTGCACCAGTATCAACACCATCAAGGTCTTGTTGGTAATAAGTGCCAAGTAATCTCGCTTCTGTCGTCCATGTACCCCAAGTATTGCCAACAGGTATAGTGATACCTGGTTCCACGTGGATACGGTTCGCTGATGGTTTGCCTTTTGCGTCGGTATCAAATATCGAAACATGACTGATCATGTCGAAATCTAGATATTCCATAACCTCAGGCGCGTAGTAGTTGTATTCTAGCTGCGGCATTAGGCGATAAGGGAGGTTATTACTGGTTGTTAAGACTTGAAAGTCTCGGACAAGTACAGATGCATCCCAGTTGTGAGAACGGTAGGTTGCTTTACCTTCTTGAAGTAATTGGCCATCTTCACGGTTACCGATACTACTTGAGCTAACGTCAGTAAAGTAATCAATGTCACTGACTTTGGAGTAATCAACTTCAAACAACCATGACTCTTGGAAAATCCCGGTATGCTCTAGCTGAGCGCCCCAGCGGTCACCTTTGTCTTTGAATTTTTTATCATCTGGTAGGTATTCAGACTTAATGCTACCGGAGCCGAAATCGCTCAAGTAACGGAATTTACTGTTCAGTTGCGTTCCACGCTCTTGCATGTACTTAAACGTTGTTTCCAAGTCGTAGTTTGGTGCCAAGTTCCAATACACCGGGATCTCAGCTTCAAAACCGTCACTTGAACCGTATGATACGGTTGGGTATAGGAAACCTGTCTTACGTGTGTCACCAATAGGAACAGTCAGGTATGGTAGGTAAAAGACAGGGACACTTTGAATTTCAAAGCGTGGGTTATAAAAAGTGGCTTGTTCTTCATCTTGATCGACATCGATGCTTGATGCTCTCAGGCGCCAAGCGTTATCACCGATAGGACAAGAGGTAATCGAGCCATCTTCGATCTCATAAACCGCTTTACCTGTTTTTGCGATATAAACGGCATCGCCACGGCCTGGTTCACAAAGAAATTCGTAGTCGGTGTTTTCTAGTGTCATTTCATCAGTCGTCAGATTATTAGTTGCTCTGTCTGATATTGATTTAATTTGACCATCACTAAAGTTTACGTTGCCTTCAGCTACAACGATGTTTTCTTGTTGGTGAAGGGTTACATTATCAGCAAGGATGGTCTTGTTTCCTTGCGTAACTCTTACGTCACCTGAATATATTGCCTTGTCACCATTGATAGCCTCTAAGCGATCTGACTCAACATGAGCGGGTAGTTGAGTCTCGTTTTCTGCAGCGGGCTCGATCAAGCATTGATCTATAGAGGGCATTTCCTGCACACTACTATCGGTTATTGTTTCAGCTTGAGTTGTCGACACGTATAACGCCGTACTTATAGACGCGGCTAACAAGGTGCGGGAAAAAGATTGCATGAAGTTGAACTATCCTGTGTCACTAGATGAAGGGTTGATCTAGTATCAATCCAATTAATAAAGCATTTTCCTTATGATAAAGGAAATATTAGCATTCAGCATCATCAGACAGCATTACTCAGATAAAATTCATAGATAGAGAACACATAATGCAAATATTTGGCAAAATTTTGGGCGCTTTCTTTGGCTTTCTATTTGGAGGGCCACTTGGTTTAGTTTTTGGTCTATTTTTGGGACACCAATTCGATAAAGCTCGCCGATTGAACCAATCTGGGTTCAACACCTCTGGTTTTGGGCGTGGCCCAAACCAAGCTGAAAGACAAAACGAGTTTTTCAAATCTGCATTTGCGGTTATGGGGCATGTTGCTAAAGCGAAAGGCCAAGTGACTCGCGAAGAGATTCAACTGGCTTCTACTATGATGGAGCGTATGAATCTTCATGGTGAACAGCGCAGAGCGGCACAAGATGCATTCCGCGAAGGAAAAGAGAGCGACTTTCCGCTTAGTGACGTCCTTGAGCGTGTAAAAATCTCATCGGGTGGACGTTTTGACCTCCTTCAGTTTTTTTTAGAGCTTCAAGTATCAGCAGCATTCGCTGATGGAAGCCTGCACCCAAGTGAACGTCAGGTTCTTCATAAGATTGCTCAAGGTCTTGGCTTTTCTGCAGAGCAACTTGAGCGCCGTTTACAGATGCAAGAGGCGGCATTCCGTTTTCAACAGCAGGGCGGAAGCTTCGGCGGCGGTCATCACCAAGGGCAGTCGTCTGGTTGGCAACAAGCATCACAACAAAACCAACTTGGCGATGCATTTAAGGTGCTAGGTGTAAGTGAAAGTGCGGATGGCAAGGAAGTGAAAAAGGCCTACCGTAAGCTGATGAATGAGCACCACCCAGATAAACTGATGGCGAAAGGTCTCCCGCCAGAAATGATGAACGTTGCAAAAGAGAAATCGCAAGAAATTCAAAATGCTTACGACCTAATTAAGAAGGTCAAAGGGTTTAAGTAATCGAACATAAAGCCGAGTAATGATAAGACGTTACTCGGCTTTTTTATTTAAAGGAATAAATATGACTATCAGTTATCTAGACGTTCTGGACTTTTGGTTTGATGAGTTAACACCAAAAGATTGGTTTACTGGCGGTGAACACATTGATGCTTTGATTAAAGAGCGATTCTCCGATTTACATCAAGCTGCAACTCAGGGGGAGCTGTTTGAATGGCGCCAAACGGCACAAGGGCGCTTAGCTGAGATTATTGTACTGGACCAGTTTTCAAGAAACATCGGCAGAAATAGCCCTGCTGCATTTTCAGCTGACCCCATGGCGCTAGCATTGGCGCAGGAAGCGGTAGCCGGTGGTTTTGACCATCAACTTAGCCAACAACAGAAAAGCTTTCTGTATATGCCTTACATGCACAGTGAGTCACTGTTAATTCATGAGCAGGCGGTTGAGTTGTTTTCTCAAACTGGCTTAGAAAATAATCTTGATTTTGAGTTTAAGCACAAGGTTATCATTGAGCGTTTTGGTCGCTATCCACATCGCAATGATGTGTTAGGAAGAGCATCAACACCAGAAGAGGTTGAATTCTTGCAGCAGCCTGGTTCAAGTTTCTAGCTCTAGAACAAAGTGAAATAGATGAAAAGAGGCTAGTGGGTGATATACCACTAGCCTCTTTTTTGTTTTAGCTGTGAGCGACTGGCAGTAAGCTATTTTGTTTGGTTTAGTGACCAGTCGTAGTCATAGCTGATTTTGTCGGTATTCTTTACAGGCTCAACTCGATATTGGTTTAGGTGTTGAATGAGCTGCTGTTGGCTACCAAAGTCCACTGCGAACCACTCATAAATCGATGATAGTTGGGTCTTATTACCTTTAATCAGAACACCTTTATCACTATTAACAAACTCAGAGGCCGCTTGTTCCAGTAGAGTTTCGGTGTTGTCAGACGTAAAGGCTTGAGACTGGAGGTTTGGGCACCCTAGGCTGGCACAATTTACAGCGTAGTGTGTACGTGGGTCTTGCCATATCGGTCTTAGGATTCGGTGCTCAATGTCGTTGAGTGTCAGTGACTTTCCATTTACTGATACGACATCATCTCCCCATGGGCCAAAACTAAACAGACCGCCGAGCTTAGTGATAGATTTAACTGGGTAGGCATCGAGAATCAAATCAACAGTCGCGGCATTGTATAGGTTGACCCAGTACGCGTATTGCTCTGCTTTTGAGTGCTCGAGTGGGTTTAATTGTTCTAATTGCTTGATGTATTGCTTTAACTTTGATTTATCTGTAGCGGTCACTGCTTGATAACGAACTAAAGTATTTTGCCCCTGTTCAACCAAGTAGCTATCGAGGAATTGCTGCCAGCTTCGATGAGAAACTTGTTCTGAGTTGGTCTCATTACTTTGATTCCAGTACGGCCACAGTTCAGACTTAGGTGCCGACCAAGCTAAGGTTGAAAAAAGTAGGCTGATAATAATGAGTAGTTGTTTCATGGCATTCTCCTGATAGCTAACTACTAAGACCTTATGCTTTACGGTTTTCTTTCATGGCTTTTCATCTAAATAATAGATCTGAGTTTGATAGGTACTTTAAGCTAAAGCTGAACCAAATAAAAAAGGTTGGCGCTAAGCCAACCTTTTCGAACTTTGAAACTGCTTTTCTATTGCAAGACTTCTTTATTTTAGGAAGCTTGGAATCTTCTCTTCATACGCAGAAATCTTATCAGCGTGCTGCAGCGTTAGGCCGATGTTGTCTAAACCGTTCAGTAGACAATGACGACGGAACTCATCAATTTCAAACGAGTACTCTTTACCATTTGCGCTTACTTTCATTGCTTCTAGATCAACGGTAACTTCTGCGCCTTCGTTTGCTTCTACGAACTGGAAAATCTCATCTACTTCTTGCTCAGTCAATCGAACAGGAACCATTTGGTTGTTGATTGAGTTACCGTAGAAGATATCTGCAAAGCTTGGTGCAATCATCACTTGGATGCCGTAATCAGCAAGTGCCCAAGGTGCGTGTTCACGAGATGAACCACAACCAAAGTTTTCACGAGCAAGCAGGATTGAAGCGCCTTGGTAACGCGGAGCATTCATCACGAATTCTGGGTTTGGCTGTTCGCCAGCATCGTCTAGGAAGCGCCAGTCATGGAATAAGTGCTTACCAAAACCAATGCGGTTCACTTTCTGTAGGAACTGCTTTGGAATGATCGCATCAGTATCAATGTTGGCCGTATCTAGAGGAACGACTAATCCGGTGTGTTGTTGAAAACCTGACATGTTAAATCCTCTAATTAAAGTTCACGAATATCGACGAAGTGACCTGCGATAGCGGCTGCGGCTGCCATTGCAGGGCTAACTAGGTGCGTACGACCATCACGGCCTTGGCGACCTTCAAAGTTACGGTTTGATGTAGAAGCGCAGCGCTCTTGTGGACCAAGGCGGTCGTTGTTCATTGCAAGACACATAGAACAACCTGGTAGGCGCCACTCAAAACCGGCTTCTTTGAAGATAACATCTAAGCCTTCAGCTTCAGCTTGAGCTTTTACTTGCTCAGAGCCCGGAACGATAAGCGCTTGCACATGTTTTGCTACTTGGCGACCTTTCGCTACTGCAGCGGCTGCGCGCATGTCTTCGATGCGAGAGTTAGTACAAGAGCCAACAAACACTTTATCTACGTTGTAATCTGATAGAGATTTACCCGCTTCTAAGCCCATGTATGCCAGTGCTTTTTCAGCCGATGCTTTTTCAACAGGGTCTGCGAAGCTTTCTGGTGCTGGGATAGGTGCATCAACAGAAATTACCTGACCAGGGTTAGTGCCCCAAGTCACTTGTGGTTTGATGTCTGCGGCTTCTAGAGTTACTACAGCATCAAACTTTGCGTCAGCATCGGTTTTTAGTGTGTTCCAGTATTCAACGGCAGCGTCAAACTCTTCACCTTCTGGAGAGAATTTACGACCCTTGATGTATTCGTAGGTGGTTTCATCCGGTGCAATCAAGCCTGCTTTAGCGCCCAACTCGATAGCCATGTTACATACCGTCATGCGGCCTTCCATTGTAAGGTCGGTAATCGCCTCACCACAGAATTCCACAACGTAGCCAGTACCGCCAGCCGCTGTTGTTTTACCAATGATCGCTAGCACGATGTCTTTGGCTGTAATGCCCGGAGCAACCTTGCCTTTTACTTCGATCTTCATGGTTTTAGCACGAGCCTGTTTTAGCGTTTGGGTTGCTAGAACGTGCTCAACTTCTGAAGTGCCGATACCGAATGCTAATGAACCAAATGCACCGTGTGTTGCAGTGTGCGAGTCACCACAAACGATAGTCATACCCGGCAGAGTAATACCTAGTTCAGGGCCCATTACGTGCACAATACCTTGGTATTTGTGGTTTAGGTCGTAAAGTGTTACACCAAACTCTTCACAGTTTTTTGATAGCGTTTCCATCTGGATACGCGCCATCTCGCCAGAAGCATTAATGTCTTTGGTTTGGGTTGATACGTTGTGATCCATGGTCGCGAAAGTTTTGCCGACTTGGCGAACTTTACGGCCTTTTTCACGTAAACCATCAAATGCTTGAGGTGACGTTACTTCGTGGACTAGGTGACGGTCGATATAAAGAATCGGGTTTTCGCCTTCCGCTGCTACTGCAACGTGCGCGTCGTAAACTTTTTCGTATAAGGTTTTGGCTTGCTGGTTTGTCGACATAGCTTTTCTTCCTTGGGAGCATCAGTCCCAGTGTTTGTTTCTAGCCAAGTCAGCACTTTGGATGACTTGGCTTGATATTATTCTTATGTACTTGCTTAGAGCGTTACGCTTATGAAGCTAAGATGTATTCTGCAATCTTGTCACCCATTTCAGAGGTGGTTAGCGCTTGTTTGTCGCCTGCTAGATCTGCTGTTAGCTCGCCTGCTGAAAGCGCTTTAGATACCGCTGTTTCAATATCTTGTGCTGCCGCTTCTTCGCCTAGGCTGTAACGAAGCATTAGCGCTGCAGAAAGAATTTGTGCGACTGGGTTTGCGATGTTCTTGCCTGCGATATCTGGAGCACTGCCGCCTGCAGGTTCGTATAGACCAAAGTTGCTTTCGTTCAAGCTTGCAGAAGGAAGCATACCCATAGAGCCTGTGATCATTGCGCACTCATCAGAAATGATGTCGCCGAAGATGTTTGAACATAGCATGACGTCAAACTGAGAAGGATCTTTGATTAGCTGCATGGTCGCGTTGTCGATGTACATGTGGTTTAGCGTTACATCTGGGTAATCTTTGGCGATCTCTTCGACCACTTCGCGCCACAAGATAGAGCTCTGTAGAACGTTCGCTTTATCGATTGAGTACATGTTTTTGTTACGTAGGCGTGCAGATTCAAAAGCAATCTTTGCGATACGTTCGATTTCGTAGCGGTGGTAAACCTCAGTATCAAAAGCTTTTTCAGTTGCCCCTTCGCCTTCACGACCTTTAGGTTGACCGAAGTAGATACCGCCAGTTAGTTCGCGTACTACCACGATGTCAAAACCGCGCTCAGAGATATCAGCACGAAGTGGAGAGAAAGACTCTAAACCCTTATGGATTTGCGCAGGGCGTAGGTTACAGAACAGTTGGAAGTGTTTACGTAGAGGAAGTAGGGCACCACGCTCAGGTTGGTCATTTGGTGGAAGGTGTTCCCACTTAGGACCACCAACTGAGCCGAAAAGTACTGCATCAGACTCTTCACAACCTTTCACTGTAGACTCTGGTAGTGGGCAACCGTGGTTATCAATTGCAATACCACCAACATCATACTCTTCGCGAGAGAAGCTAATAGCGTGCTTCTTTTCGATCGCGTCTAGCACCTTATGTGCTTGCTGCATTACTTCTGGGCCAATGCCATCACCAGGTAGTACGGCAATTTTGTATGATTTATCAGTCATGTTAATCCTTTAATTCTTGTTACTGAGCATGAGCTCGTTTTAAATTTTGTCCCTAAAGCCAATAACATCGGCTCTAGGGCTCTGTTATTGGGTTCTTAAACTGTCGCGATTTTTTGCTGTTTCATTTCAGCAATGGTGTCAGCGCGTTGAATGCTGTTGATAACGTGTAATAGCGCCTGACCAGAAGCTTCAACGATATCCGTTGAAACGCCTGTGCCGTGGTACTTACGACCTTTATAGTTAGCAATGATGTCAGCTTGGCCTAAACCATCTTCACCTTCACCTTTCGCGGTTAGGTCGAACTTATCTAGTACGATTTCGTAGCCAGTTAAGCGGTAGATACACTGGTATAGCGCGTCAACAGGACCGTTACCGACAGCGGCTTCGCACTTCTCTTCGTCACCACATTGCAGCTTGATGCTGGTTGTAGACATTACACTACCAGATTGTACGCTTAGGTAGTTAAGTTTGTAGAAGTCATCTTCGTCACGTAGATTCGCGAAGTGCATTAATGCTTCTAAGTCGTAATCGAAGACTTGGCCTTTACGGTCAGCAAGCTTCAAGAAGTCTTCGTACAATGAATCTAGGCTGTACTCGTTGTCTTTGTAACCCATCGCGTCCATATGGCTCTTAACAGCAGCTCGACCACTACGGCTGGTTAAGTTCAACGCCTTGTTTTTCAAGCCAATAGACTCAGGAGTCATGATCTCGTAAGTGTTTTTGTTCTTTAGCATGCCATCTTGGTGGATACCTGAAGAGTGGCTGAATGCGTTAGCACCAACGATCGCTTTGTTGTCTTGAATCGGCATGTGGCAAAGTTGGCTCACCAATTTACTGGTGCGGTGGATCTCTTGGTGATCAAGGCCAGTATGAACACCTAATAACTCTTGACGAGTTTTGATGATCATTGCGATCTCTTCTAAAGAACAGTTACCCGCGCGTTCACCAATGCCGTTAATGGTACCTTCTACTTGGCGAGCACCAGCTTGTACCGCTGCGATTGAGTTAGCAACCGACATGCCTAAGTCATCGTGACAGTGAACTGAGATGATTGCTTGGTCGATGTTTGGTACGCGGTCAAATAGCGTTTTGATAATACCGCCAAACTCGTTAGGTACCGTGTAGCCCACTGTGTCTGGAATGTTGATGGTTTTTGCACCTGCGTTGATGGCAGCTTCAACCATACGGCATAGATTATCGATAGGTGTACGACCTGCATCTTCACAAGAAAATTCAACATCGTCTGTGTAGTTACGTGCGTGTTTAACGGCTTTGACTGCCATCTCTACCACGTCATCGTAGCTGCGACGCAATTTATCTTGAACGTGAACCGTCGATGTAGAAATAAAGGTGTGAATACGGAACTGCTCAGCCACTTTTAACGCTTCTGCTGCTGCATCGATATCTTTCGCTACCGCACGAGAAAGCGCACAGATACGGCTATCTTTAATGTTCTTTGCGATAGTTTGTACTGATTCAAAATCACCCGGAGATGATACTGGGAAGCCAGCTTCGATTACGTCCACACCCAGTCTTTCAAGTGCATAAGCAATTTGTAACTTCTCTTTTACTGTCAGGCTTGCAGCTAGAGCCTGCTCGCCGTCACGTAAAGTCGTATCAAAAATTATCACTTGATCGTTCATGGGTGCTTCCTTATATCGATATTGTATCGATTGCTATCCAAATTATTATTGAGAATGATGTTCTTTTAAAAGTGCCAGTTACAAAAAAACCCGCTCAGCGCGGGTTTTAATATTTGTGTAGTTCTTGACCCACAACTTACCCGCGCGATTGGTTCACGATAAGGAGAAGTTTCAGCAGTCGAGAAGAAGAAAAAATCATTACACAAATATCCGTAAATAAACTGTTAACACCATATGTACCGTAATTTATTCTGAGCGTCAAACAAGAAAATCCAATATCAGCATACATTAGCGGCGTTTTGGTTTGGTTTGTGCTGCTAGGGTTGTATTTATTGGTTTTATCATCTGCTTGGGGTTTTTAGGTTGGGCGGTTAGTTTATCGTTTGGCTTATGTGTAGGTTAAAACTTTGTAGTAAATCTTTTTGATGGAACGATTCACCAAAAAAATCACAAGCGTGACCAAATTAATTAATCACTTGATTAAATAGTGAGTAATTAATCTTCTACTGTTACGCCTGTTTATCTCTATAATTAATCAGATGATTAATTATAGAGATGGATTTTTGCCATGACGGCACGAAAAGCGGGGCGACCTCAAAAGAACTTAGATGTTCGACAGTTATTGATTGAGCATGCTCGTGATCTGTTTGTCGTTCAGCCATACGACAAGGTCTCGACGCGCCTGATTGCTGAGCGTGCGGGTGTGAACATTGCGATGATCCGCTATTACTTTGGCAGTAAGGCCGGGTTGTTTGAAGCTATGTTGCGTGAAACGTTACGACCTATGCAATTGCAGATGCAGAGATTGGTTGAAGAGAGTAGTCACGAGAACTTTCTTGATTTAATGCGGACTTACTACAAAGAGATGGTCAAGGTTCCTAAGTTTCCTCGCTTGATTGCCCAAGTGATGAATATGCCTCCCTCTGAAGTGCAAAGAGAGTTGCTCGAAAAGGTTTTCTTCGATGTGGCTAAGCCAGCCCAAGATGTCATTTTTGAAAAGTTGGTAGCACAAGGTGTCTTAAGAAAAGATATGGATCCCAAACTCTGTCGCGTGTCGTATATAAGCTTGATGGTGTTTCCTTTCATCGCTCCGCCGCCTTTATTGGCAATCCATGGTATTGAAATTAATGAAGAATTTCTTAATCGTTTAATCGAACACAACATTCAACTGATGACTGAAGGCTTTATCAACGCACCTAGCCCTTCTTCCGTTCAGGACCAAAGATAATGAAAATAAATAAAAAACTACTCTTCTTTCCAGCACTTGCGGTTGGGGTTATTGGCCTTGTCGCAGCGATTAACTTGAAGCCGGATCTTCCAACCAAACCTGCCGGTGATAGAGCTCGCTTAGTTGACACTGTGAGCCTAGAACAGCAGTTGATCGCACCGTTAGCGGTTGGCTTTGGCAAAGTAGTGCCAAAAGTCGAATGGAAAGCGATTGCCGAGGTAACAGGGCAAATCGTGTATCGACACCCGGCTCTTGAGAAAGGGCAGGTGATCCCTGCGGGAACAGTCGTGCTCAAGGTTGATCCATTGGATTATGAATTGAAGCTAATACAGGCAGAGGCGGATCTAAAATCAAGTCAAACCTCATTAGCGAAATTGAATCAAGAAGAAGACAACCTGAATCAGACTCTTAAGATCGAAAAGAATCGTTTGGTGATCAGCAATAAAGAGCTACAGCGTAAACAAGATCTGCGTAAGAAAGGTCTCACTTCTCAGTCTGATGTCGACCTACAACAACAAAGTACATTGTCTCAGCAGAAATTGGTTTTGGATATCGCGAACCAAATCGCTTTAATGCCAGACGAAAAGCGTGTAGCGGAAGCAGTCATTAAGGTCAACGTATCTAAAGTGAAAGAGGCGCAACGCTCTCTCGATAAGACCACCATCACTTTGCCAAGAGCGATGCGAATTGCTCAGGTTTATATCGAACAGAACCAAGTGGTTAACATTCAGCAGGAGATGTTTATTGCTCACGGGATTAATGTCATGGAAGTGGAGGCGCAACTTTCTATTCACGATATGCAAACTTTAGCCTCCAGCTTTAACCAGTTCCCTCGTGATGCTGCAGGAATCCCTAACCCTTATGAAGCGCCAATCAAAGCAAGCATTCAACTTAACAGCGGCAACCTGAACCTTAGTTGGCCAGCGAAGGTGGCAAGAATCAGCGAAACAGTTGATGAAAACCAAGCGACAGCGGGGATTATTCTCGAGATCGCTCAAGACTACTCACAATTGCAACCAGACAGCGCAACGCCTTTGGTTAACGGTATGTTTGTCAAAGCCGAGATTGAGGGTATCGCCAATCTAAGTTGGGTGGTTCCAGAGCGAGCACTGCATGGTGATAAGGTTTACCTGATGGATGACAATCAGCGTTTGCAAGTGGTCGATGTTGAAGTGCTTTACCGTAGAGACAATCAAGTGGTTGTGAGTGGCGAGCTACAAACTGGAGATAAACTGGTTCTCAATGATGTCCTGCCAGCAATTGAAGGCATGTTACTGAAAGAATCGAACTCTGAAGAGGCTGAGCTTGAATCAGATACTCAGGAGAGTGCGTCATGATCAAGTTTTTCTCTCGGCACCCAACAGCAGCAAACTTGCTGATGCTTGGGCTGTTGATCTTGGGTATAAGCTCACTATCAACCATCAAACGTGAAACCTTTCCCGCTTATGACCCGCCTTACATTATGGCTGCGATTGTTTATCCGGGGGCTTCACCACAGGAGGTCGAAGAGAGCCTGTGTGTGCGAATGGAGGATGCGGTCGATGGTTTAGCTAACATTGAAGAAACCCAATGTGAGGCGATAGAAGGCAGCGCGCGTCTAATTCTCAAGCTCAATGAGAAAGCGGATATCGGTCGAATGCTGGTGGATGTACAAACTCAGATCAACTCGATCAACGATTTTCCTACAGAGATTGAATCACCTGTCGTACAAGAGCTAGATTGGAATGAGCCAGTCGTTGATATTGCGATTACGGCGGACACCTCATGGCCTGAGCTGAAGGCATACGCTGAAGAGCTGAAACGCACAATGAAGCTCGATTACGATGTTTCACTGGTTGATGTCAGCGGATTCTCTGATCACCAATATCGTGTTGAACTTGATACCCAAGCGATTCGACAACTCGGTTTGAGTGTCGGTGATATTGCCGATCAAATTGGTCGCCAGAATGTGAAACTGCCGAGTGGTAACGTTGAAACGCCAGACAAAAACTTCCTGATTCGCTTCGATGAAAGGCGTATCACACCCGTAGAACTGGAAAGTATTGTAGTGGGTTCGGCGCCAAATGGCTCTGTGATCCGTTTACGAGATATTGCTAAGATCACCGACCGCTTTGAGCTGGATGAACAGAAGGTGTTGTTTGATGGTAAACCTTCTGCGCTGCTCAAGATCAGCAAGAACAAAGAAGATGACGCACTGAGAATCAAAGAGCGTGTCACTCAGTTTGTCGAGGACCAGCGTGCAATTGCACCTGATGGCGTGACTCTGCAAATGACCAATGATCTCTCTTCTGTATTGTGGGATCGTCTGACCATGATGGTGCGTAATGGCTGGCAAGGTATTGTGCTGGTATTCGCAACCATGTGGCTATTCTTCAGCTTACGTTATTCCTTTTGGGTTGCAGCAGGCCTACCGGTAGCCTTTCTTGGCGGATTGTTCTTAATGGCCAATTTAGGGCTGTCGATCAACATAATGTCACTGGTCGGTTTGTTGATGGCGATCGGTATTATGATGGATGACGCCATTGTGATCGCTGAATCGATAGCCTCCCACCTCGATCGGGGACAAAATGTCGATGACGCGGTGTACAACGGTGTTAAGAAAGTGCTTCCCGGCGTGTTGTCTTCCTTCTTAACCACAGTGTGTATCTTCGGTAGCTTGTTATTTCTCGATGGGGAAATGGGCGCGGTACTCAAGGCCGTTCCTCAGGTGCTGATTTTGGTGCTGTCGTTGAGCTTGATCGAAGCTTTCTTAATTCTGCCGAATCACTTGTCGCATTCGTTACACAAAGAGAAAAACGATAAGCCAGCGCTGCGCTTCAAAACTGTGTTGCTAGAGAAGTTTGAGAACTTTCGTAATACCACCTTGATGAATATGGTCGAGAAAGTGGTGACCTTCCGCTATGCCTTTCTGGGCGGAGTGTTGACCTTGCTGCTCCTATCGATCTCCTTGATTGCTGGTGGTGTTGTCAAATTCCAGCCATTCCCAGAGCTTGATGGTGATATTGCAGAGGCTCGTATCATTCTTCCTCCGGGGGCATCACTGTCTCAAACTGAGAGAGTGGTCGATAAGATTGTGGCTTCTGCTGAGCGTTTGAATGAGCAGTGGAGCGAAGAAGTGGAAGAGGGCAACACGCTAGTCGAACATATCACCAGCCAGTTTAACGCCAATGCCGATGCCAACGAATCTGGCCCGCACTTGGCTACCGTGCGCTTAGACCTTCGTGGTGCTGAGAGCCGCAATACGGTGATTGATGATTTCATCGATGCGTGGCGAGAGGATATTGGTGAACTCGCAGACCCAATCTCATTGGTTTTCAAGCAACCAACTATGGGGCCGGGTGGACGAGCGATTGAGATCCGTGCCAAGCATGATGACCTGAGTGCATTGAAATCGGCCTCTTTGGATATTCAGGAATACCTCAATCAGTTTGATGGCGTACACGGTGTGCTTGATGACATGCGCATGGGTAAAGAAGAGATCTTGGTTAAGCTGCGCCCAGGTGCTGAAACCTACAATGTGAACGGGCAGATGATTGCCTCTCAACTGCGCGCGGCTTTCTTTGGGCAAACGGCGGATGAGATTCAAATCGGCGTTGAGAATATCTCGATTGAGGTGCGTCTTGATAAAGAGCAAGCGGGCGACATACAGCAGCTGGCTAACTTCCCAATCATTACCGCAGATGGCAGTCAGATCCCGCTAGCAACGTTGGCGACATTAGATTTCCAACGTAACTACGTGCGAATTCAGCGTATTGATGGGCTGAGAACCATCAGTATCTTTGGTGATATTGATAATAAGAAAGCGAGTTCATCCGCGATTTTGGCTCAGTTCCAAAAATATGAAGCGCCTAAACTCATTCAGAAGTACCCAGGCTTACGTTTTGATTTCGAAGGGGAAGCGAAGGATGCAGCCAAGACGGGCGCCTCGATGGGCAAAGGCTTCTTGCTCGGTCTGTTTGGTGTGTTTGCGATTCTGAGTTATCAATTCAGAAGCTATTTAGAGCCTGTAGTTGTGATGCTCGCGATTCCATTAGCCTTTATCGGAGTTGTAGTTGGTCACTGGGTGCTTGGTCATTCCTTAAGTATGCCAAGTATGATGGGCTTTGTGTCGCTTGCAGGGATTGTAGTTAACGACTCTATCTTACTCGTTCAATACATTCGTCATCACGTTGATGAAGGAGATAGCGTGCATGACTCGGTGGTGAAAGCGAGTCGTGAGCGTTTCCGTGCCGTGTTCTTAACCTCGATGACGACGGCAGCTGGTTTATTGCCTTTGCTCACCGAAACCAGTTTACAGGCTCAGGTTATTCAGCCTTTGGTTATCTCGATCGTATTTGGCATCTTTGCTTCAACCCTGCTGGTGCTGTTTATGATCCCTGCGGCTTACGCAATCTTGGCTGACTTCGGTTTAGTGAAAAAGCACGAGTCCCTTTCGCTGTAGAGTTTTAAGTCAGAAATTAGAAATGAATAATAAAGCGGCCTAGGGTCGCTTTATTTTTATATGAGGTGAATAAGCCTCTGATACGGTTGAATCATCGGCTTCTCAACCGTAGAAAATTTCATTTTAGTTCATTCAAAACGTCACTTAACTGTCATTTGTTGGGCATAACTTGACCCTTAACTGAATAAGGATTGTTAAGGAGAACGTATGCGTACTATCGAACCTATTGTCCGCTGGGATGTGGCATTTTCTGTTTTCTGTTTAAAGAACCGTTTTAGTGGCCAACACGCTACGGTTAGCAAGGCGGTCTCTCATACGGGGGATGGTCACCTCTATATATTGATTGCTTTGATTGCATTGCTCACCGATAGCAAAACAGGCAGCGATTTTCTGTTGGTGGGCTTAACTGCCTTCGCGATTGAGCTGCCAATCTATTGGCTTGCTAAAAATACTCTAAAGCGCCGCAGACCAGCTGAATTTTCCTCTTTGCTTCACTCTCATATTGTCCCATCAGATAAGTACAGCCTGCCATCTGGGCATGCCGCCGCTGCTTTTGTTATGGCGACATTAATCGGGCATTTCTATCCGAGCTTATATCTCTTTAGTTTGATTTGGGCTGCAGCGATTGCTGGATCTCGAATATTACTCGGCGTGCACTTTTTAACGGACGTACTCATTGGTGCTGCTTTGGGCATAGCTTGTACCAGCCTTGCTATTAGCTTCATTCTTTAATTATCGAATGACCACATAACCAAGCGCTAAACCTGCGAATCGAAAGGAAGTCTCATGAAAATTTTATACGGCGTACAAGGCACTGGAAATGGTCATATTGCACGTGCAAGGGCAATGGCTGTCGCGTTTCGTCAACAAAACATCGATGTTGATTTTCTCTTTTCAGGCCGAGAAGCAAGCAAGTACTTTTCGATGGAAGAGTTTGGCAACTACCAAGTTCGTAACGGCTTAACCTTTTATAGTGAACAAGGGCAGGTCAAATATGGAAAGACATTCATTAAGAATAATATCTGGCGCTTTCTTAATGAGGTTAAACAGATGGACCTTACACCCTATGACTTGGTGCTCAATGACTTTGAACCTGTAACAGCTTGGGCAGCCAAAAGGCAGGGAGTCCCTTGTATCGGAATCAGTCACCAGAATGCGTTTCGCTATGATGTTCCTAAAGAAGGGGGGAACTGGATTGAGCACTCTGTGATTCAACATTTTGCGCCGACAGAGCACTCGATTGGTTTGCATTGGTATCATTTCGAGCAACCAATATTGCCTCCTATCGTTCACACCTTAGCTCACCACGAGCAGACTAAAGCGCCCCAGGACTTCACATTAGTCTATTTGCCGTTTGAAGACCTTGAAGCGATTTCAGAGCTATTAATGAAGTTTGTTTCACACAATTTTGTCTGTTATCACCCGAATGTGATTGAGCGTAGCCAAGTCGAAAATATTACCTTCAAACCACTCAGCCATGCTGGTTTTCAATTCGACCTAAATCAGTGCTCTGGTGTGGTAGCGAATGGTGGGTTTGAACTGCCATCGGAAGCTCTAACTTTGGGTAAGAAACTACTGCTTAAACCACTTGATGGGCAGTTTGAGCAGCAGAGTAATGTGGCAACACTTGAGGCGCTTGGATTAGCCCAAACGATGAGCTTCCTTGACCCAGCAATCTTGCGTGGTTGGCTCAACGAAAAACAGGCTGAGGTTGTCTCTTATCCAGACGTCGCTAGTGCACTTGTTGAGTGGGTTTTAGCCGGAAATTGGTCCAACCAAGATGACCTAAGAAAACAACTTTGGGACAAGGTGGATTTTCCAAGCTATGCATCACTCACCTAATCCATAAGTGGTGTTTTTGAATCGAGCGGTCAATTAATTCATCGATTCAATAATTTGTAACAAATGTAACCAAACGATAGAACAGCTAAATAAGTCGAAATGAAACTCATAATTAGCGCATTTTATGTTTTTTTATAACTATGTAAGTTTATGATTTTTAAGTTTTAATTAATCATTAAGGTAAAATAAAATTATTCTTTATCAATCTTGTTGGTAGCTAGGGATGTATTGGTTAATAGTAGTGGTAATCCGAAACACATCGGTCTGATAAATATAAGAACTAGTGGTTATCTATTCCCATACCATTACAAATTTAACGCTGTCGTACCGACAAGAGGCAACTTGAATGTTAGATAAAAAAGACGCAATGAGTGCTATTGCTAGCTACAGAATGGAAAGCACACTTCGTGGAGTAGACTTAAACCTTTTGACTGTATTTGATGCAGTAATGCAAGAGCAAAACATTACACGTGCAGCTCACAATTTAGGTATGTCTCAGCCGGCAGTAAGTAACGCTGTGGCTCGCTTGAAAGTGATGTTTAACGATGAACTATTTATGCGCCAGGGTCGTGGTATTCAACCGACTCAACGTGCACGTCAGTTGTTCGGTCCTATCCGCCAAGCGTTACAATTAGTACGCAACGAATTACCAAGCTCTGTATTCTCTCCAGAGTCGTCTTCTCGCCTGTTCAAGCTTGCGATTTGCAGCCCTTGTGACATGCGTTTTGCACCTAAGATTATGTCGACTATCAACGAGCAAGCACCTAGCGTTAAACTGCACATGGATGCTGAATTTGATCGTCAACTTTCTGAGCGTATGCGCTACCAAGAAATCGACTTCGTGATCGATTACGCTCGCTTTGATGAGCAAGGTTTCTCAAGTACTGAGATCTTCCAAGACGAATTGGTTGTGGTTGCTTCGTCTTCTCACCCACGCATTAACGGTGAAGTGACAGCTGAAGAGCTATTGAACGAGAAGCACGCTAAACTGTCTCGCATTCACGGCCAACGCAGCTTCTCTGAGCAAGCATACCGTGACCTAGATTGCATGCCTTTCTACGAAGGTACGAGCCTAAGCAACGTACTTTACGTTGTTGGTCAATCAGAGTTAGTGACGATTGCACCTCGCTGGATGGTAGAGCACGCAGCAAACAAAGAGAACCTACAGATTCTAGATTTCCCATTCGATAATGCGGCAATCTCTGGCTACCTAAGCTGGCACGAATCAAGTGAAAAAGATAAGGGACACATTTGGTTACGAGATCAGCTGATGATGATCTGTGGCGAAGTAGTAGCGCTTAACTAAGCACTAAACTCTATGATTTATAAGCCCTAAGCTGGGAGTCTGGCTTGGGGCTTTTTTGTACCTGCTATTTTTGTTGATAGAAAACTTAGCGTGATACGTACTATTACTTATAACTTTGAGCTTCATCAGTTGCCTTTTCCATGATCAGAGGTACACTTGTGCGCTCAAAAAAGCTTACAGGTGTAAGCCAAAGGTAAAGAGATGGCCAATTTAGATTTTCATATCGTAAAAAGACTTCGTGACCAAATTGCCCAAGGCGGCAACCGTACAGCTTTGAAGCACAAAGTAGATAATGTATGGCAAGGTATTAGCTGGCAGCAGTTTGGACAACAAATCGATACGCTTTCATTAGCACTATTGGCTCAGGGACTGAGAGTTCAAGATAAGATCGGTATCTATTCAAACAATATGCCTCAATGGACCGTGGCAGATTTTGCATCTTTACAAGCTCGTCTTGTGACTGTGCCGATTTATCCAACCAACACAGCAGCGCAGTCGTCTTACATCATCCAAAATGCGGATGTGAAGATCTTATTCGTTGGTGAGCAAGTCCAATTTGACGCGGCCGTGAGCCTATTTGAAGAGTGCGAACAGCTAGAAGTGGTTGTCGCGATGTCTGATGATATCGATCTTCAAGGCCATAGCTTTGCGGTATCTTGGACTGATTTCATGGCGCGCGGTGTTGAGGCTCAGCAAGCTGAACTTGATACTCGTCTTGCAGATGCAAGCATGGATGACTTGCTGACCCTTATCTATACCTCTGGTACTACAGGTCAACCTAAGGGCGTAATGCTTGATTACACCAATGTTGGCTATCAGCTAGAAGGGCACGATGAGCGCTTGAGCTTAACGAAAGACGATGTCTCGTTGTGTTTCCTACCTCTATCTCACGTATTTGAGCGTGCGTGGACTTTCTACGTGCTCTACAAAGGCGCAACCAACTGTTACCTGCAAGATACTATGCAGGTGCGTGACGCGCTGAGCGACGTGAAGCCGACCGTGATGTGTGCGGTTCCACGTTTCTACGAGAAAATCTTCTCAGCGATTCACGAGAAGGTTTCGAAAGCGCCGTTTATCCGTAAAGTGCTATTTACTTGGGCAGTAAATATGGGCGCGAAGCTGTCGGTTTGTCACCAAGAAGGTCGCACACCATCACTGATGCTGAAGAAGAGTCATGCGTTAGCCGATAAGCTTGTGTTATCTAAGCTGCGAGCACTGTTAGGCGGTAACATCAACTTTATGCCATGTGGTGGCGCGAAGCTGGATGAAACCATTGGTCGTTTCTTCCATGCTATCGGCATTAACGTGAAACTTGGCTACGGTATGACAGAAACCACCGCAACGGTTTCGTGCTGGGATGACCGCTGTTTTAATCCTGACTCGATTGGTATGGCGATGCCGGGCGCTGAAGTAAAAATTGGTGCGCAGAATGAGATTCTTGTTCGCGGCCCAATGGTAATGCGTGGTTACTACAAAATGCCAGAAGAGACAGCGAAAACGTTCGACGAGCATGGTTTCTTGAAAACCGGAGATGCGGGTCATTTTGATGAAAGTGGTAACCTGTTTATTACCGACCGTATCAAAGAGCTGATGAAAACCTCAGGTGGCAAGTACATTGCACCGCAAGTAGTAGAGGGCGCGATCGGTAAAGACCACTTCATTGAACAGATTGCCGTTATTGCTGATACGCGTAAATTCGTTTCTGCACTGATTGTTCCGTGTTACGACTCGTTAGAAGAGTACGCAAAAGAGTTGAATATCAAGTACCACGATCGCGTAGAACTGATTAAGCACCATCAAATCGTCGAGATGCTTGAGAAGCGTGTGAATGACTTGCAGCAAGAGCTTGCTAAGTTTGAGCAAGTGAAGAAATTCAAGTTGTTGCCAAAAGCGTTTTCAATGGATGATGGTGAATTAACGCCAACTCAGAAACTGCGTCGTAAAGTTATCAACGACAAGTATCAAGACGAAATCGAAGAAATGTACACTGAAAAGTCGAAAGATAAGTAGTTTTCTACTGAGATAAATTTTCAGTTGTTTAAAAATCCCCCTACGAATGTGATTGCATTTTTAGGGGGATTTTTTATGGCTCAAGACTTGGCAGAATGTGCGAATGCGCACACAGAAAAGCGCTTCATTTATCGATAATTAGTCATTTATATAAATATTAAGTGCTTTTTTTTAGTTCAAATGTGGTTTTTATGACTGGTTACTTGGTTTGGGCTAGTGTTTATTTGATGTTTTAAGCTTATGGTTGGTTTTTTTACATGATCGCCGGGTCACGGGTGTTAGACCAGATGATAATAAAGCGTTAAAGTTGTTTCGTATTACTGTTTGTTGTTATCACGACAGACAGCCATAGCCGAAAAAGTGGAAGTATTTCGAATTAGGCTACGAATAAGCCCTAGACTATGAAAAACCAGCCCAACATGTTCACCAAATGTGCTTGGAAACTGGTGAGGAGAGCAATATGACAACAAAACCTGAAACAGCAATGTTATCCGGCGCTGAGATGGTGGTGCAGTCTCTTATTGAAGAGGGTGTAGAACAAATCTTTGGTTACCCAGGTGGTTCTGTACTTGATATCTATGATGCGCTGCATGCGAAAACAGACGAAATCAAACACGTATTAGTACGACACGAACAAGCCGCTACTCATATGGCAGATGGCTACACTCGTTCTACCGGTAAACCGGGCGTAGTACTGGTATGTTCGGGTCCTGGCGCAACCAATACCGTAACGGGTATCGCAACGGCGTACATGGATTCGATTCCAATGATCGTTATCTCTGGTAACGTACCAAACAATCTCATTGGTAATGATGCCTTCCAAGAGTGTGATATCGTCGGTGTATCTCGCCCGATCGTTAAACACAGCTTTCTTGTTAAGAAAGCGGAAGATATCCCTGAAGTTCTAAAAAAAGCATTCTATATTTCAACGACAGGACGTCCTGGTCCTGTCGTTATCGACTTGCCAAAAGATGTATTAAATCCGCAAATTAAGCTTCCTTATCAATACCCAGAAACGATCAAAATGCGTTCGTACAACCCAACGGTTACGGGTCATAAAGGTCAGATTAAGAAGGCACTAAAAGCACTTCTTGAAGCGAAAAAGCCAGTACTTTATGTCGGTGGCGGTGCGGTTATCTCTGAGGCCGATCAACAGCTGATCAAATTGGCTGAAGCACTGAATTTACCTGTAGTAAGCACTTTAATGGGGCTTGGTGCCTTCCCGGGCACGCACAAGAACTCTCTAGGCATGCTTGGCATGCACGGTTTGTACGAAGCCAATATGGCGATGCACAACGCCGATCTTATTTTTGGTGTCGGTGTACGTTTTGATGATCGTACAACCAACAACCTAGATAAGTACTGCCCGAACGCAAAGATCATGCATATTGATATCGACCCGTCGTCGATCTCTAAGAACGTGAAAGTGGATCTGCCAATCGTAGGTTCTGCGGAAAAAGTACTAGAGAGCATGGTTAACCTACTGGTTGAGCAAGGCGGCAGCAATGATGCTGAAGCTCTGGAAAGCTGGTGGAGTGAAATCAAGCAGTGGCAAGATCGCAACTGCTTAGCGTATGAAAAGTCTTCTGAGTGCATTAAGCCGCAGCAAGTTATTGAAGCTCTGCACAAAGTAACCAATGGTGATGCTTACGTTGCTTCTGATGTTGGCCAACACCAAATGTTTGCAGCGTTATATTACCCATTTAATAAACCGCGCCGTTGGATTAACTCTGGTGGTCTAGGCACTATGGGCTTTGGTCTGCCTGCTGGAATGGGCGTTAAGTTTGCTAAACCAGATGAAGAAGTTGTAGTGGTAACCGGTGACGGCAGTATTCAAATGAATATCCAAGAGTTGTCTACGGCGCTGCAATACAATATCCCAGTTAAGATTATTAACCTAAACAACCGTTTCTTAGGAATGGTTAAACAGTGGCAAGACATTGTTTATCAAGGTCGCCACTCTAACTCATATATGGACTCTGTTCCTGATTTTGCTGCAATCGCGGAGGCTTACGGTCACGTAGGTATGCGCATTTCATCTCCGGATGAACTTGAATCAGGTTTGGAAAAAGCACTGGCGATGAAAGACCGTTTGGTATTTGTCGATATCAGTGTGGATGACACCGAGCACGTATACCCAATGCAGATTAAGGGCGAGGGTATGGATAACATGTGGCTAAGCAAAACGGAGAGAACATAATATGAGACACATTATTTCACTACTAATGGAAAACCAACCGGGTGCGCTTTCTCGTGTGGTTGGTTTGTTTTCTCAACGTGGCTACAACATTGAGTCGTTGAACGTATCGCCAACCGATGATCCAACGCTTTCTCGTTTGAACGTGACGACCAACTCGAGCGAAATGCAGCTTGAACAGATTCAAAAGCAACTGCACAAGCTGATCGATGTACTAAAAGTGCAAGAGGTGTCTGAGCTTGAACACATCGAGCGTGAGCTCTTGATGGTTAAAGTACGTGCGAGCGGTTTTGCTCGTGCAGAAGTGAAACGCACAGCGGATATCTTCCGTGGTCAGATCGTTGATGTGACGGCTTCTCAATATACAGTGCAAATGGCGGGTACGAGCGAAAAGCTGGATGCTTTCATTCAAGCGTTGTCTGAAGTGACTGAAGTACTTGAAGTGGCACGCAGTGGCGTTGTGGGCATCGCCCGTGGCGAACGCGCGCTGAAAGCTTAAACAACAAGCACTTAAAAAATAGTTTTATAGCCGCTTTTTTAAGCGGCTTTTATTTTGTTAATTTTATAGAGTGCTATAATCCTGCGCTTCACGCCTTCTTTTACTCGAGTTATCAATGAGAAATAGTAAATCGATAATTACATTGCTGATTATTTCGATAACACTGTCTGCTGCAGTGGGTCTTTACTATTTACAACGTTACCAAGAAGTAAAACAACAAAGTTTTGATTACTCTGCGAAACAAGCCCTTCATCAGTTGGTTTACGCAGAACGAGATTACAAGCTCTTAAAATCTCAGTTGGTTTCGGTGATGAAACTACTGAGTCATAGTCAAAGCCTTGTTAATTTCGCTTCCTCCCCCTCTGAACAAACCAAAAGCCTCCTCGAAGAGGTATGGCAGTCTGTGTTAGTGAACCAAAAATGGTATACACAAATTCATCTTATCGATGTTGAGGGTAAAGAGCTGGTCCGAGTTAATTATTCCTCTGCCACGGGCGCTGTGACAATACCTCAGCAATTACAAGATAGGTCTGACTCTAGCTACTATCATTTTGCTAAGAGCTTAGAGCATGAAGATATTGGTGGTTGGGGAATTGAGCTTGAAACCGAACATGGTGAATTGGCATATCCTTATAAACCGGTGTTTAGAGTCTTCACGCCTGTTGAAACTCCGGAGAAGCGAGTCGGTTATTTGGTGATCAATCTGGATGTCTGGGGGTTGTCTTCACGTCTTAATTTCGCACCTGATTATGATTTTAGAGCTGAAGTCGTCAATGGTGAGGGTTATTACATTGCGAGTCCAAACAACAGTAAATTGTTTGGCGATTCTGTTCCTGAAAGGAAAGGCTTCAACCTAAAAAATATCGCACCTCAAACATGGGAAGCCCTCTCTCGACAACAAATGGGCACTGTGTTTGAAGATGGTAACTTGTTCGCGTTTAACACGGTTCAGTTAGCTAATAATCAAAAGATGCACCTTGTGATTCAATTGAATCAAAAACAACTGCTCGCTAGAGCTGAACGTGATCTAAATGATCTTGCCCATGAAGAGATCATAGTGCTTTTCACTGTGTTGCTGTTCGCGTTCCCATTTGCTTATCTGGTGACGCATTATCGACGTCGTAGCTTAGAGAGTAAGTTAGCACGCGCAGCGTTGAATGGCATGTCTGCCGTGATGATCACTGATAAGCAGCATCGTACTATGATGATCAACAACGAGTTTGAAAATATGACCGGTTACAGCGAAGCACAAGTTATCGGTCATAATGCGCTGCAACTTCTGTTGGAAAATACAGAGCAGCAGATCACCAGCGAATCCATCTGGCGACACCTAGACAACGAAGAAGTGTGGGAAGGGGAAGTGCTGTGTAAAAACAAACTGCGCATCCCTTTTACCGCTATTATGCGTGTCCATGCGGTCAAGAACAGTTCAGGGAAAGTAAGCTACTACATTACTTCGCTGGTGGATATATCAGTAAGGAAAGAGCTCGAAGTTCGTCTGCGTTTTCTGAGTGAGCGAGACGCTTTGAGTAACCTTTGGAACCGTCGAAAGTTTGAAGAGCAGTTAGCTTATTATTCTCGTTTGGTTGAGCGTTACCCAAATGAGGCGACTACTTGTTTAGCTTTAGTCGATATCGATAACTTTAAGCGAATTAATGACGAGCTTGGTCATGATGAGGGCGATCGTGTGATTGCAAGAGTAGCTAAGCTTCTACAAGACAGCCTCCGTAGTACCGATTTTGTGGCGCGTGTTGGTGGGGAAGAGTTTGCACTGTTGATGCCGCACACCTCTTTATCAGAAGCGAAGCGTGTATTGGACCGGCTGCGAATCGAGATTGAGTTATCTGCGGGCACCAAGGTAACCGTCAGCGTCGGTTTCACTGATTTGACGAGTAACAGTACCCGTTCATACAAATGCGCAGACGTCGGCCTTTACGAATCGAAATCCTCTGGACGAAATACCGTCTCGATCTGCCCTAGCTATGCGGATGTTGCTTAGCTACAGGCTCTATTTACTCCTAAATATCCTCCCGCTTTCCCATCGAGTACTCTTTATATAGCTTGCAACTCAGTAAGTGATGAAGCCGTTTCTTCTGTGTATATATGAGGAATCTCATTTTTGAGCGATCTATGTCACAAATTCTATACGGTTAGACTAAAGTCTAATGTTGGCGAAAATTTGAGCTAAAATGAACAATGAGTAAACTACCTTGCTTCAGATTACATCGTGTTAAGCGGTGTGATAAATAGAGTGTTTACCAGATATTAAAGGGATGACACCGTTAACTTAATTCAGCTGGTTAGCTAGCTTTTTCAATGAGTTGAAAAGCAGCAGTAGAATTAGGTTAGCTGGAGCAAGAGTTTGGGGATCATACAGTCTGGTTGAAAGAGGCGTGGTATGTTTGTCGATTTTTTAGTGAGATTAACCATAGGTACATTGGTCATTCTTGGTTTTAAGCTGAGTGCTTTGTATTTCTTACCTATGGTTTTACTGCTCAATACTCATCACAAAGAGTTTTTTGGGTGGTAGCCAGCTTGATGCTGAAAAACAAAAAACGGAGCTGCTAGGCTCCGTTTTTATTTGTTCAAAATTTATCGCTGCATTAAGCCGCTTCGATAACTTCTTCAATTCGCTTCATTGAACCAAGTAGGTGCTGATCAAGCAGCTCTGTCGCTTGTTCTACGTTTTTTGACAGCACGAGTTTCATGATCATTTCGTGCTCATCAATATTGAACAGATCATCTGATGCACTTTCTGCTGACATCGCTAGGAAGCGGTACCGCTTTACTTGATTGATCAAATCTTCAAAGAAGCTAAACATGTTCTCTGAGTCCGCACCTTCAAGTAGCGCAACGTGGAATTGTTGGTGACGTTCTTCCCATTCCACACAATCAAACTCTTCAGATACGTGCTGTACTCGAGAAAGCTTATGGTAAGAAGTCAGTACATCCAGTTCCCAAGTTTCATCCCCCGCAGAAATGGCTTTTTTCAGTAGAACTGAAGACACGACACGCAAGCTTTCATAAAGATCATTCAGCTCTTTCTTTGACACTGGCGATACCCAACAGCCTTTTTGCGGCTCGAGTTTCACGTATTTGCTCCAAGATAACTGTACTAGGGCTTCACGAATCGGAGATGCGCCAACGTTGTATCTGTTCTTTAGATCAGCAACAACGAGCTTTTGGCCTGGGGCTAACTCACCATTAAGAATATCTTGGCGAATCATCTTTGATACTTTGTCAGTGAGAGTAGGACTAGACATTACAAACCTCATGTATATTTGATTTCTAGTCTGCTAATCCGTCTCTTAGAAAGAGTCCATTGGAAGTTAACAGTACGTAGTTCTATTGTGATTGATAATACAGCGTACTGAAAAGTTAGGCAAGATTTTGTTTCATAAAAAAAGAGGGCCGAAGCCCTCTTTTATATTTTATGCGAATCGGTTCATTCTTATAGAACGTGAACAGATGCCGTGTTTGTAGTGCCTGAAGCTACTAGAGCACCAGAAACCATTACAACGATGTCGCCTTTGCTGCCGAACTCAGCTTCAAGTGCGTATTCTTTACCCATTTTGTAGAAAGCATCTGTGCTGTCGATAGACTCAACAAGAACTGGACGAACACCTTTAGTAAGAACAAGCTGAGCAGCTGTCTTTTGGTTAGTTGTCAGTGCAATGATGTTTGCAGTTGGGAAGTACTTACGTACTGAACGTGCAGACTTGCCGCCTTCAGTAGCAACGATGATTAGAGGAGCAGCTAGCTTCTCAGCTGTGTCTACTGCGCCTTTACATACTGCTTCAGTGATGCGTAGACGTGGGCTGTCTAGACGAGAACCTAGCTCAGCTTTAAGAGCTGAATCAGTACGGTTCGCGATTTGAGCCATGATAGTAACAGCTTCAACTGGGTATTTACCTTTAGCCGTTTCGCCAGAAAGCATTACAGCGTCAGTACCATCCATGATTGCGTTCGCAACGTCACCCGCTTCTGCACGAGTTGGACGTGGGTTGTTGATCATAGAATCAAGCATTTGAGTTGCTGTGATAACCATCTTACGTGCACGGTTACACTTCTCGATCATCATTTTCTGAGCGAAGATTACTTCTTCAGCTGGGATTTCAACACCTAGGTCACCACGAGCAACCATGATACCGTCAGAAAGCTCAAGGATTTCGTCGAAGTTATCTACACCTTCTTGGTTCTCAATCTTAGAGATGATGTGGATATCGTTGCCGCCGTTTGCGTCTAGGATCTCACGGATCTCTTTAACATCAGATGCTTTACGGATGAAAGATGCAGCTACGAAATCAACGCCTTGCTCACAACCAAACTTAAGGTCAGCTTTGTCTTTCTCAGAAAGAGCTGGAAGTTGAACAGAAACGCCAGGAAGGTTAACACCTTTGTTTTCGCCTAGTGCGCCGTTGTTAAGAACTTTACACTTAACTTCAGTTTCAGTAGTAGAGATAACTTCCATTTCGATTAGGCCGTCATCTACTAGGATTGTGTTACCAGCGTTTAGGTCAGCTGCGAAACCAGCGTAAGTTACCGCTACAGTCTCTTTGTTACCTACAACTGAAGTATCAGTTGTGAAAGTGAATTCTTGACCAGCTACTAGATCTACGTCGTTACCGCCTTCTAGCTTGATAGTACGGATCTCTGGGCCTTTAGTATCAAGAAGGATAGCAAGTTGCTTACCTACTTTGTCCATTACTTCGCGGAAGTTCGCAATACGAGTGCCGTGCTCTGCGAAATCACCGTGAGAGAAGTTAAGACGCATAACGTTCATGCCAGCATCTACTAGTTCAGTTAGCTTCTCTACAGATTCAGTTTTAGGGCCAATCGTACATACGATTTTGGTCTTTTTCATGGAAGGTACTCTCCGGTAAGTATTGTTACAATTTGAAATTTATTTAAGTTCTGAAGATTGGTCCGCTACATCAACATTTTGTGCCTGTTGAGTAAAATCGCGGGACTTCCAATATGTCCTTCAGAGTTGTAAGTCTTTCATCAATTTTAGTCATTTTATGACCAAAAGATTTTGATTCAACATCGGGTTTCTGTGACTTACACCAATATATCAGGTGAAAGTTGCAAAAAAATAACGGTCAGTTTTGTAATTTTTTTTCTTTTCGGGTGCGGATTCTACCACCTAATCAATTCAATATCACTGCTTAACAATTGTCTTAGGACAAGGTTTTATCGCTATTTATTAATTTTTTGGATCAAAATAAATGGACTAAATAGTTTCGTTGTAACTATAATATGTTTCATATCGAAACTTACTGGTCTTTTTTAAATGTCGAAACGAAACACTCAGCTCAGAAGACATGCAATTTCTAACCTAGTGAACGAAAAAGGGGAGGTTAGTGTTGATGAATTGTCCGCTAAGTTCGAAACCTCAGAGGTCACTATTAGAAAGGACTTAGCGTCTTTAGAGAAAAACGGTCAGCTTTTACGCCGTTATGGTGGTGCGATTTCGCTACCGAAAGAGGTTGTGAACGAGGAATTGGGTCAAAAAGTTTCGACTCGAAAGGTTTCGTTAGCGAAAGCAGCTGCAGATTTAATTCGCGACCATAATCGAATCGTGATCGATAGCGGCAGCACAACAGGTGCCCTAATTCAGCAACTAAACAGTAAGCGTGGTTTGGTTGTCATGACCAACTCGTTGCATGTGGCTAACGCGCTCAATGAGCTGGAAAGTGAACCAACGCTACTCATGACCGGCGGCACTTGGGATACCCATTCGGATTCTTTTCAAGGCCAAGTCGCAGAGTCAGTGTTGCGTGCGTACGATTTTGACCAACTATTTATCGGGGCTGATGGTATCGACCTCGACAGAGGCACAACCACGTTCAACGAACTGGTTGGCTTAAGTAAAGTGATGGCTGAAGTGTCACGAGAAGTGATCGTGATGGTTGAGTCAGAAAAAGTGGGACGAAAGATCCCTAATCTAGAGTTGGCGTGGGATCACATCGACATCTTAATTACAGATACAGACTTGAGCAAAGAATCTCAGGCAAGTATTGAATCACATGATGTTCGAGTGATCTTAACGGATCCAGCTTAACAACTTATTTTAACTATTATGCATTTAACTTCCTATAATTGATCTTAATAAAGACATGGCCTTTGCTTGCTGCCAATAGGAATAAACGAAATTGATGGAGTCAAACTATGTGTGGAATTGTTGGTGCAGTAGCACAGCGTGATGTAGCCGAGATTTTAGTAGAAGGCCTTCGCCGCCTAGAATACCGTGGCTACGACTCAGCGGGTGTCGCTGTGGTTGATACCGAATCAAATCTAACTCGCGTACGTCGCCTAGGTAAAGTACAAGAGCTAGCAGACGCGGTAGAAGAGCAACAAGTGATTGGTGGTACAGGTATCGCTCACACTCGTTGGGCAACACACGGCGAGCCGTCTGAAGCAAACGCGCACCCACACATGTCTGGTGACATTGCGGTAGTGCATAATGGCATTATCGAAAACCATGAAGCACTGCGTGCAATGCTGCAAGAGCGTGGCTACGTATTTTCTTCTCAAACGGATACTGAAGTTATCGCTCATCTAGTGGAGTGGGAACTTCGCACTTCAGCTTCTTTGGTTGAAGCACTGCAGAAAACAGCAAAACAGTTGGACGGCGCCTACGGTACCGTTGTGGTTGATCGTAAAGATCCTAGCCGTATTGTTGTGGCTCGCTCTGGTAGCCCTATCGTTATCGGTTTTGGTGTGGGTGAAAACTTCCTAGCATCAGACCAACTTGCACTACTAAGCGTAACTCGCCGCTTCATGTACCTAGAAGAAGGTGATGTTGCTGAAGTAACTCGTCGTGATGTGACGGTATTTGACGTTGCAGGTGAGCGTGTTGAGCGTGAAATCGTTGAATCAAATGCAGAGCATGATGCAGGTGACAAAGGTAAGTACCGTCATTTCATGCAGAAAGAGATCTTCGAACAGCCAACGGCGCTGATCAACACAATGGAAGGCCGCATCTCAGATACTTCTGTTATCACTAACGCGATTGGTGTTAAAGCCGAAGAGATCCTAAGTAAGGTTGAACACGTGCAGATCATCGCATGTGGTACGTCTTACAACTCTGGTATGGCTGCTCGTTACTGGTTTGAGTCTCTAGCTGGCGTAAGCTGTGACGTAGAGATCGCTTCTGAGTTCCGTTACCGTGACTTCGTTGTTCGTCCAAACAGCCTGCTTGTTACTCTGTCTCAATCTGGTGAGACGGCAGATACACTAGCAGCACTTCGCCTTGCGAAAGAGAAAGGCTACATGTCAGCGATGACAATCTGTAACGTTGCGGGTTCTTCACTGGTTCGTGAATCTGACTTCGCATTCATGACTCGCGCAGGCACCGAGATCGGTGTAGCTTCAACTAAGGCTTTCACAACTCAACTTGCAGCAATGCTGATGATGGTGACTTCAATTGGTCGTCTACAAGGCCGTATCAATGAAGAAAAAGAAGCAGAAATCGTGCAAGCGCTTCACCAACTGCCGACTGACATTGAGAAAGCACTGGCGTTGGATAAAGAGATCGAAGCACTAGCGACAGACTTCGCAGACAAGCATCACACGCTTTTCTTAGGTCGTGGCGAATACTACCCAATCGCAATGGAAGCGTCCCTAAAACTGAAAGAGATCTCTTACATTCACGCTGAAGCATACGCTGCGGGTGAGCTTAAGCACGGCCCTCTAGCTCTGATTGATGCCGATATGCCTGTAGTGGTTATTGCACCAAGCAACGACCTACTAGAGAAACTGAAATCAAACGTTGAAGAAGTACGTGCACGTGGTGGTCTACTTTATGTATTCGCAGACCAAGATGCAGGCTTTGAGAGCGATGAGAACATGAAGATCATCAAGATGCCTCACGTGAGTGAAGTCACTGCACCTATCTACTACACAGTTCCAATGCAGCTACTGTCTTACCACGTAGCACTAATCAAAGGTACTGACGTTGACCAACCTCGTAACCTAGCGAAAGCGGTAACGGTAGAGTAAGTTAACTTAAACCCTTAAATAGACGAAAGCCCATCATCATGATGGGCTTTTTTGTGCATGCTATTTAGTAAATCTATATTCAGCTTATAGTCGTTAAGCGTTAAGCGTTAAGAGCTTGCTCTAGGTCTGCAAGGATATCTTCGATGTGTTCAATACCGACTGATAGGCGAATCATCTCTGGTGATACACCGGCTTGTTTCTGTTCAGCTTCGCTTAGTTGACGGTGCGTTGTCGACGCTGGGTGACAAGCAAGAGATTTTGCATCGCCAATATTTACCAAGCGCTTAAAGATTTGTAGCGCGTCATAAAAGCGAACACCCGCTTCGTAACCATCCTTTAAGCCAAAAGATAAAATCGCCGATGGCTTACCTTGCATGTACTTTTCAGCAAGCGGGTAAAATTCTGAACTTGGTAGACCTGCGTAGCTTACCCAGCTGACTTTCTCATGTTGGCTGAGGTATTCAGCTACTTTCAACGCGTTCTCTGTATGGCGCTCCATACGTAACGACAGCGTCTCTAAACCTTGCATCAGCATGAAGGCATTCATTGGCGACAAAGCTGCGCCTGTATTGCGTAGTGGAACCGTTCTAGCGCGACCAATAAATGCAGCCTCACCAAAGGCTTCGGTATAAACCACACCGTGATAAGAGGGCTCAGGTTGATTAAATACCGGGAAGCGCTCTTTGTGTTCTGCCCATGGGAATTTACCTGAATCGACAATCACACCACCCAAGGTTGTACCGTGACCACCCACGTACTTTGTTAGTGAATGGACTACAATGTCAGCACCAAACTCAATGGGTTTACACAGCACTGGAGTCGCGACGGTATTATCGACAATCACAGGGACACCTTGCGCGTGGGCAAGTTCGGCGACACGCTCTAGGTCGATGATATTACCCGCAGGGTTACCGATACTCTCACAGTAAACCGCTTTGGTTTTTTCATCGATAAGCTCTGCTAGGCTCTCCGGTTTATCGTCTTTAGCAAAACGAACTTCAATCCCTTGGTTTGGCAGCATGTGAGCAAACAAGGTGTAAGTACCACCGTAAAGCTGAGGTGTTGAGACAATGTTGTCACCGATTTGTGCCAATGTCTGAATCGCGTAGTTGATTGCCGCGCTGCCTGCACTTACCACTAAGCCTGCAATACCTCCTTCTAAGGCGGCCATGCGCTTTTCTAGCACATCATTGGTTGGGTTCATTATGCGAGTGTAGATATTGCCTGGAACTTCTAGGTTGAACAGATCAGCACCATGCTGAGCATCGTCAAATTCATAGGCAACGGTTTGGTAGATAGGAGTAGCAACGGATTTAGTGGTTGGATCGGTTTCGTATCCGAAGTGAATCGAGAGTGTTTCGTCTTTCATGTTTCTTCCCTGAACTATTGAGCGATTTATGTACACTCATATTGCCGATTTTTTTATAAAAGAAAAGTAAGTTCAGTCACAGAGAGGCTATTAGCATTGTGTACTGTGGAGTTCACTCATTCAGGGATGTATTGATACGAGTAGGGCGTAAAGAAATAGCGAGCTTAAAAAAGCAAAAAGCCAGAGCAGCATAAACTGTTCTGGCTTTTCTAATTTGGTGGCCCCTCCCAGATTTGAACTGGGGACCGAACGATTATGAGTCGTAAGTTTTCTTGTTTCATTAAATCTCAATATGTGTCTCAAAATCCTATTCTTATTGATATATAAGAGTTATTAATTTTGCCTTATCTCATTTCATCTTCCAAACTGACTTTAAGTTACGTTCTAACTACACCCATAACTACACCACATTTTCGTGGGTGCACTATGTAAGGAAAAGGAATGGCTATAACACAAAAGGAAATCGTAGGGCTTAAATCCAAGAGTAGTGCTTATTATGTTTGGGATAATGACAGAACAAGAGGTACTGGTAGGTTAGGAGTTAAAGTACTTGCTAGTGGTCACAAGAATTTTGTATTTAGGTACTTTAAGGAAGGACGCAGACTATTTATTCAGCTTGGGCGTTTTCCAACTTTAAGTCTGGTTGATGCTAGAGCAAGAGTTCAGGAATTAGGGTTGATGTTAAAGCAAGGTTTAGATCCTAAATATGAACTGGCTAAAGAAGCGCAGAACCGAGAGGAAAAAAGGAAAGAAGATGAGAGCAAAGGCTCTGTGCAATTTCTGTTTGAGAGCTATGTTAGTCAGATGGTCAAAGATGAAAAACGTACGGCTTCAAATGTACTGCAAGCTCTTGAGAAGGAAGTTTATCCTTTTATCGACAAGCGAACAAAAGCGTGTGATGTAACCACTGGCCAGTTAGTTGAAATTATCGCTCATATGATTGAACGTGGAGCACCAACACAAAGTAACCGAGTAAGAAGTTATTTGCACGCAGCATTCAATTATGGGCTTTCACATGACAATGACCCTGCTCATTTCCTACGAAGTGACAAGTTTGGCTTGGGCTTTAACCCTGTATCATTGATACCTAAACAGAAGCATGCTGAGAAGGTAGGTGAACGTTACTTAACTTTTAGCGAGCTATATAAGTTCATTGATGATATTGAGTTCGATTTAGTAGGGGTTCGAGCTTCTGAGGCAATGAGGAATCTAATACTGATTTGTTTTCATACTGGTGGCCAACGGCCTTACGAAATAGCTGCTTGCCAATGGGAAGCTATTAACTGGGAAGAGCGGACTTGGCATGTGCCGCCTGAAATTTCGAAAAATAAGCGTAGCCATCTCATTCCTTTAACTACATCTACTTTAGAGATTTTAAAGAGACAGCAGATAGTGGCAGGTGATAGCTCTTTTATATTTCCACACTTTAAAAAGAAAGATGCCCATATGAGGCTAGACTCATTACGAACGGCCATCACACGCTATCGAGAAGACCACCCTGAAATAGAGCATTTTATTCCTAGAGATTTTCGTCGGACATGCAAGACTTTGATGGGAGAGATGGGAATTAGCAAGGCTTTAAGAGATAGGCTACAAAACCATGCTTTAAATGATGTCAGTTCTAAGCACTATGATCGATATGATTATTTGACCGAAAAACGTCAAGTGATTGAGCTGTGGGAGCGTAAACTGAATCAAGTTGATGTGGAGAATTTGAATATTGTAAATATTCGTTAACTATACGATTGGAAGGACAGATTTCTTAGGGGCCAATTCATTTACTGTTACAAAAATCAGAACCTAGTTTTATTAAATAGAGCTCGTTTTTATTTACACTGACTATGACGTCGATAGTAAAGGTAGACGTGTGTTTTTATTAGGAAGTGATGATGAGTGAAGTTTACAAGTTGTATGAAGAGGCAAAGAAGCTCTTTAAGCAACGAGAATATGAGTTGGGTCTTCAGCTTGATAAAGATAGAGCCAGAATGGCCGACCGAGAGAAGTTTACAGAGTTATGCCAGTCTATTGGCTTAAATCGAGCACAGGGTTACAAGCTTGCACTCAAAGCTCGCTATGGGAAAAAGTACCCAGAAACAATACGTATGACACACCAGGAGTTTGACCGATGGCGTAAGGGGAAAGAAAAACTATAAGTTCCTAATCGCCACTACCAGAATTCGGAATCCGAATTACTCATTGAACGGTGCTGAACCTGACTCTCCCCAGAATTCGGAATCCGAATTACTCATTGAACGGTGCTGGATCTGACTCTTCCCAGAATTCGGAATCCGAATTACTCATTGAACGGTGCTGAATCTGACTCTTCCCAGAATTCGGAATCCACTCATTGAACGGTGCTGAATCTGACTCTTCCCAGAATTCGGAATCCGAATTACTCATTTGAAGTTGCTGCATCTGACTCTTCTCAGAATTCGGAATCCGAATTTCTACCGCGCTTCGCTTGGTCAAATCTTAGATAAGTAAGGCAAAAACCGCCTTACTTACAAAGATTTTTCAGTTAGTTTATATCTAATTTTTACTTAGCCTTTTTAAGGTATTGATATGTAAGGTTAAAGCCTCTTTTCCTCTTTTACAGATACTCAAAGTAATACTAAAGTGCTTGCGCAAATAGCCTCGTTGGATTTTTTTTCTTCAGACTAGTTGTGTCATCTAAAGAGAACAAAGGAGAGTTTATGACACACAATCGAATTATGTCCTTGAAAGAGGTTTCTGAGTCAGTTGGTCGTAACCCAAGAACAATTTGGCGTTGGTGGGCTAAAGACAAGTCATTCCCTAAGCCAATTCAAATCAATGGCCGTTGTCTTGGGTGGAGAGAGTCTGACTTTGTTGAGTGGCTAAACCAACAAGGTGGTCCAGTATGAGCAAAACTGAGAAAGGACTAGAGCCTATATTTGTTGATTGCAAGCAACTAGGAGCTCAGACGAAAGTCCTGAACACATCTGATAACTTGAAAGTGTTACTGAGCTTTTTAGGTTTTGAACCATTTTTAAATAGGATGACTTTAGAAACTGAAGTCATCGCTAGTGGCAAAGTGCTATCTAATGAAGTCGTGAGAAGCGAACTGATAAGCGCTTCATCTAGATATGACTACCCAAGAGCAGGAATAGATGATCACTTTCATGTGTTGGCTAAAGAAAATGTTTATCACCCGATAGAAAGGTATTTGGACAGTAAAAAGTGGGACGGTACTTGTAGGTTAAATTCAGTCGTTGGTTGTGTTCGCTCTAAGCACTCTCAACTTACGAGTATCATATTGAAGCGTTGGCTCGTCGGCTGTATTGCCTCTATATATGAAGATAATTTTAAAAGTAAGCTTGTTCCTGTGCTTCAGGGAGAGCAGTCTTTCGTTAAAACTGCTTTTATAGAAAGAATGGCAAAGATTGTACCTTATTCATTTCTGGAAGGGGCTGAACTCAACCCTGACAACAAAGATAGTGTGTTGTCATGCATTCGGTCATGGATCATTGAGCTTGGTGAGTTGGAGCGTTCTACCAAAAATAGCCAAGGAGCTTTGAAGGCTTTTATATCAAAAGAGGTTGATACGGTAAGGCCTCCTTATAGCCGAATTGACGTTAAAAAGCCGAGGCAAAGTCATTTTATTGCTACGGTTAACGGGACTGACTTCTTGAAAGACCAAACGGGGAACTCTCGTTATGCGGTGATTGAGCTTACCGCCCCAATTTTGATTGATGATGTGAACACAATCCTAGGTTGGGAATATTCCAAATCAGGCCGTCTTGAACTCGTGTATCCAGAAAAACTTTGTCAGTTTTGGCTTGAAGTTAAATACCTATATGAGGCTGGAGAGGCATGGGCATTGTCTAGAGAAGAGCAAGTTCAAGTAGATACCATCTCAAAAATGTACGTGGATAAAGGGAACTGGTATCAACTTCTTGCTGAGCATATCCATCTTTATGCCAATCGTCCTGCTCATAATTTAGAGTGGTTGGCACCTAAACAGGTCTGCGATTTGATAGCTATCCCTAGTAATAATGTTGCTCATGTTGGAAGAGCTTTAAAACTATTGGCAAGGGAAGGAGTACTTCAATCCCGTCATCAGAATGGCTATACCAAGTACCTTTTTCCCTTTGTTCATTTGTCTGCTCAGCAATAGAAAAATTTGTTCTGGATATTTACTTCACTTCCTTCACTTTCTTGGGGTTTAAGTCAAACCGAAAGATAAAGTGAAGGAAGTGAGGGAGATCTTTCCCCACTTTTTCTTGTGTTTTTGGGCTAGTTTAGTTCGGGAATGATAGAATTTTTCGGCTTATGAGATTTCTGTTCGATTTAATCCATATTGCAATTTAAGTGGGAGCTTTGGTAGAAGAGTTTATGAATACCAATGATTGATTTGAAAAATTAGCTGAGCTAAGCTAACAATGCTCTTTAGCGTAATTTGGATTAGATTTATTGATTTAATCTAGTTTGGCGTTGCGCCAAACTCTAACTTATTGAGTAATTTTACAGTTGCGGAACGACATTATCGATCCGTGATAGTTACTCATTCTTCGCAACGATCACGGATCGATAATGTCGTTCCGCGTCTTAAAGTAAAGAGTCATAGTGATACAGGTTTACCTGTATCACTTCCATTTCTTATAGTAAGCAATCTTATCATGCAGTTATCGATTCTCAGTCGTATCTCACAAGAAGATTTTAACTCCAGTTTAAACCAATACCTGGCTGAAAGCCCATCAACCCATTATAAGGTTTATAAGATACCAAAGCGGAGCTTTGGTTTTCGGGTTATAGCTCAACCAACTCCACAGTTGAAAAATATACAAAGAAAAATTGTTGGAGAAATTAAAGGGTACATGCACGTTCACTCTGCGGCGAAAGCTTACGTTAAAGATTGTAGTATCAAAGATAATGCTATCGTACACGTCAACTCTAATTACCTCTTGAAATTAGATTTGGAAAACTTTTTTAACAGCTTAACTCCTGCGATGTTAGCGCGAGCCCTTAAGTACCAAGGTCTCTCACTTCTAGAAAGTGAAGTTGCAGCTTTAAACGAATTATTATTTTGGAATAGAACTAAGAAGAAGAGCCCAAACCTTGTACTTAGTGTTGGTGCACCTAGTTCTCCTTTTCTATCTAATGTGATTATGTATGAGTTTGATGAAGCTGTTTCTAAGTTCTGTTCTGAATCTGGCTTGTCATATTCTCGTTATGCCGATGATCTTACATTCTCGACATCGATTAAAGATATTCTATTTGAAGTTCCAAAATTTATAGAAAGTATCCTTTTTCAACTTTTTCAAGGTAAGCTAAAGTTGAATTATTCGAAGACTACGTTTTCTTCTAAAGCTCATAATCGCCATGTGACGGGAGTTACTCTCACTAATAACAACAAGTTATCATTAGGCCGAGAGAGAAAAAGATATATAAGGGCGATGTTGCATAAGTTTTCGTGTGAGGAGCTCTGTGACTATGATGTACAAGCTTTGAAAGGGCTCATTAGTTTTGCGTTAAATATAGAGCCTACTTTTGTTGATAAAATGAAGGGCCGCTATGGGGCCAAGCTTTTTGATGATCTATTCAAGTATAATAATGGTGATAACTGAAAATGTCTGAACAAATTAGTAAAACTATTAGAAGGTTAATCTCTCGTTCTGATAAGGGGGACTTTTCAGCTTCATTTCAGTTGGCGCAATCTTATTCTGAAGGTTTCAGTGTAGAAAAAGATAAAGAAAAGGTTCAACAGTATTTGTCGGCTTGTGCTAACCAATTAAAGGACAATTCTTTTAGAGTAAAGTCAATTAAGCTTTCTGATTACAAGGGGTTTGACCTTGTTGATTTGGACTTCTTGAATAAAAACCGCACAACAGTTTTGGTTGGAAATAACGGTAGTGGTAAATCTTCAGTACTAGAAGCTATACAAAAGAGCTTAACTCACCTTAACTCTCGCTTGGCAACAAAGTCTCAAAACGGTGATCTCATTGAGGAGATTGAGATTAAGAAGGGTAAGGATACGGCTACAATAACCACTGCTTTTGAAGTTCAAAATCAATCATTTAGCATGGATCTAAAACAAAGTTCTGCAATGAGCTCAAAAAGAGTGAAAGGTAGTTATACTGAAATCAATGATATTTGTTTGATACTTCGCAAGGCTAATGAAGCAGATCCTCAGTTATCTCTGCCATTATTTGCTTCTTATACCGTTGAGAGAGCCAATGATGTGACAACGAAAGATATTGAAGAATCTGACGAAATAAAAGAAGATCATATCTGGGATAAATCAAAGGCTTATAGTAAAAGCTTATCAGGAAAAGCTGACTTTAAGCTGTTCTTTCGTTGGTTTAAAGAGCTTGTTGAGAGCGATAATGATTCATCTAGCCTCGTAGATGAGTTGAGAGTGAAAATTCAAGCAAAAGAAGCTGAAATCAATAGTCCGATCCTAAAAGACTTGATAGATAAACACCCTGAGCTTAATCACCTCATTGAATCTCACCGACAAGAGTTAGAGCTATATCGAGATCAACTTAACTCTCTCTATTCTGTCGATGAAAAGTCTTTGGACACTGTCAAAGAAGCAATATATAAGTTTTTACCTGGCTTCAGTAACCTCAGATTTCAAAGAAAACCTTTAGACCTAACTTTAGAAAAAAATGGTGTGCAGTTGAGCGTACTTCAACTATCGCAAGGTGAGAAAACCATGCTTGCTCTAGTTGCTGATATTGCTCGTAGGCTTACTTTACTTAACCCACAGTCTTCAACCCCTTTGGATGGTTCTGGTGTTGTCCTTATTGATGAGGTCGATTTACACTTACATCCATCTTGGCAGCAACAAATCATTCAAAAGCTTGAGTCAACGTTTGGTAATCTGCAATTTATCGTTACGACCCACAGCCCTCAAGTTTGTCATACCGTTGATAGTTCAGCGATTTGGTTACTCAAAAATGGGAAGAAACAAGCAGCTCCCAAAGGCATAAGAGGGGCTGTCTCATCATGGGTATTGAAAAACTTGTTTGAAGTTGACGAAAGGCCTCCTGAAGACGAGTTTACGAAAAAATTATCTGCATATACGGAGTTAGTGTATGAAGATAGATATGATGAAAAAGAAGCTCTGGATCTTCGTAAACAGCTATCTAGACATTTTGGTTCAGGGTACCAAGAGTTAGTTAAGTTAGATTTATACATAGAAAATAGAAGGTGGGAGAAAGAGTATGAGGAGGATTGATAAATCTCATACTTCCAATGCTCTAACAGTCTACGCAGCAAATCATCCTGATGATTATTGGGATTTTTTTCAGAGAAATAATAGTAAAGCTTACCAAGAGATAAAAGCTAAAATTTTTGAAGAGCAAGGTGATATTTGTGCCTACTGTGAAATTGATTTGTCTAAAGAACATACCTTTGAACATCATCGTAGGGTAGAGCATTTTAATTCAAAATCAGGATGGAAAGTGGGTCAAGCCCAACCTAATTGGCATTTAGATTGGTATAACGTTATAGGTGTCTGTATTGGTGGAACCGATAGAGATAACCGTGAGCGTTTTGTTATGCCAGAGAATAAATCCTGCGATTCATATAAAGAGCATCTTGAAACTAATTGTGGATATGGGAAAAATTGGAAAGGCAAGGTGGTATCTCCATTAGAAGCTGGGTTGTGTAGCGATATGTTTCATTATTGCTTGGCATCTGGAGAGCTGAGTGTTAATGACGTTTACGCTAATTCTGTTCAATTTCACGACAATATATATGCAACTAGCGCTGAGCTTTTACAAGAAACTTTGGTGTTGTTTAATTTAAACTGCGAACGGCTTAAGTTGGCAAGAAGGGATGTCCATCATAGCTATGAAAAGCTTAAAGCGGCATTCAGAAAGTCTAATGACGTCAATAAGTTTAAGTTTATGCTTCAAAAATGGTCTGGCAGTGAGCAGGTTCTTAGTTTTCAGACAACTCGAGATATTTTACTTAGAGACTGTCCTATAGCTAAAAAATGTCTAAAAGAACCTCCTGCAGCGTAAACGAAAGGTCTAATAGCATCTATTGACCCTGTCACTCTTCAAGAGTGACAGGGCTTACAACGCCCGCCAATACTAAGCTGATAAGCTTTATCTACGAATGCTAATCGAATGACCACGGAGCTATAGACGCTCTCAGCGCCTCCTTTCTTGCTTGTTACAACCTTACATACAATAATCAGGTTGAATCACTTCAATACAGCAATCGCTGTCCGGATGATTGCAATAAAACCCAATACTTTTAGCGCATTCTAATTTCTGGCCCACTCGGGCTATACAAAGTACCAATTGATAATGGCTTACGGCCAGTTCAGTTGTTCGGGAACTTCTCACGCAGTAGCACCGCTCTATTATCATATCTATTTGATGTGGCACTTTTAACGAATAAAGTGGGAGCAATAACACTAACCAAAAATCGCAATGAACTTTGTTACTGCACTCTGAAATTAGAACAATTGATATAGCTGTATAAAGCCGACTTAGTGTCGGCTTTTTTTTGGCCTTAACGTTTTATAAGGAAGCAGAACCATGGCTACTAACTTCATGTTCAAAGTCACTCTAGTATTAAAGAGAAACCCTAATGGCTCATACGCAACACAAGCTGAACGCAAGAAGGTTCTAAAGCTTGTAGATCGAAACTTGAAAGAGCTCGGCTATAACAAGCTTCAACTACATAACTTAGGTTCAAAACATTTGAACGCGGTGATTGGTATGTGGATGAGCAATGGCCTAAGTACTGGAACCATTAAAAATCGAGTTGCTCACCTTCGTTGGTTACTGGAGAAAATAGATAAGCCAGGAGTTCTTCCTTCTAGTAATACAAGCTTGGGTATTCCTAAGCGTGTACATGTGACAAACCAAGATAAATCTATAGAACTAAAAGAAGAGCAATTGAACTTGATTAGTAACCCTTACTTACAGGCTTCATTTCGATTACAAGCTGCTTTCGGTTTAAGAAGGGAGGAGTCTATGAAAATTCGTTTGAAAGAAGCGGATAAAGGGCAATTCCTAAGGCTAGTTCAAACCAAAGGGGCTCGCCCTAGAGATATACCCATTACGACTCAACAGCAGAGGGCGTTGCTTGATGAGTTGAAAGCATGGGTCGGTGCTGGTTCATTAATCCCTCCGGAGTCGCTCTACAGCACGCAGCTTGGACGCTACCAACAAGCTTGTATAAAAATGGGGATAGATAGGGCTCATGGCTTGAGGCATGCGTATGCGCAAAAACGCTATCTTGAGCTGGTCGGTTTTCCATGTCCTGCGAAAGGTGGTCCAAAGAGAGGAGAGTTACCTAGTAAGTTGTATGAACGAGTAAAAGAAATAAGGACACGAATTAGCGAAGAATTAGGTCATGGGAGAGAAGAGGTTACAGCCGTCTATTTGGGACGTTAGGATGAAATTCTTATGCTTGTGATGCGAACACAGTATTTCATAATTGAATTAGATAGTTAGTGTGCGCTAAGTGGAAGCCTTAAGCTATACGCTAACTGCACCCATAACTACACCTATAATCTATAGATGTAAAAAAGGCGTAGTAGGTACTAACCTTCTACGCCTTTCTAAATTTGGTGGCCCCTCCCAGATTTGAACTGGGGACCGAACGATTATGAGTCGTGCGCTCTAACCACTGAGCTAAGGGGCCGTAGGGCATAGATTATAGGGGAAGCATTCAGTGGTGTCTAGACACTATAAGGGGCAATTCCGCTTACATCTTAGCCACTTAAATCACACAGCTACAAAAAAGGTGAGCCATAGCTCACCTTTTGTTAATTATGCTTAAAAGCTAATCACATCAATGTGTGTGATTACTCGTCTAGGAAGCTGCGCAGAGTTTCTGAACGGCTTGGGTGACGAAGTTTACGTAGTGCTTTTGCTTCGATCTGACGGATACGCTCACGAGTTACGTCGAACTGCTTACCAACCTCTTCTAGAGTGTGGTCAGTGTTCATGTCGATACCGAAACGCATGCGCAGTACTTTCGCTTCACGAGGTGTTAGGCCAGCAAGAACGTCTTTAGTTGCACCGCGTAGGCTGGTTGCCGTTGCAGAGTCTAGAGGTAGTTCTAGCGTTGTATCCTCGATGAAATCACCTAGATGCGAATCTTCGTCGTCACCGATTGGTGTCTCCATTGAGATAGGCTCTTTAGCGATTTTCAGTACTTTACGGATCTTGTCTTCAGGCATTTGCATGCGCTCAGCCAGCTCTTCCGGAAGTGGTTCACGACCCATCTCTTGTAGCATTTGACGAGAGATACGGTTTAGTTTGTTGATCGTTTCGATCATGTGAACCGGAATACGGATAGTACGAGCTTGGTCGGCAATCGAACGAGTGATTGCTTGACGGATCCACCATGTAGCGTAAGTAGAGAACTTGTAACCACGACGGTATTCAAACTTATCAACCGCTTTCATCAGACCGATGTTACCTTCTTGGATTAGATCCAAGAATTGTAGACCACGGTTTGTGTACTTCTTAGCAATCGAGATTACTAGACGTAAGTTCGCTTCAACCATCTCTTTCTTCGCACGACGAGCTTTTGCTTCACCGATAGACATACGACGGCTGATGTCTTTAATGCTTTGAACAGTCAGAGAGGTCTCTTTCTCGATCATATCCAGTTTTTGGATTGAGCGACGGATATCGTTCTCGTGACGTTTGATCTTTTCTGCGTATGGTTTGTCTGAAGCAAGTACTTCATCTAACCATGCTTCGCTAGATTCGTTGCCAGTAAATAGAGCAATGAAAGATTTCTTCGGCATTTTGCCGTACTCAACCGTTTGACGCATGATCAGGCGTTCTTGAGTACGTACACGATCCATAGAGTTACGCAGTTCGTTTACTAGGTAATCAAACTGTTTTGGTGTTAGACGGAACTCTTTGAATACGTCTTGCATCATTGTCGTTGCAAGCATTGCTTTCGGGCTTTCATGGCCGTACTCGTTGATCGCTAGCTGACGGTTTTGGTAGCTAGTACGAAGCGCTGTGAATTTCTCAAGAGCAAGCTCAGGATCGATACCTGTATCTTCTTCTTCCTCTTCTTCATCGTCATCAACGTCTTCTGCGTCTTCGTCATCCAGATCTGTTTCAGCAAGTTCTGAACCGATGTGAGTCGCTGTTGGTGCAGCTGTGCCATCGTCATCTGGGTCAACAAAGCCATTAATTAGGTCTGTTAAGCGAATCTCTTCTGCTTGTACGCGGTCAAACTGTTCCAAGATGTATGGAATAGTACCTGGGTACTCAGCAACAGATAGCTGAACTGTATTGATACCATCTTCAATACGTTTAGCAATGTCGATTTCGCCTTCACGAGTCAGTAGCTCAACCGTACCCATTTCACGCATGTACATGCGAACTGGGTCAGTAGTACGGCCAATCTCGCTTTCTACGCTTGAAAGCGCAGCAGCTGCAGCTTCGGCTGCGTCTTCATCTATATTGGCATCGTCATCATTAAGCGCTAGATCATCAGCATCAGGTGCAGTTTCAACTACTTTGATGCCCATGTCGTTAATCATTTGAATGATGTCTTCTACCTGTTCAGAATCCACGATTTCTGCAGGTAGGTGGTCGTTTACTTCGGCGTAGGTCAGATAGCCTTGTTCCTTGCCTTTAATAACAAGTAATTTAAGCTGTGACTGCGGATTTTGATCCATAGATGATATCCAACTTCAGGTCTGGTGAAGGACGTTGCATTCTCAAATGCAAACCAATGATGTTAACAAATTTATTAAATGCTGACTAATCAAACAGGGTTACGCTTTTAGATCTAGCATTAAAGCTAGTAGCTCCCTTTTTTCTTCGGCTGATAAACCGACACTTCTTGCTTTGGCCTGCAGGTTTTCAATTTGTTTTTCAACGCACTGGGCAAGTATTTTGTCCAATGAGTCTAAAAATATGTCTTCTTGATTGTCTTCGTCGAGTGGGATTTCCCAGCTCGCGAGACGAGACAGAAGAGCCTCATGTTTATTATCTCGCCAGTGCTCTAATAACTGGCCGGTGTTGATATGGGGATGCGCATGGCATTTATCAAGTACTTCAACGAATAAACTTAGCCCAGGCAACGGTAAGCCTTTGACACTTGATAAATCCGGTACCATATCAGCATAGCTCGGATTTTGGATAAGCAAAGCGATAACTTCACGCATTGGAGTTCGCTTGAGCTCTTTGTGCGGCTGAGGTGTCGGGTTTTGTGTATGAACACGAGCACGTCTCAGTTGGTTATCAAATCCAGTTCGCTCATCCAGTAATTTTTCGAGCAGTTCTTGGAAATAGCTGTCAGGAATTTTATTAATCAAGGCGCTTGCGTGCGCACGCAGTGCCGATTTTCCTTCGGTTGTTCCCAAGTTCAGTTTGTGTATTTCTATCAGGTTGTCGAACAAATAGGTCGACAGCGGGGTCGCATTTTGGACGAGTTGCTCAAAAGCGGCCTTACCGTGTTCTCTTATATAGCTATCTGGGTCTTCACCATCGGGCAAGAACAGAAACTTGAGTGTATTACCTGTTTTCAGGTACTCAAGTGCATTTTCTAGAGCGCGCCATGCTGCCTCTTTACCCGCTCGGTCACCATCATAACAACAAACCACAGTGCTGGTTTGTCTAAACAGCATTTGAATGTGGTCACCCGTTGTTGAGGTGCCTAGTGATGCCACCGAGTAATCTACACCATACTGCGCAAGAGCCACGACATCCATGTAGCCTTCAACCACAAGTACTTGAGGCGGTTCACGGTATGCCTGTAATACTTCATAAAGGCCATATAGCTCTTTGCCTTTATGGAAGATAGGTGTCTCTGGTGAGTTTAGGTATTTTGGTGTGCCATCTTCTAAGACACGTCCACCAAAACCAATCACACGACCACGACGATCGCGAATCGGGAACATAACACGACCACGGAATCGGTCGTATCGATTACCCTTATCGTTTTCGATCAACATGCCGCCTGTTACCAGCATGTCTTGAGCTTCTTTTTGTTGGCCAAAGTTCTTACGAACTAAGTCCCACTCATCGGCCACATAACCAATGCCAAACTTCTGAACAATCTCGCCCGATAAACCACGATTTTTTAGGTACTCAATCGCGGGCTTATTGGCTGCTATTTTTAGCTGTGAGCGATAGAACTGGCTGATGCCGCCCATCAAATCATAGAGGTTACGTTTTTGTTCAGTGTTGGCTCTTGGTGCGGTAGAGATCTCACCGCTACGTTGTTCTCTTGGAACATCGAGCCCTAAGAAGGAGGCGAGCTCTTCAATGGCTTCAACGAATTCGAGGCGCTCGAACTCCATAATGAAGTCGATGGCATTGCCATGCACGCCACAACCAAAGCAGTGATAAAACTGTTTCTCTTGGCTTACGCTAAAAGAGGGCGTCTTTTCGTTGTGGAATGGGCAACAAGCACCGTAGTTTTTGCCTTTTTTCTTAAGTTTCACGCGTGCGTCTACAATGTCGACAATGTCGAGACGCGCTAGGAGATCATCGATGAAACTACGCGGGATGTGTCCTGCCATAAAACCTTAGAAAAATGCACTAACTGAGAGTGTGGATAATAATAGTTTGAATAGGTTACAGATACAAACAAGCCGTGCGTTCCGAAGGATTGCACGGCTTGTTGCAATTTGATTTGGGATTAAGCGAGTTTAGAGCGAACTAAACCACTAACTTTACCCATATCTGCACGCCCTTGAATTTGTGGTTTCAAGATAGCCATTACTTTACCCATGTCTTGCATGCCCGCAGGTTGAGCTTCTGCAATTGCGCTATCAAGTAGTGCGATTACTTCTTCTTCAGTAAGCGGTTGAGGCATAAAGCCTTCAAGTACAGCAATTTCTGCTTGTTCCACGTCAGCAAGATCTTGACGACCAGCTGATTCATATTGAGCAACAGAATCGCGACGTTGTTTAACCATTTTTACTAGCACAGCAAGAATGTCGTCATCGCTCAGAGTAATCTGTTCGTCGACTTCACGTTGCTTTACAGCAGCAAGAGCTAAACGGATAGTGCCAAGGCGCGGTTTGTCCTTGGCTTTCATCGCTAATTTTTGCTCTTCTTTGAGTTGTTCAATAAGAGCCATAACTCAGTCCTTATGGATTAAGTTATTAGTACAGGCGAACGCGACGTGCGTTTTCGCGAGCTAGCTTCTTAGCGTGACGCTTTTGAGCTGCTGCTTTAGCGCGTTTGCGAACTGTAGTTGGCTTTTCGTAGTGCTCGCGACGGCGAACTTCAGAAAGAATACCTGCTTTTTCACAAGAGCGCTTGAAACGACGTAGTGCAACGTCGAACGGTTCGTTTTCACGTACTTTAACTATTGGCATATGCCTTTCACCTCAGGGGTTATTCATTATCGCTGGCTACTGATGACCAAATCAGAAAAATTATCCGTAGACAACTTTCGATTAAGTGTGGTCTCTAACCAGCTTGATCAAAAATGGTGCGGAATTTTAATCCGATCAGAGTGGCTTTGTAAAGCACTTTGTCGATTATAGTCTGTACAATATTTGTTTGAAGAGCTTAGGCAGGGTAATATTGCGCTAATTTCCCATTTTAGACGAAAGCGTGCCGAGAAAATTATGCGCATTATTGGTATTGAAACCTCTTGTGATGAAACAGGAATCGCAATTTATGATGAGCAGCAGGGCCTGCTTTCTCATCAATTATACAGCCAAGTAAAACTGCACGCCGATTACGGTGGTGTGGTACCTGAGCTCGCATCACGTGATCACGTGAAGAAAACTATTCCGCTAATTAAAGCGGCTCTAAAAGAGGCAAACCTGACCTCTAAAGACATCGACGGTGTCGCTTACACTGCTGGCCCTGGCCTTGTTGGTGCGCTGCTTGTTGGTGCAACCATTGGTCGCAGTATTGCTTACGCTTGGGGTGTACCAGCTGTGCCTGTTCACCATATGGAAGGTCACCTTCTTGCGCCTATGTTAGAAGATAACCCACCTCCGTTCCCATTTGTTGCTCTGCTGGTTTCGGGGGGTCACACCATGATGGTCGAAGTGAAAGGCATTGGTGAATACAAGATCCTTGGTGAATCGATTGATGATGCGGCAGGTGAAGCCTTCGATAAAACGGCTAAGTTAATGGGCTTAGATTACCCTGGTGGTCCATTACTATCTCGACTAGCAGAAAAAGGCACACCGGGTCGTTTTAAGTTCCCACGTCCAATGACGGATCGTCCGGGCTTGGATATGAGCTTCTCTGGCCTAAAAACCTTTGCAGCGAACACGATTCGTGACAATGACGATAGTGAGCAAACCCGTGCCGATATCGCATATGCATTCCAAGAGGCGGTTTGTGGTACCTTGGTAATCAAGTGTAAGCGTGCCTTGGAACAGACGGGCATGAAACGTATAGTGATTGCTGGTGGTGTAAGTGCAAACAAACAACTACGTGTTGAGCTTGAAGCACTTGCTAAGAAAATTGGTGGCGAGGTTTACTACCCGCGTACTGAGTTCTGTACTGATAATGGTGCGATGATCGCTTATGCCGGTATGCAGCGCCTGAAAAATGGTGAGACTGCTGATCTTTCAGTTCAAGCCACACCGCGTTGGCCGATCGACCAATTAGAGCCAATTGCGTAATACATCAAAATGTTTCGATAAACGGTCGCCTAGTGCGGCCGTTTTTATATCTTAGCTTACCGACGATATGTCGATAAAAAATTGCTGATAGAGATTAGGGAAGAAGATGAATAAGTTCACTGTAGATAATCAATCGATGGCGTACCTAGACGAAGGCGAAGGCCCGGTTGTTGTACTTGGACACAGCTACCTTTGGGATAGTGCGATGTGGAAGCCACAGGTTGAAGCGTTAAAATCTCAGTACCGTTGTATTGTGCCTGAGCTTTGGTCTCATGGTGAGTCTCAAGCGGCACCGAATAGAATGGGCAACCTAAAAGACTACGCTCAACATGTTCTGGCACTGCTTGACCATTTAAACATTGAAGAGTTTTCTGTGGTGGGCTTATCGGTTGGTGGTATGTGGGGTACTGAGCTTGCAGAGCTGGCACCAGCACGTATCAAATCTTTGGTACTGATGGACACTTTTGTCGGTCTAGAGCCAGAAGTTGCACACGCGAAATACTTCAGCATGCTAGACACCATCTCTCAAACGAAGATGGTTCCTCAACCGATTGTAGAAGCGGTTGTGCCGTTGTTCTTTGCTAATGACGCACAAACTAACACGCCAGCTTTGGTAGAAGGTTTTACTCAGCAGTTGTCGGCACTACAGGGCGAGCAAGCAGAGCAAGTAGCTCGAATTGGTCGTATGGTGTTTGGACGTCGTGACATGATTGAAACGATAGAGAACTTTGCTCTACCTGTGTTGGTAGCTGTCGGCCAAGAAGATAAACCACGCCCGGTACTTGAATCTTACCTGATGCATGATTGCATTTCTGGTAGTGAATTAGTGGTAATTCCTGGCGCAGGACATATTAGCTCGCTAGAGCAGCCAGAATTTGTAAACACTATGCTGAAAGAGTTTTTAGGTAAGCACCTGCTGTAGACTTTCTATCGTTTGAAATGATCGGTTTAATCTTGAATATAAGGTTAAGCCGATTTTTTTTGTCCGAGTTTTGGCTCACTGCCGTCCAGTAGGCGGCGGATGTTTTGATGGTGACGCAGCACGATCAAGCAACACAGCATAGCCACGGGCAGGGTGTATTGCGGTTTGACTAACCAAGCGTAGAAAGGGGCAAGTAGCATTGTCACCAATGCTGCCAAAGAGGAGTAACGAAATAAAAGCGCGACCACGAGCCAAGTTGCCATGATCATACCGGTTAGGTCGAATCCAATTGGGGCGATGGCACCCAGTGCCGTTGCGACGCCTTTACCACCCTTAAAGTGGAAGAAGATCGGATACATATGACCAAGACAAGCTGCAATCGCAACGATACCTAAAATAATTGAGTCGATACCGAGAAAGTAGCCAAGCCAGACTGGAATGGTGCCTTTTAACATATCACAGAGTAATACTGCTGCTGCGGCACCTTTGCCACCGACACGTAACACATTGGTTGCGCCTGGGTTGTTTGAGCCCACCGTTCTAGGATCTGGAAGCCTTAAGACTCGGCATATCAAGACCGCACTAGAGATTGAACCTAGCAAATAGGCAGCAATGATCATGATAAGTGCCAATGGGGTCATGTCTGTCCTTTAACGGTTATACGCTTAACGATGGGAAAATAATGCTCAATCCAAGAGTAATTGATATCATATCTCGAATTACGCAAATAATACGTTTTTTTCCCAAATTTGGGTATCCGACCTCTAAAAGGACAAGTCATGGCACTGGATAAAGTTTTCATTGAGCAGCTAGAAGTAATTACAACGATCGGTGTTTACGATTGGGAACAAGAGATCAAACAGAAACTGGTTCTTGATATTGAAATGGCTCATGACAACCGCCCAGCAGGCAAGAGTGATGATGTGGTTGATGCTTTGGATTATTCGAAAGTAAGCACTGCAGTACTCGATCACATTACGAATGGCCGTTTTCTACTCGTAGAACGTGTTGCTGAAGAAGTCGCAGAGCTAATTATGACTCAGTTCTCTGTTCCTTGGGTTAAAATTCACCTAGCGAAGCCTGGTGCGGTTCCTCAAGCAAAAGCGGTGGGTGTGATCATCGAACGAGGTCAAGCATGACCATCGCCTATGTTGGTGTTGGCACGAACATAGACCGCGACAAGCATGCAAGGGTGGCATGGACAGAGCTTCAATCGTTAGGGACTAACCTTAAATGCTCTAAAATCTATCACTGTGAGCCTGTCGGTTTTGATAGCCATCCATTTTATAACTTTGTGATAGAGCTCGACACGCCACTTTCATTGACTGAATTTTCACAAGAACTTCGTAAAATTGAGTACAAATGGGGGCGTGCGCAAGATGCACACAAGCTTCAGGATCGAAATTTGGATCTTGATATTGTGCTGTTTGGCGATGAGATATCTGAGTCTGCTCCAGAGTTACCACGCAGTGATATCTATAAATATCCTTTTGTAACACAACCACTTTATGATCTTTGTCCTGCGAGAGTGATCCCGCAAGACGGAAGAACCGTCAGTGAAATATGGCAGAAGATGCAGCAACTAGACTCGCTCTCTGTCGTAGATATAAAACTATAATTTTAAAGGTAAGTAATGAGTTATTTTGAAGCGTTTATATTGGCGTTGGTGCAAGGCTTTACTGAGTTTTTACCTATTTCCAGTTCGGCACACTTGATCCTTCCATCAGCGGTTTTAGGCTGGGAAGATCAGGGTTTGGCTTTTGATGTCGCGGTCCATGTCGGTACTTTGGCCGCAGTCGTGATCTATTTCCGTAAAGAAGTGATTTCGTTGTTGAGCGCATTCTTCGGCTCAGTGTTTAAGGGCGACCGCAGCAAAGAAGCGAAATTGGCGTGGATGATTATCCTTGCGACGATTCCGGCATGTATCTTTGGCCTGCTGATGAAGGACATTGTTGAACTTTACCTGCGCAGTGCATGGGTAATTGCGACAACGACCATCGTCTTTGGTTTGTTGTTGTGGTGGGTGGATAAGAACTCAAGCCTACGTGATGATGAGTACCAAGCGGGCTGGAAAAAAGCGTTGTTTATTGGTCTTGCTCAAGCTATGGCAATTATTCCTGGTACTTCTCGCTCAGGTGCTACGATTACAGCAGCACTTTACCTTGGCTTTACTCGTGAAGCGGCAGCTCGATTCTCTTTCCTAATGTCTATCCCAATCATCACTTTAGCTGGTGGTTACTTAGGCCTTAAGCTTGTGACCAGTGGCGATCCAATCCACGTTGGTACACTGCTAACCGGCGTTGCGGTGTCTTTCATCAGTGCTTACATCTGTATTCACTTCTTCTTGAAGCTTATCTCTCGTATGGGCATGACGCCGTTTGTTATCTACCGCCTAATTCTAGGTTGTGGTCTGTTTGCTTTCTTAATGATGCAATAACAGACGCTGATAACAGCCTCGTCGTAAAATTGAAAAAGCCCGCTTAACTGCGGGCTTTTTAATGCGTGCTTACTAACAGGTTGAAGATTAACTATCAGTGAGTTCTGATAACGCGCTTTCAATAGCCACCGCTCTGCGCTTCTCTTGCTCTTCTCGAATATCTTTACCTTTAAAGCCATCAGCAATGATCACTTTTACTTCAACTTGAAGTGCTGCCTGATAGGCTGCTTCAAAACGAGCCTTTTGAGGGTAAGGCTGATCTTCTAACCCTTTGCGACCAGCGTGGTCAGCTTGGCAGCATAGCAAGATGTCGTTAAGGCGATCTGGTTTGCGCCAAACATCGAACTTGTTGAGAACTTTAAGGAAAGTTGTCGGCTTGAGCTCGCCTGCACGATGAATGTTTGAGTGTTGCTCACACACTAATAGTGCAAGGTCTCTGAATTCATTAGGCACTCTCACTCGCTCACACAGTTTCTTGATGATCTTAACACCTGTGTGGCAGTGCATTTTATGGCTTGGCCATTCAGCTTGTGGTGTCACGCCTTTACCTAAGTCATGCACTTGAGCGGCAAAGCGTACGGGCAGCGATGGGCTTAATAGCGCTGCTTGCTGAGCCACCATCATAGTATGGATACCTGTGTCGATTTCAGGGTGCCATTTCTCGGGTTGAGGGACACCAAACAGAGCGTCAATCTCTGGCAAAACAACCGCTAGTGCTCCGCACTCTCTCAATACGGAAAGAAAGACTTCTGGGTGTGGTGTGCTGAGTGATTTGTGCCACTCTTGCCATACTCGTTCTGCAGTAAGATGGGCGAGTTCACCAGATTCAACGATCTCACTCATCATCAACATAGTTTCAGGGGCGACGCTAAAACCGAGATGGTGAAGTTTGGCAGCGAAGCGCGCCACTCGCAGCACTCGAAGTGGATCTTCGACAAAGGCATCGGATACGTGTCGAAGAATACGATCGGAGAGATCTTGCTGGCCGTGGTAAGGATCGTGAAGGTTGCCTGCATCATCTTGAGCGATGGCGTTGATCGTTAGATCGCGGCGCATGAGGTCTTCTTCCAGGCTAACATCTGGCGCGAAGTAACATTCGAAGCCTGTGTAACCAGAGCCTGATTTTCTCTCAGTGCGAGCCAGTGCGTGTTCTTCCTTGGTTTTTGGGTGCAAGAATACTGGGAAGTCTTTACCCACTGCAGTGAAGCCAAGGCTTTCCATCTCTTGAGGGGTACTGCCGACCACCACCCAATCTTTATCATAACTATCAATATTGAGTAGTTTATCGCGCACCGCTCCACCGACTAGATAGCGCTGTAGCCCATTCTCTTTTGGTAGGCTATCGTATATTTGCAACTTATCACCTCGAAATGTTTTATCACTGCTGGACTTTACGGCAAGCAATGGTACTTTCCATTAATCGTAATTATAGGGCAGCACATGTATAAGGAATATTTTGGCTTCGTTGAGATGCCATTTTCGATTGTACCAAATTCTCGCTACTTGTTTTTGAGTCAGCGCCACCAAGAGGCGATGCAGAACCTACAAGCCGGTTTAGGTGAGGGTGGGGGCTTTGCAATGCTTACTGGTGAGGTGGGAACCGGTAAAACAACGGTCGCTAAGGCGATGTTGTCCTCTCTTGATAGCCACACTCAAGCTGGCCTTATACTCAACCCTACGTTTTCCAACACTGATTTGCTTGAAGCTATCTGTGATGAGTTCGAGATCGACTATCCACAGCAGGCATCACTCAAGCAGCTGAGTCAGGCGATTCACTATTTCTTACTGGATAGCCATGCGGAAGGTATTCAAACCTTATTGGTGATAGATGAAGCTCAACACTTAGCTGCCGATGTGTTGGAACAGCTACGCCTCTTGACGAATTTGGAAACCGACAGTCGCAAGTTATTAAAAGTATTACTGGTTGGCCAACCTGAATTACAACAGCATTTGCAGACCACGCAACTGCGTCAATTAGCTCAGCGTATTACAGGGCGTTACCATTTGTTGCCTCTCAATATTCAAGAGACCGGCAAGTACATCGCGTTTCGTCTAGAGACAGCGGGTGGCGAGCAGATGCTGTTTTCGAATCGTTCCGTTAAGCTGATCGCCCAATATACACATGGTATTCCACGGTTGATTAACTTGGTGTGTGATAAGGCGCTTCAGCTAGCTTTTCATGATGGAGAGCAAACACCGAGCAATGACACGGTCAACAGAGCGTGCCAGCAGATCATGGCGTTTCAAGCTGAGGTTTACCATGTCGAAAAACCTCGTGCAGCGAGCACGCTACCAAAGTTAGTTCAATATGCGAGTGCTGCTACCTTGAGTGTCGCACTTGCGATGGCGACCTTTCACTTTGCGCCAGGCTACATTGACTCATGGCTAACAACCCAACCTTCGAATGAAGCCCAAACATTAAGCTCAGTAAGGATGCAGCGGTCGTTAGTCGCAGATACGCCTAAGCTGGTTGTTGAGTCTGAGATAGACAAGTTCGCACTGCCAACACATATTCAGCAACATTTGATGCAAGGGACTAACCGTTCGCTGGCGATCAAGGACTTATATACGCTTTGGGGCTACCAATCCTCTCTGCGTGACGGTTTATGCTTAAGTGAGCCACAAAGCGTGTTCGTATGTGAACAACAACAAGCAAGTCTAGATGACCTTCTAGGGTTAGGCGTCCCTGTGGTATTGAACTTAAATGTAGAGCAAGAGCCTGTGTTTGCTGTGCTTTATGGCGCATCACAAGACGCTGTCGAGTTACTGGTGAACGAAAAACTGTTAGTCATGCCGAAGCAATCTTTAGAGAAGGTCTGGCATGGTGATTATGTCGCGATTTGGAAACAGCCATTGCGAGAAACGTTAAAAGAGGGATATCAGGGTGAAGCTGTCGCTTTGCTTGATTTGTTGCTTTCTGAGGTTCTTGGAGAGGTTGTGTCCGGTAGTGATGTATTTGATTACGAATTAAAAATGAAAGTCGAAGCGTTTCAAACATGGCAGGGCATGTCGGTCGACGGTATTGCTGGTCAACGAACGTTAGCGAGGCTACAAAGATTAGCTCAGCTAGATTCTCCGAAGTTAATGTCATTAAGCGGAGGAGCGAGCTAATGTCACGCATTATGCATGAGTTGAATCAGTCCTCAGACAAATCTAGCTTTAAGGGCTACCAAAACCATCAAGTGCCGAGTTCTGTAAAGGGTATCAGCAACAAACGCGGTTCGTCGTTGGCTATGGGGTTGCTTGTTTTACTTGTGCCTTCTCTGTTGGTAGGTGGTGCCTTGGTGTATCAATCTTACCATCAACAGCAAACGGCCAACCAAGCTGCTATTAGTTCGAATTCAGAATCAGAAACCCAGCCTGTTCAAGCCAAGGATATCGAAACGGCTGATTTGAATGTCGAAGAAGAAATCGAAGATGAGCCTCTGTTTGTGGTGCGTCCAGCGCCGACAAGCAAGACGTTAAAATCGTTACCTCGCCAAGAGGTTTATGCTCAAGTTAACTCTGATAGCACTCAACTGTCTGCTGGGGTAATTGTGCCGGTAACCAAAGCAGAGAGCACTGCGCGAACAGTGGATGATTCAGAGCTGTCATTAGCTGAGCCTGAAGTTGGACCTGGTGTGAACGACGAAAGCAATTATCAGCAATCAGATAGCGACCTGCTACAAGGCTTGGATTTGACCGAGTTACCGCCTGATTTGGCATTGAAGCTAGAAGCGATTATGGATGAGCAGCCAAGTGCACCGGAGCCGATGGACTCGCGACCAGCAAGCCAGATGGAACCTCAAGTGATTGAGCTCGAAAATCACGTTAACAGTTTGTCTGGCGTATTACCTAAGCTCGACTTACAAACCCATATGTACTCAAGTAGTGAGAACAAGCGTTGGGTCAAAGTGAATGGGCAAGAGATGTCACAGGGCGATTGGATCGGTAATGATGTTCAACTGCTAGAGATCAAGCCGCAATCTGTGGTTGTTGAGTTTAATCAGCAGAAGATTGAGATTCCTGCTTTGTACGAGTGGAAGGGCTAACCTAAAGCTGCTACAAGCGCTTTGATAACATGTTGAGATAAATAAAAAAGGAGCACTTAGGTGCTCCTTTTTGGTATCCGATATTGAATTTACTTTGCGTAACGCAATACAGTCAAACGATCAGCTTACGCCCAGCCGTTTGGTGATTTCTTACGACGAGGAATGATGTGTGGTAGAACAAGGCCAAGAAGTAGACCAATACCAGCAACACCACCACCGTACATGAAGTACTTCAATAGTAGGTCATCTTTCTGCGTGTCTAGCTTAGCGCGTAGTTCACGGTTTTCTGTTTGAGAGCTTGTTAATTGTTGGCTAATCTCGCTGTAGTTCTGTTCTAGTTCAGCAATCTGCTTATTACGAGAATCTAGAGAACTTGCTAGGCCTGCTTTTTCACTGTCAGCCGTTTGACGTGCGTTAGCCAGCTTAGTTTTCACTTCTGTCAGTTCTTTCTCAAGCTTAGGCATACGCAGAGCCATACTCTCTTTAGTACTTACAAACTTGCTTTCAACCCAACCTTTACGGCCACGGTTGTCTTGGATTTGTGTGTAACCCGTGCTCTTGTTTGCTTGCAGGTAGGTAATCTTCTCACCAGCGTCAACACTGCCGATAATACGGAAGGTGTTGTTTGGGCCAGAATGCATATAAGTAAATAGTTTGTCAGCAATATAACGGTCTTGTGCAAAGGCAGCTGGAGCCGCAAGCATTGCGAACAAAACTAAGCTAATCAGTTTTTTCACAGTAAATCCCTTAACGATTCTAATTGGGTAGGCGGATGAGTCAGCCTCAATTAGCAAATAATATTTAGTTTCTTTATGCGGTGCAACAAAGAAGGGAGGCAAAGCCTCCCTTTCTGTGCGTTTGAGTCAATAATGACATGGCATTTACATATCGTTACTGAAGCTCACATAATTCTGACGCTAGCATCGACTAACGCAGTGGCAATTACATGCTAAACATAGCCTGAATACCGTAGAAGAACACAACAGCAAGTAGAGCACCTGCTGGCAGTGTCACAATCCACGAAGCCACGATATTACGTACAACGCCTAAGTTCAGTGCTGCGATACCACGAGCAAAACCAACACCCAATACCGCACCAACCAGTGTTTGTGTAGTTGAGATTGGAAGACCAGTACCTGACGCTAGAACAACCGTACATGCTGTAGCAAGTTGTGCTGCAAAGCCACGGCTCGGTGTTAGTTCTGTAATACCAGTACCTACGGTTGCCATTACTTTATGACCAAGAGTCGCAAGACCAACCACGATACCAAAACCACCTAGAGGAAGAATCCACCATGCGATAGTGCTCTTACCTGTGATTTCGCCCATGTGCTCAACCGTTGATACAACAGCAGACAGTGGACCAATCGCGTTTGCAACGTCGTTTGAACCGTGTGCGAATGCCATAGCACAAGCTGTGATAACCATTAGTACAGAGAAGATACCTTCAACACCAGCAAAGCCGTGGTCTTCTTCGCGGTTAGCGAATTTCTTCTGGATGTATAGGTAACCACCAATCATTACAATTGCTGATACTGCTGCAGCCCAAACCCATGCTTCAGTGTTGCTTAGGTGAAGACCAACGTGCTTAAGACCTTTCTTGATTGTTACCAGTGCAATTACCATCGTTGTGATGAACATGTATACCGGTACAAAGCGCTTCGCGTTGAATAGCGGGTTCTCTGTATCAAAAATCAGTCGCTGAGCACTTACGAATATCACGTAGGCGAAGAAACCAGAGATGACAGGAGTAATAATCCAACTGCCCACAATGCCTTGAACGCTGTTCCAGTCTACCGCTTCAGTACCTACAGACACACAAGCGAAACCGATGATTGCACCGATGATTGAGTGAGTAGTAGAAACAGGCCAGCCCATGTACGAAGCTAGAAGTAGCCATGTACCTGCAGCAAGAAGTGCAGACATCATACCGAATACAAGAACGTCTGGTTGATGTGCGAATAGAGATGTTTCGATAACACCTTTACGGATCGTATCGGTAACTTCGCCACCGGCAAGATATGCACCAGCGAATTCAAAGATCATTGCGATAATGATCGCTTGTTTTACGGTTAGAGCTTTAGAGCCTACTGAGGTGCCCATTGCGTTCGCAACGTCATTTGCACCAATACCAATAGCCATCAAGAAACCGAAAGCTGCTGCAACAATAATCAGGACAGTGCCGTAGTTAGCAAGGATATCCATCGTAATACCTAGTTGTTTGATAACAAGCGGAACAAATTTAGACGCAAAAAACCGCTCAGCGAGAGAAATACTCAACGCATAAGTGGTTTGTTCAAAAAATGCTCTTCGTTATATGGTTAACGTATGATTTAAGATCGAGAAAGCATTACTTCAAGACGAGCGCCTACACGCTGTGCTTGATCTGCAATACCACCAACCCATTCAAGAATTTTGTATAAGAACATGATATCAACTGGATTCAGATCGCCTTCAATCGCCATTAGTTGTTGGCGTAGTTCGATCTGCATCGCGTCCGTGTCATCTTCAATTACATCTAATTGATGAATCATTTCAGCAACGAGTGTTACTTCACGGCCCTTAAAGCCAGTCTCAAGTAATTCGTCTAGTTCATTGATTACGTTTTGTGCTTGGTTCGCTGCATCTAGACAACGTTTAACGTAAGCGATGAAGTTTTCTTGTAGAGGAGCAGGAATGACAAGTTGACGACCATATACACGGCCTGCAATGTCTTTCGCTAGGTTTGCGAGTTTGTCTTGCTGAGTTAATAGCTCCAACATGTCGGTGCGATCAACAGGCATAAACAAACCACGAGGAAGTTTAAGGCGAATTTCACGTTTTAGTACGTCAGCTTCTTTCTCAAGGTGAGAAATCTGAGCTCGAATTTCAGCTGCTTTTTCCCAGTCACCCTTTGAAGAAACTTCAAAGAAATTAACTAGGTGAGAACAACATTCGTTCACGCATACTACGTGACGCTGCAAAGGTTTAATTGGGGACTTTGCAAATAACCCCATAATTGTATTTACTGGCATGGTCATCCAACCTAATAAATAATAACCTTAAAACAACATACACCATATTCATGGTGAAATGTTAAGCGATGGCTACAAAGTCGCGCATGTTAACCTAATCAATCTCTCATTAAAACTGTTTTAGATCATCATAAGGGCGATATTTCTGACTTGCCGACTTTGAAAATTGGCAATATCCTGTCCCTATCTTCACAGAAAGGTATAACTATGGAAACCGAGATAGAACTGAAGTTTTTTGTTTCTCCTGATTTTTCAGAGACTTTACGCAATAAAATTGCTGAAACTAAAGTACTTCAGCACAGTTGTCGTGAGCTAGGTAACATCTACTTTGACACCCCTGACAACTGGCTACGCAAGCACGATACCGGCTTGCGCATTCGACGCTTTGATGACGTATTTGTACAAACGGTAAAGACAGCGGGTCGCGTTGTTGCTGGCCTGCATCAAAGGCCGGAATACAATGCAGAACACGATAGCAATGAGCCAAAACTTGCCTTACATCCAGAAGATATTTGGCCTGAAGGTAAGGACATTGAAACATTACAAGCTGAGCTTACTCCTCTGTTCTCGACTAACTTCACGCGAGAACAGTGGCTGATTGGCATGCCTGACGGTAGCCAAGTCGAGGTTGCCTTTGACCAAGGTTTCGTTGAATCCGGCGATCTGCAAGAACCGATTTGCGAAGTTGAGCTTGAACTTAAATCCGGCCAAACGGATGCTCTGTTTACACTGTCTCGCCAATTCTGTGAACAAGGTGGTATGCGCTTAGGTAACTTAAGCAAAGCTGCTAAGGGTTACCGACTTGCTCAAGGTTATCAAGGCGATGAAGTAACTCCTTTGACCTTAGTTGATACTGACAAAAGTGATACCGTTGAATCGTGTTTCATTCAATCTTTAGAGCATGCTCTCGCTCATTGGCATTACCACGAGCAAATTTTCACCGAGCGCCAATCGATTGAAGCTCTGCACGAGATCAGCCATTCACTGAGCTTTATCCGCCAGACTTTCACTATCTACGGTGGCATTGTACCTAGACGCGCTAGCGCTATTTTACGCCAAGAGCTGAAATGGCTAGAACAAGAGTTGGATTGGCTAAAAAGCTATGACCACTTTGAGGATTTGCTAGAAGATAAAGGCCACGTTCTGCGTAAGCTTGACGCTCGCAAGTTCCTAGTGGCTGAGCTAAAAGAGATGCAAGAGCAATTGCCAGATCGTGAAGAGTTACTGACTCTCTTGAGTTCAGCCCGCTACACTGGTCTCCTGCTTGATTTAAGCCGCTGGATACTTACCCGAGGTTGGCAGCCTTTCTTGGACGAAAAAGCGCGTGAGCAAATGGAGCGCGGAATTGAGTGGTTCTCTGTGAAGCAGCTTGATCGCACTTGGGCGGAGCTGATGGAAGCCTTTCCACCAGAGCGCGTGATGACAAGCCAAGCTTACATCGACCAGCAGTATCGTTTGATGCGTAACCTGTATTCTGGTGTTGGCTTTGCGAGCTTATATGATGACGATGAGCGTAATAGCTTCCGTTTGCCTTGGGCGGACATGGTACAAGGTATCGACGATTTGTTGATGCTACGAACCTTACAGCCACTCACTGAGAAGTTAGAAGGTGATGAGAAAGATCAGCTAGAGCGTTGGCTTGCTCGTCAAGAAGTTTCCATTTTGCATGCGATGGAGCAGACTCGCCAAATCAGTGTTGAAGTTGAGCCATACTGGCAAGACTAGCCTCTACACTAACATCCATTTTTAAATAGGGCCTTGGCCCTATTTTTTTGTCTGTCGTTCAAGCAACTCGAGCCGCTCTAGTATCTGTTGCTGCTGCTCTAGAATCTTGTCCAGTTTACGCTCTTTGTTTTCCAATTGTTGATTCTGGAGGTCGGTAGGCTCAGTAATCAGCGAGGTAATTAGACCTGAGATCATACCAAATACACCAACCCCACAGATGATCACAATCGATGCGATTAACTGACCAGCGGTGGTTACTGGATAATGGTCGCCATAGCCAACGGTACTGATGGTCACGAAAGCCCACCACAACGCATCATGACCAGTCGTGATATTGGCATTAGGATCTTTGTGTTCCAATAGCAGGATCGTGCCAGCACCGATGGTCAGTAAGATCACCAAAAGCAGAATGATGGAAGCGAAAGTGGTCTCTTTTCTGTTACGAAACAGCTCTCTGAAAATACGTTTACTTGAACGTAGAACCAAGATGACTCGCAGAATTTGAAAAATACGAGCGAAACGGAGTGGCTCGATCATTGGGATACTTGCCAAGAAATCGATCCAGTGTACTTTGAGGTATTCTTTCTTGTTTTGTGATCTGAATAGATCAATCGTGAGCTGAAAAAGAAAAACACTACAGATTATAAAATCGAGGCCGATAAGGACTTGTTTCGATTCTTTATCAATCGGCGCAAACAACAAGCCTGAGATCACAAATAACGCTAAGAAAGAGAGAATCAGTGATAATAAGCTCATCGGCTTAGGTGTGTCTTTGATACTATTTAACATTCATACGAGGCTCAAAATAAATCGCGAACCTGACTCAATCAGCCATCTCGCGGGTATAGAAGCCATCAATATATAAGAGTTAATGGAGAACTGACAATGACTAAACTGTCATTCAAGCCGTGGGAAAGGGTAATCTCTGACGTTCGTCTCGTTCCGAAAATGATCATGCTGATGGTGTTCAGTACCATCTTGATCATTTCTAAGCAGCTATGGGACGCGAGCACGTTTTACGATTCATTGCTCGCTGCAACGAATAATGCACAAGTCGCGCAGCAGCATTATGAGACTTACTTAGTTCAAGTGGCTTGGCAGACAGGCTTGATGATCATTGTGTTTGTGGTTCTTTTATTGGCGGCAGCTCGCGTTATGCTGCGCCAAACTCAATACCTCAGTGATGCCATTAAAACGATGGCAGACAAGAATCTATCAGTGCCGATTCACATGGACTGTAAAGATGAATACGGCGATGTAGCTCGTGAGCTAGAAAAAACACGAGTTCAGCTGCATGACATGGTGAAGGCTCAACTGGCTTCTTCTGATGAGCTATTTGCTCTAACAGAAGTGATGACCATCAGCATGTCGGAGACCAAAGAGTCAGCTCAAGAAGAGTTTAACGAGATCGATCAGTTAGCAACGGCAATGAGCGAAATGACTTCGACCGTTCAAACGGTGGCTGAGCACGCACAAAGCGCCTCTTCTCTTACTGAACAAGCATCAGGTCAAGCATTAACGGGGCAGAAGTTTGTTCAGGGCTCTGTATCTAAGATGAGTGAACTCTCTTCTGATATCGCAGCATCAGCGGCAGCGGTAAACCAAGTTGAAGAGCGTGTTGATTCAATCGGCAGCGTTGTAGGCACTATCCAAGGTATTTCAGAACAAACCAACTTACTGGCACTAAACGCAGCGATTGAAGCGGCGCGTGCAGGTGAGGCCGGTCGTGGTTTTGCTGTAGTTGCTGATGAGGTTCGTAACCTTGCACAACGTACTCAGCAAGCAACCGTCGAAATTCAAGATATGATCAGCCATCTACAAAGCAGTGCTAACTCTGCGGTAGAGCTAATGGAAAAGAGTGTTGTTGAAGCGGCTGAAGGTGTCGATCTTGTGACTAATGCTGGCTCCGAACTTGATGGCATCGTGAGCCAAGTTAACCAAATCAATGACATGAACTTCCAGATTGCGACGGCTGCAGGCCAGCAGAGCAGCGTTGCGGAAGAGATGAGTGTTAACCTGACCAATGTTCGTGAGCTGGTGGAAGCTTCTGTTGTCGTGGTCGGTGAGCTTCTAGAAACCTCTCAGCTTATGGAAAGCAACGCGCAAGAACTCGACGGTAAGATTAAGCAGTTTAAGGTATAACCTTGTTCTCTAAACCCTATTGATAGAGCCTTTTTTCTAGAGAGAAAGGTCTAACTTGATAAGTTCACTGATAAAACGCCCACATTGCTGATGTGGGCGTTTTTTATTGGCGTAACTTTGGTATAACTATCTTATACCAATCGTAGTAAATAACTGGTCACCCTAGCTTGTTAAAAATCTCGATAACAGCGTTAGAATTTTTGAATGTAGAATAACTACTTATCGAAACTATTTATTGAAAAGAGCAGCCTTGTTCTCAAGCTTTTTTCCTACGCTATCTCTGAACACTTACTTACTGTGATTGGTATTAGTTATGAAAACTCGTTATTGAAAAACTGACCCAACAAATTGATTGTTCGCGCGCAGCTTATACAAGGAAGAAACATGCCATTGCCTCCTCAACTCGTCACTCATTCGCAGTCAGCTTTTAAGCAATTATTAGAGCACCAAAGTGAAGCCATTAATGCTTGGCCTGAGCCGCTAATTGAAGACCTTAAACGCGTCTTAGGATTAAGCTGCTTTATTGGTGATTGCTTACAACGTGACACGGTTTTATCGACGACTCTACCGGATATGTTGGAATGTGAGGAGCGTGCTGAAGGGTATCGTGGACGATTGGCTGAGCTGCTTTCTGATTGTACGGACGAAATGAGCGGTCAGCGAGTGCTACGTCAATTCCGCAATCGAGAAATGACCTATATTGCATGGCGTGACTTTATGGGCTCTTGGGAGCTTGAACAGAGCCTAAGTCATCTCTCTATGTTGGCCGAAGCGATGATCTTCGAGACTTATCAATGGCAGTACGACATTTGCTGTAAAGAGTGGGGCACACCTTGTAATGAACAGGGTGAAGCACAGCCGATGCTTATCATTGGCATGGGTAAGCTTGGTGGCGGTGAACTCAACTTTTCTTCTGATATCGATTTGATCTTTACTTATCCTGAGAATGGCGAAACCCAAGGAGCAAGACGCAGTATCGCCAATGCGCAGTTCTTTACCCGCTTAGGGCAGCGTATTATCAAGGCGCTGGATCAACAAACCTTTGATGGGTTCTGTTATCGCGTCGATATGCGTCTGCGTCCTTTTGGCGAGAGTGGACCATTGGTGATGAGTTACGCCGCTCTGGAAGATTACTACCAAGAACAAGGGCGAGACTGGGAACGTTACGCGATGGTTAAGGCGCGCGTAATGGGCAGTGAAATGTACCCAGAGTATCAAGAGTTGCGCAAGATGCTACGTCCGTTTGTCTTCCGTCGCTATATCGATTTCAGTGCAATTCAATCTTTGCGCCGCATGAAATCGATGATCAGCAGTGAAGTGCGTCGTCGTGGCTTATCCAATAACATCAAGCTCGGCTCAGGCGGTATTCGTGAGGTTGAGTTCATTGCACAAGTCTTCCAACTGATTCGTGGTGGCCGTGAGCCTAGCCTACGTGGACGAGGGCTTTTAGAGACGTTAACCGCCATTGACTCTCTGCATCTGCTAGAAGCCGGAGAAGTGACTGATCTGCGCGATGCTTACCTGTTTTTACGTCGCCTAGAAAACCTACTACAAGCGATGGCTGACAAGCAAACTCAGACGTTGCCGGATGGTGAGTTTGAACAACTTCAGCTTGCTGTTGCCATGCAATTCAGTGATTGGGATAGTTTGATTACTGCAACTCGTGCCCATATGGCAAACGTACATAACGTGTTCGAAGAGCTGATCGGGATTGACGAAGAGGACGCTAACCCAATCGCGAGTCACTTCAGTGAGCTGTGGGATATGGCCCATAAGCCGGATGTTATCGAGCATGTATTGGAGCATGATATTGCTATCGCCAATCCGCCAGAAGCAGCGAAAACCATTATTCAATTTAAAGCGGATATCGCTAAGAAAACCCTTGGTCCGCGTGGGCGTGAAGTTCTCAATCGACTGATGCCGAAAGTCTTTCAGGCCCTGTACACAGCTAAAGACGCTGAGTTTGGTTTATCGCGTGTACTGCATTTACTGCATAAAATTGTCACGCGTACCACTTATCTAGAGTTGCTCGATGAGCACCCCGCTGCATTGACTCAACTTGTTCGTTTGTGTACCGCGAGCCCGATGATCTCAGAACAGCTTGGACGTTACCCAATTCTGTTAGACGAACTTATCGACCCTCAGCAGCTCTATAACCCGGTGCCGCTTGAGTCTTACAAGACAGAATTGCGTGATTACCTTGCTCGTATTCCTGAAGACGACATGGAACAGCAGATGGAAGGTCTGCGTCAGTTTAAGCAGACTTGTATCCTAAGGATTGCTGCGGCGGATATAGCGGGTGTGCTGCCGGTGATGAAGGTGAGTGATCACCTGACTTACTTAGCAGAAGCGATTGTTGAAGCCGGTGTTAACCAAGCTTGGTTACAAGTGTCGGCTAAGTTTGGTGAGCCCACTCATGTTAAAGACCGTGAAGGCCGCGGTTTTGCGGTTGTCGGTTATGGCAAAGTCGGCGGCTGGGAGCTTGGTTACAACTCAGACCTCGATATTGTGTTTATGCACGATTGCCCGGTACACATCTATACTGATGGTAAGAAAGAGATCGATGGACGCCAATTTTATCTAAGGTTGGCGCAGCGTATTATTCATATCTTCTCGACCAGAACCGCGTCGGGAATCCTGTATGAAGTCGATACTCGCTTGCGTCCATCGGGTGCTTCGGGTTTGTTGGTTAGTCCAACTGATGCCTTTGATGAGTATCAACACAACGATGCATGGACATGGGAGCATCAAGCGCTGACTCGAGCTCGTATGATCTATGGTGATGAGCAATTGGCTTCCGCATTCAACAAAACACGTCATGAAGTGTTGTGTCTATCACGTGATGAAGCAACGTTGAAAAAAGCGGTGGTGGATATGCGAGAAAAAATGCGTGATCACCTTGGCGGTAAAAAAGCCGAACGATTCATGCTCAAACAGGATGCTGGTGGCATCACTGATGTTGAGTTTTTAGCGCAATACTTAGTGTTACGATACAGCCACGAGAAGCCAAAGCTGACACGTTGGTGTGACAATGTCAGAATCTTTGAGAGTCTGATGTCACAAGGAATCATGGACGAGCAACAAGGCATGGCATTGACCAATGCATACACAACGCTACGCGATGAAATACACCATCGTAACCTACTTAATCTTGATGCTGATGTTGCAATTAATAAGTTCGAAATGGAAAGAGAACATGTGGTTCACGCATGGAAGCAATGGATGGAAGTGTAACTTGTCTTTCGCTTAGCTAGCACAGTGCCTATCGAGATAGGCTTTACTCATTTTTCTATGGTTTAGCCACTGTAATCAGTGTGCTAGACTCTAGCCAGATTCGATTTTTGGAGCTCAACAATGAAACCAATTCTACCTGACTACAGCCAATCAGGTGTTCTTATTGTCGGTGACGTCATGCTTGATCGTTACTGGTATGGTCCAACTGGCCGTATTTCACCAGAAGCCCCTGTGCCTGTGGTAAAAGTAGAAAATAACGAAGAGCGTCCAGGTGGTGCTGCCAACGTAGCAATGAATATTGCCTCGCTTGGCGGTCATGCTCATGTTGTTGGTTTAACTGGTAAAGATGAACCAGCTGAGGTGTTGAAAAACACCTTGGGTGCGCTGAAGGTTAAGTGTGATTTTGTTGAGTTAGAAGACTATCCAACCATCACCAAACTACGAGTGATGAGCCGTGGTCAGCAGTTGATACGTCTTGATTTTGAAGACAAGTTTGAAAACACCAATCCAGAGCTTATTCTGTCTCGCATGGAGCAAGCCCTACCAAATGTACGTTCGGTTATCTTGTCGGATTACGCGAAAGGTGCATTAGAGCATGTACAGAGTTTCATTCAAAAAGCACGCGCAGCCAATGTTCCTGTATTCATCGATCCCAAAGGTGCGGATTTAGAGCGCTACCGTGGTGCGACATTACTGACACCAAACATGGCAGAGTTTGAGCTGGTTGCCGGTAAAGTGAAATCAGAAGAAGATCTTATCGAGAAGGGTATTGCCTTGATCGAGAAGTATGACTTTGAAGCTTTATTGGTGACTCGCAGTGAAAATGGTATGACGTTACTACGTAAAGGTCAGGCACCATTCCACTTGCCAACTCAAGCGAAAGAAGTTTACGACGTGACAGGTGCTGGTGATACGGTTATCTCCGTTCTTGCTGCTTCTGTTGCTGCCGGTAAACCATTGGATGAAGCGTGTGCATTAGCGAACGCGGCAGCTGGTGTTGTGGTTGGTAAGCTAGGTACATCAACCTTGTCGACAATTGAATTAGCGGAAGCGATTCACGGTAGTCAAGATACAGACTACGGTGTGATCTCTGAAGCAGCACTGGTTGAAGCGGTGAAGCGCGCTCGCGCGAAAGGCGAGAAGGTCGTTATGACCAATGGCTGCTTTGATATTCTGCATGCGGGGCATGTTTCTTACATGAACCACGCGGCTGAACTTGGCGACCGTTTGATCGTTGCCGTTAATACCGACGAATCTGTTAAGCGTTTGAAAGGCCCTGGTCGTCCTGTGAACCCTACCGATCGTCGTATGGCGGTATTGGCAGGCTTGGGCGCAGTTGACTGGGTGGTGCCTTTCTCTGAAGACACACCTCAACGTTTGATCTCTGAAGTACTACCAAGCATCTTAGTGAAAGGCGGTGATTACAAGCCTGAAGAGATCGCAGGTGGTGCGGAAGTGATTGCTGCTGGTGGTGAAGTTAAAGTACTTAACTTTGAAGATGGTTGCTCGACTACTGAAATCATTAAAGCGATCAAAGGCGGTCGAGGTTAACGTTTCGCCTTTTAGCTCGAAACTTCTCAGCTAGCTTTAGAACAGATAATAAAAATGCCGCTCAATGAGCGGCATTTTTGTAACTGTAACTTACGTAAGTAATTAAGAATTACTTACTTGCTACTTTTAGACCTGCGTTTACATCAACGATGTCTTGCTCGCTTAGCGTACCAACTGCTTGACGAAGCTGAAGGACACTTAGGATGTAGTTGTAACGAGCGTCTGAAAGGTTTTTGTTTGCATCGTACAGACGACGAGTTGAATCTAGTACGTCAACGATAGTACGAGTACCTACATCGAAACCTGCTTCTGTCGCTTCTAGAGCTGACTGAGCAGAAACAACAGATTGCTCGTAAGCGCGTAGAGCACCAATTGAAGCGCTGATGTTGTTGTTGAATGCACGTACGTCTTTTACAACGCTACGGTAAGTTGCTTCTAGATCTTCACTTGCTGCAACGTAGTTGTATTCAGCCTGTTTGGTTAAAGAAGTTGTGTTACCACCCGTGTATAGAGGTACAACTAAGTTCAAACCAATGTTCAGATTATCTGCATCGTAATCGTTTTGGCTGTTAGAGCTGTCAGTCTGCTCTGAAAGACCATAGCTACCATCTAGCGTTAGGCTTGGCAGGTGACCAGAGCTTGCTAGAGAGATGTTGTCTTTTGCTACGTCTTGAGAGATACGCGCAGCTAGTAGGCTAAGGTTCTTTTGCTCGGCTTGTTCAACAAGAGCGGTTGCCGACTCAGAAGATTTGCTCGCTGAGAAGCGGTCAGTATCTAGGATGCTTAGGTTAGAGTGTTCTTGACCTGTAATCTCACGTAGACCTTCGTAGCTGTTAGTCAGATCGTTCTCTGCTAATACTTCATCAGCTAAAACGCCATCGTACTGAGCTTGCGCATCATGTACATCGGTAATAGCAGAAAGACCCACTTCGAAACGTTGCTTAGTTTGCTCAAGCTGACGAGCTACCGCTGCTTTTTCAGCACGAACAAATTCTAGGTTATCTTGAGCACGAAGTACGTCGAAGTAAGCTGTTGCTGTACGCAGAATCAAAGCTTGTTGCTCTGCCGCGTATGCTGAATCTGCTTGACGAGCCGATTTCTCTGCCGTGTCTAGAGTGATCCACGAAGAGCGTTGGTATAGCTCTTGGCTGAAACCGATGCCAACACCCCATTGGTTGTTGTCATTGCTCATATCACTTCGATCACCACGATTGATATCGTAGTTTGCTGTTAGATTAATTTGCGGTAACAAAGAGCTACGGCTTGACGTTACTGCTTCAAAAGCGGCATCGCGCTGCGCTGCTGAACGAAGAAGTTGTGGATCGTTCTGTTTTGCTTGGTCGTAAACTTCAGCTAGCGTATCAGCAAAAGCTGACGAACTCAGGCTGCCAATTGCTGCACTGATAAATAGTGGAAGCAGTTTTTTCATTTTCCTATTCCTGCCTTTTATGGAATTTTCTTTAAAAGAGTTTAACCCAGTTTGGTGGTAATTTACTCGAAACTTTGCACTTTTTTACATTTAACTGTCCACTTGTGCAATATTTATTTTTTAAAACTTAACTTTAATTATAAGTTTTATATAAAAAGTTGAACCTTATCCTTGGTAGTTAACTCGGACAATGAGTAAACTATAAAGATCACTTAGTGAGGTACCAAATGCAACAGTCTGACAATCAACGACATGAGTTTACTCCGCAAGATGTGGAAATAGTCTCAAAAGAGACGCTGTTTCGTGGTTTTTTCAAAATGGTTAAGTACACATTTAAGCACAAGCTGTTTGAGGGAGGCTGGAGCCAACCAATAGAACGTGAAATGTTTGAGCGTGGTCATGCTGCCGCTTTGCTACCTTATGATCCTGTGCGCGATGAAGTGGTGATCGTTGAACAGATCCGCGTTGGTGCTTTAGAGCATGAGAACCCTTGGCAATACGAAATTGTTGCTGGGATCATTGATACCGATGAGTCGCCTCAAGATGTGGCTCGTCGTGAAGCGATGGAAGAAGCCGGAGTCGAAGTCGGAACTGTGTTGCCCATTACTTCATATTACCCTTCATCAGGTGGTTGCTCAGAAAAGCTAGATGTTTTTGTTGGCTGTGTGGATGCCACCACGGCCAAAGGGGTGCACGGATTGGATTACGAAGGTGAGGATATTCGTGTACAAGTGATGAGCCGTGAAGCCGCTTATCAGTTAGTGAAAGACGGTGTGTTTGAAAATGGAGCCACAATCATTGCGCTGCAATGGCTACAATTGAACTACCAAGAATTACAGTCAGAGTGGGTGGCTTAACGTTATGCCAAATATAGCGGTCAAAAAACCGTATCATGTTGATCTTGCTGAATTGATGCGAGTCTATGAGACGAATTATGCCAAACTTAACGCTTTGTTACCGGTTGGGCATGAGGTTGGTGATGTCCGCTGTTACCAAGCCGTTAATATGGTGTATCAATTGACAGTGAATGAGGTCACAAAATACACCACATTAATAGATATATGTCAGAGTGACGCGATGCCAGTGTTTCCTTTGCCAAAAATGTCTGTCAGGCTATATCACGACGCTCGAGTTGCAGAAGTGTGCGCTAGCGGGGATTTTTCGCGAGTCAAAGCGAAATATGACTATCCCAACACTAAGCTTCTGCAAAAGGATGAGAAATTTCAATTGAATAAATTTCTTGGGGAATGGTTAACGTTTTGTTTAAAAACTGGTATCAGCCGAACTCCAATTGCCTTTTAATTGAGCTAATTTAAGAACATTTTTAAAGTCTAAACAGTAACGTATCTGGATTTGTTATTTTGGAATTATCACACACTTCAAAATTTGATGAGAGCAGTATTAAGCTTGTGCAGCTAACGGATACGCATTTGTTTGCGCCGAGCAATGGCAGCTTATTAAGCATCAACACTCAAGATAGCTTTCGTGCTGTAGTCGATGGCATTGTTAGTCAGGGCTTTGACTATCAAGCGATCTTAGCGACTGGTGACATTTCTCAAGATCACAGCGCTGAGTCATACCAGAAATTTGAATCAGGGATTCAACCCTTAGAAAAACCGTGTTACTGGCTACCTGGAAACCATGATTTTAAGCCTAATATGGGCAGTGTTTTACCATCACCACAGATTCAATGTGTCGAACATGTATTGCTGGGCGAGCGTTGGCAAATGATCATGTTGGACTCTCAAGTGGTTGGCGTACCTCACGGGCGTCTGAGCGATCAACAACTCGATCTGCTTGAACAAAAGTTAGCGGAATTTCCTGAACGTAATACCTTGGTTTTGCTTCATCATCATCCGTTGTTGGTGGGCAGTGCTTGGCTCGATCAGCACAACCTTAAAGATGCCGACCAGTTCTGGGACGTCGTCCAACAGCATTCTAACGTGAAAGCTGTGTTGTGTGGCCATGTTCACCAAGACATGAATCGAGAACATCATGGTGTACAAGTCATGGCAACTCCGTCGACTTGCGTTCAGTTCAAGCCAAATTCAGATGACTTCGCCGTAGATACCTTATCTCCGGGGTGGAGAGAGATCGAATTGCATCAAGATGGTACGGTCAGCACTCAAGTTCGTCGCTTGCCTCATGGGCAGTTCTTGCCTGATTTTAAGGCTGCGGGTTATTAATAAAGGTTGCTACCGATGTCTGATTCTATCAATCAAACCATAAAGCCATCACTGCTTCTCTATATCCATGGTTTTAACAGTTCATCACGTTCTCACAAAGCGATGGTGATGGCCGAGTATTGCGCGGAGCATCGCGCGGATATTAAGGTGCTAATACCGCAACTGCCGAGTTTCCCACAACAAGCTGCCCTTTTCCTGCAGCAGCTCGTGGAACAACACAAAGATCAATATCAGATTGCACTGGTCGGCAGCTCATTAGGCGGCTACCTTTCAACTTGGCTCAACAGTCATTATGGCTTTAAGGCAGTTGTGGTTAATCCCGCGGTGAAACCGTATGAACTGCTTGTGGACTATTTAGGTGAGCAAGTAAACCCATACACAGATGAACGATATGTACTGGAAACAAAGCATATTGATGAATTAAAGGCGTTAGATGTGCCAGATGTAGCAAAGCCAAGCGATTTCTGGTTACTTCAACAAACGGAAGATGAAGTTCTGGATTACCGACAAGCGGTTGAGAAGTATCAAGGTGCAACACAAACTGTAGAAGAGGGCGGAGATCATAGCTTTGTTGATTTTGAACGCTACCCACAACAAATCATCACCTTTCTACAGCTATAACCTATTTTATTCACTGAGTAGATATCTCTCTTTTGCTTGTTATTTCATCTATCAATGGTGAAATATCATAGTTTGATGTCTTAGTTTTTGAACTAGCTTGACATCATTACTCAGCTTCCAGACTATATTCCCCAATACTTCGCTCGTTCGCTCTGCTATGACGGTTCATAGTAATGATTCTGCTTTAGTGAAACTGGAGCCAGCGAACTGACGCAAACTTTTTGAGTAAACTCCGTATTATGACTGAACAATATAATGCAAAAGACCTCGAGGTACTTGAAGGTCTCGACCCTGTGCGACACCGCCCAGGTATGTATACCGAGACAGAAAGACCGAACCACCTTGCCCAAGAAGTCATTGATAACTCGGTCGATGAAGCTCTAGCGGGACACGCTAAGAAAATCAAAGTTGTGCTTCATGCAGACCAATCATTAGAAGTTACCGATGATGGCCGTGGTATGCCTGTCGATATCCACCCTGAGAAAGGTATCTCAGGTGTCGAGCTGATCCTAACCAAGCTCCACTCTGGTGGTAAGTTCTCGAACAACAACTACAAGTTTTCTGGTGGTTTGCACGGTGTAGGTATCTCGGTAGTAAACGCCCTGTCTAAGCGTGTTGAGGTTACGGTTCGCCGTGAAGGTCAAGTTCATGAAATCGCTCTAGAGCATGGTAAAGCGGTTACTGAACTGACGGTTACAGGCACTTGTGGTCATCGCAACAGTGGTACATCAGTACACTTCTGGCCTGATCCTAAATACTTCGATAGCTCTAAGTTTTCAACGCTTCGCCTGATCAACAATTTACGTGCGAAAGCGGTACTTTGCCCGGGGTTAGAAATTACCTTCAGCGACAAAGTGAACAACGAAGAACACAAATGGTTCTATGAAGATGGCCTAAAAGACTATCTTGCTGAAGGCGTGAAAGGTTACACCTTACTGCCTGAAGAACCTTATGTTGGCGAATTTGTTGCTGAAACGGAAATGGCGAACTGGGCGATCATCTGGCAGCCAGAAGGCGGCGACATGATCACTGAGAGTTACGTGAACCTGGTACCGACTAAACAAGGTGGTACACACGTAAATGGTCTGCGCCAAGGTCTATTGGATGCAATGCGTGAGTTCTGTGAATTCCGTAATCTTTTACCACGTGGCGTTAAGCTAACGGGTGATGACATCTTCGACCGCTGTTCATACGTGCTATCGGTGAAGATGCAAGATCCTCAGTTTGCAGGTCAAACAAAAGAGCGTTTATCTTCTCGTCAAACCGCTGCATTTGTTTCTGGTGTCGTAAAAGATGCCTTCAGCCTGTGGTTGAATGAAAAACCACAACTGGCAGAACAGCTAGCTGAAGCTTGTATTGCGAATGCGCACCGTCGTATGCGTGCCAGCAAAAAGGTTGTGCGTAAGAAAGTAGCGTCTGGCCCTGCACTACCAGGTAAGCTAACCGACTGTTCGGTACAAGATTTGAATCGCACTGAAATCTTCTTCGTGGAAGGGGACTCGGCGGGTGGTTCTGCTAAGCAAGCTCGCGATCGTGAGTTCCAAGCAGTAATGCCATTGCGCGGTAAAATCCTAAATACATGGGAAGTGTCTGCAGACCAAGTATTGGCGTCTCAAGAAGTTCACGATATCTCAGTGGCTTTGGGTATTGACCCAGACAACGACGATTTATCAGGCCTGCGTTACGGTAAGATCTGTATCCTTGCCGATGCGGACTCGGATGGACTTCATATCGCGACACTACTATGTGCACTATTCACTCGTCACTTCAGCGCACTTGTTGAAGCGGGTCATATCTATGTAGCAATGCCGCCACTGTATCGTATCGACTGTGGTAAAGAGGTGTTCTACGCACTGGATGACGATGAGAAAGATGGCGTACTTGAGCGCTTGTCTAAGAAGAAATCCAAAATCAACGTACAACGATTCAAAGGTCTGGGTGAGATGAACCCACTTCAGCTACGTGAAACCACCATGGATCCAAATACTCGTCGCCTTGTTCAATTAACCATTGACGATAACGAAGCGACACTAGAGATGATGGACATGCTGCTAGGTAAAAAACGCGCTGATGATCGCCGTACATGGCTACAGACTAACGGTGATATGGCCGAGGTATAATGGATGTCTAACGAAATTACATTTGATGGCGTTGAACAATTGCCAATGCGCAAGTTCACCGAAGACGCCTACTTAAACTACTCAATGTACGTAATCATGGATCGTGCATTGCCTTATATCGGTGACGGCCTTAAGCCTGTACAGCGTCGTATTATCTATGCGATGTCTGAGCTTGGTTTATCTGCCGCCTCGAAATATAAAAAATCAGCACGTACCGTTGGTGACGTACTAGGTAAGTATCACCCGCACGGTGACTCTGCTTGTTACGAAGCCATGGTACTGATGGCACAGCCGTTCTCTTACCGCTACCCATTGGTAGATGGTCAAGGTAACTGGGGTGCTCCCGATGACCCGAAATCATTCGCAGCGATGCGTTATACCGAAGCGAAACTGTCTAAGTTTGCTGAGGTATTGCTTGGTGAATTAGGCCAAGGCACAGTTGAGTGGCAACCAAACTTTGATGGCACCATGAAAGAGCCACAAATGTTGCCAGCGCGTCTGCCTCATATCCTACTTAACGGTATTACTGGTATCGCGGTAGGTATGGCGACAGATATCCCACCACATAACGTGCGTGAGATTGCTGATGCGACGATTAAGCTAATCGATAGCCCGAAAGCTGAGCTATCAGACATCATGGAAAGCGTCCAAGGCCCTGACTATCCAACAGAAGCTGAGATTATTTCTCCGAAGTCGGATATCGAAAAGATCTACAAAACGGGTCGTGGCAGCATCAAGATGCGTGCGGTTTGGCACAAAGAAGGCTCTGATATTGTTATCACAGCTCTGCCTCACCAAGTGTCAGGTGCTAAGCTACTTGAGCAAATTGCGAACCAGATGCGTGCTAAGAAGCTGCCAATGGTTGATGATTTGCGCGATGAATCCGATCACGAGAACCCAACACGTATCGTAGTGGTGCCTCGTTCGAATCGTATCGATTGTGATCAACTGATGAGTCACCTATTTGCTTCGACAGATCTTGAGAAGAACTTCCGTGTTAACTTGAACATGATTGGCTTAGACAATCGCCCTCAAGTTAAAGGCCTGGTTCAAATTCTGAAAGAGTGGATTGAGTTCCGTCGCACAACGGTTCGCCGTCGTCTGCAACACCGTTTAGATAAAGTACTAGCTCGTCTACACATCTTGGAAGGTTTGCTGGTTGCTTACCTCAACCTTGATGAAGTGATTGAGATCATCCGAACTGAGGATGACCCTAAAGCGGTTCTGATGGAGCGCTTTGGTATTACGGAAATTCAAGCTGACGCTATCCTTGATACTAAACTTCGTCACCTTGCTAAGCTGGAAGAGATGAAAATCCGCGGCGAGCAAGATGAACTAGAGAAAGAGCGTGAGAAGCTAGAGAAGCTGCTGGGCTCTGAGCGTCGTCTAAACACACTTATCAAGAAAGAAATTCAAGCTGACGCCGATAAATACGGTGACGACCGTCGTTCTCCATTAGTTGAACGTGCTGAAGCAAAAGCGATGACTGAGCGTGATTTGGTACCTAGCGAACCAATTACTGTTGTGCTGTCAGAGAAAGGTTGGATTCGTCATGCGAAAGGGCATGAGGTTGACGCTGAAGGCCTGAACTACAAATCGGGTGATAAATTCCTAGCGAGCGCTAAGGGTAAGAGTAATCAACAAGCGGTGTTCCTTGGCAGTGATGGCCGAAGCTACTCCCTTGAATCTCATTCATTACCATCTGCGCGAAGTCAAGGTGAGCCGATTACCGGTCGCTTGAACATAAGCGCAGGCACCTCTATTCGCCAAGTGGTGATGGGAGAAGATGAACAGCTATGGTTAGTTGGCTCTGATGCTGGTTACGGCTTTGTTTGTAAGGGTAGCGATCTGCTGTCTAAGAACAAGAGCGGTAAAGCTCTGGTTAACCTGCCGCAATCTTCAGAAGTGATGGCGCCTAGTCCGATTGCTGATTTGGAAAGTAACCAGATTCTAGCGATTACCAACCAAGGCCGCATGTTGTTGTTCCCAATAAAAGACCTCCCTCAATTGAGTAAAGGTAAGGGTAACAAGATCATCAACATTCCTTCAGCGAAGGCTAAAGAGCGTGAAGAGTTTGTATCGCATCTGATGGCTATTCCTGAGAATGCAACGCTGACCATCTACGCGGGTAAACGTAAACTTGGCTTGAAACCGGCTGACCTTGAAAACTTCCGTGGTGAACGTGGTCGTCGTGGCGGTCTACTGCCAAGAGGCCTACAGCGTGTGACTCGCATTGATATCGAAGAGCCAAGTGAATCGTAAAGACATTTGATGCTATCTTCGGATAAAAGAAAACCCAGCCTGTGAGCTGGGTTTTTTGTATTTGTCTGTCAGTTGTTTTGAGTCGCTTACTTTTAGCGTTTGCTCTACAGGCGAGTATCTTCAGCAATCGTCACTTTGAGAGTCTTGTTTTCACCTTGGCGCAAGATGCCAACATCGATCACCGTACCTGGGCGTAGATCGGTAACGATATCCATCACGCTCTGGCGACCATTTACCTGATTATTGTTGATGCTGACAATAATATCTTGAGCTTCAAAACCTGCATCCGCAGCCGGACCATTTGGATCGATACCCAACACAACAATCCCACCGATATTCTTAGTACCCAACATGCGAGAAGTGACTGAGTTGATGTCTTGCCCGTCGATGCCGATATAACCACGGATCACACGACCATCAGCGATGATCTTTTCCATGATTTTATTGGCAAGTGGGTAGGGGATAGCAAATGAAATACCGTAGGTTTCCATGTCGGTCGCTTGTTGGAAAGAGGCGGTATTGATGCCGACTAACTCACCCTGAGAGTTAACCAGAGCACCACCAGAGTTACCTTCATTGATCGCCGCATCAGTCTGAATAAAGGCTTGATGACCGTCAGCGCTGATCGAAGAGCGGCCGGTTGCAGAGATGATACCAAAGGTGGTGGTTTGACCTAGGTTATATGGGTTACCGATAGCCAGTACTACATCCCCGACATTGGCTTTGTAATTAGGGTTGAGTGGGATCACCGGTAGGTTATCACCGCTGACTCTCAGTATCGCGATATCGGTGCGCTTGTCTGAACCGACAAGTTGCGCTGCTGCTACTCGACCGTCTTGAAGTGCGACAACAATTTGGTCAGCTTGAGCAACTACGTGGAAGTTGGTAATGATATAGCCTTTTTCGCTGACAATAACCCCCGAACCTAAACCTTGAGTCAGTAGTTTGTTACGATCACTTTCTGCGTATTTACGGCTGTAAATATTCACTACAGCAGGCGCAGCGCGGCGTACCGCTTGATTAAATGAAATCTGAAGAGAGCCAATATTATCGACTTTAGGGCTAGTCACATCTGCAACAATGGCTGGCCTTAAGCTAGGAAAGGCAAGAAGAATCAGCGCTGCTGAAACGAGTCCAAGGGAGATAGAACGAAATAGAAAGGCCAGCATGTTTCCCTCTTCGACAGGTAAGGTATTGAGCCTCCACGCATGGGTGACTAGTTTGATTTACTTGTGAAGCATAGCATTTTGATTCATCTAAAGAAAAGAGAGACTGAGTAAGTTTAAAGCAAACTTACTCAGTCTCCCTGTGTTTGTGTTGACGAACTCGTTAGCGAATTACGAGGTAGATGGTTCTGTCATCTCGCTGGATATTGAGCGCTAATACACCAGGTTGTTTTTCAACGATCGCTCTAAACTCGGCAAGGTTCTTAACGGGCTGGCGGTTCACTCCGATGATGATGTCATCTTTCTGGAGCTGATAAGCTTCCGCCGGTGAACCTTGAGCGACGCTGGATACTTTGACGCCTGTTGCAGAGTCATTACCAGTGGTGTTGGTAAGCTCTGCACCAGTTAGTCCTTCATGCAACTTTTCGGCCTTAGTCTTACTATTGGTTGACTCACCTAGCGTTACATCGAAGGTTTTATTCTTACCATCGCGAACCACACCTAACTCGATCTCTTTACCTGCACCGAGCGTTGCGACTTTCGCTCTTAACTCACTGAAGGTATCGATGCGTTTACCATTAATAGAGACGATAATGTCACCCGCTTTTAAGCCAGCATCATCGGCTGCACTATCTGGCACGACTTGGCTAACGAAGGCGCCTTTACTGGACTCATAACCTAGAGCTTCTGCCAGTTCTGAGGTGATCTCGCCACCTTGTACACCAAGCATGCCGCGTTTTACTTCACCGAAATCGATAATCTGTTCTGTCAGGTTTTTCATCATGTTGGATGGGATTGCAAAGCCGATACCGACATTACCTCCGTTAGGGCCAAGGATGGCAGTGTTGATACCAATTAGCTCACCGTTGAGGTTCACTAGCGCACCACCTGAGTTACCGCTGTTGATAGCGGCATCGGTTTGAATGAAGTTTTCAAAGTTCTCGAGGTTGAGGCCGCTTCGGCCAAGTGCAGAAACGATGCCAGATGTTACGGTCTGGCCAAGTCCAAACGGGTTACCAATCGCGACAGTGAAATCACCGACTCTCAACTTGTCTGAGTCTGCGAGCTTTATCTGAGTTAGGTTCTTGGCTTTTTCGAGTTTTAAGAGGGCAATATCGGACATCTGGTCACCGCCGATAAGCTCGGCATCGTATTCTCGACCGTCATAAAGTCTTACTTTGATATCGTCAGCACCATCAATTACATGGTAGTTGGTGACGATATGGCCTTTTTGGGCGTCAATGATCACGCCAGAGCCTAACCCGCGAAATGGACGCTCACGAGTTTGTTCCGGGCCAAAAAAGAATTGGAATTGTTCAGGGATTTGCTGACGTTGTACCTGTTTGCCTTCAACGGCAATACTAACCACAGCGGGGGTCACTTGTTCAAGCATTGGTGCAAGGCTTGGTAATTGTTCATTACCTACACTTAATGGTAGTGCGGCAGTTGCTTGAATCGGGGTGATGATTGAACTTAAGCTTAAGGTCAGTACTGATAAAGCAAGCAAAGGTTTTTTCATCATAAACTCCTCTCTAGTTAAGGTCCTACCCCTCTCATTACGTGTGATATGTATGAGAAGTTTCAAATGACCTGAGTGAAAGTTATGACTCAAAAACCTTTGTAAAGTTCACCTAAGTGTTAAATGTTTATGATGCTTTTGCTGTGACTACATCTGGAGCATCAATGATTTCTTTCTTGTGCTCAGTAAACAAACCGGTTGCACCATTGGCGTAATCTTTAGGTTGCTCTTCCAGTGCCGCTTCTTTGGTTGCCGACTTTTCTTGTGGCTTTTCTGAATGGGCAGCCGCTGTCTTCACAAACGGGTTGTCTTGCTCTGGCAAATTAGGGATTAGCTCTGAGCTGGTTTTTTCCATGTGTTGGTACAGTTTTGTGTAGTCCTTACCTAAGGTGTCCAACATCTCTGCTGATTTCGCAAAGTGATCAGCCAGCTCTTGTCGCTGCTGCTCAAGGGCAAACTTTGCGCTATCCAATTCTTTCTGTACGTTCTTTTGCTTCTTGTATTCAGGTGTCATAAGACGAGAAATAGCGACCCCTAAAATAACTCCGACTAGTAAACCGGCAATGGCATACATCCAAGGCATAACAGCTCCTTATTATTGTTTTTTAACATGTTTGTTACTGCTTAGTTACACGTGCTACGGCTCCATGGTACTATGAGAAAGCCGCAGTATAAAGAGAAATGCATGTGCGCTACTTAGCAGTTTAATGCTGCATTATTCACCGCTTAATGTCACGTCTCTTACTGTTTGAACTTAATTTTATTCGCTGTCTGATATCGCTTTCATTGTGGAAATGTCGTCATGAATCCCGTCCAAAAATACGAACAAGATATAAAAGAGCATGGATTTCAAAGAGATCCAGCGCAAGAGCAAGCCGTAAAATCTTTAGATGAACTCTTTCATCAGTTCCAAGATTACGTAAATACTCCCATTCCTCAATTGACTCGATTCCAGAAATTGCTCGGTAAGAAGCCAGAGCTACCGACACCACCGAAAGGTCTCTACTTTTGGGGTGGCGTAGGGCGCGGTAAAACCTACCTTATGGATACGTTCTACGATGCCTTACCGACCACTAAAAAAATGCGAGTTCACTTTCACCGCTTTATGTATCGAGTACATGATGAATTGAAGGCGTTGGGCAATGTCAGCGATCCACTGCCTTTGGTTGCTGATAAATTGAAGCAAGAGGCTGATATTATCTGTTTCGATGAGTTTTTCGTTTCCGATATCACCGATGCGATGATCTTAGGTACCTTATTCCAAGAGTTGTTCGCACGAAACGTTATCTTGGTTGCAACCTCGAACATTCCGCCTGCTGACCTGTATCGTAATGGTCTGCAGCGTGCGCGTTTCTTGCCAGCGATTAAGCTGATTCAAGACAACTGCCATATTCTCAATGTTGATAGCGGTATTGATTATCGTCTGCGTACTTTAGAACAAGCTGAAATTTATCATTACCCATTAGATAGACAAGCGAACATCAATCTTGAAAAGTACTACAACCAACTGGTTGGGGAAGATAAAGAGAGACTCAAGCAAATTGAATTGAATCATCGTCAGTTAGACGTTATTGAAGCAAGCGATGGCGTGTTGCATGGTACTTTTGCTCAGCTTTGTCAGTCGGCTCGAAGCCAGAATGATTATATTGAACTGTCGCGCGTTTACCACACGGTTCTCTTGGCTGATGTACTGCAAATGGGCGCGACTTCCGATGACGCAGCAAGACGTTTTATCGCACTAGTGGACGAGTTCTATGAGCGCAATGTAAAGCTGATTATTTCTGCGGAAGTAGAGCTTGAAAATTTATATACCCACGGCCAGCTAGAGTTCGAATTTAAACGTTGTCAGTCGCGTTTAATTGAAATGCAGAGCCATGAATATTTAGCAAAAGAGCACTTGAGTTAGCTAGGATTATCTCGATTGAGAAGTAGAAATAAAAAAATCGTGATTTTGTTCAAAAAGAGGTGATTTTTTCTTCGCTCTTCTCTATAATCCTGCGACCTACCGTTACTGCGGGCCTCTAACGATGAGTTAAATCACGTTATGCCAAGAGTTTTCCAACACTCGAAGGGGTGATGAATGGTGACTCTTAGACAGTGGGAATACGCGAGTATTCCTTAAGTGTAAATTTTTTAAATAGGTAATTATTAGCATGAAAACTTTCGTTGCTAAACCAGAAACTGTAAAACGCGACTGGTATGTTGTAGACGCTGAAGGTAAAACTCTTGGTCGTCTAGCAAGTGAAATCGCTTCTCGCCTTCGTGGTAAGCACAAAGCAGAATACACTCCTCACGTAGACACTGGTGATTACATCATCGTTGTTAACGCTGAGAAAGTTGCTGTAACTGGTAACAAAGCTAAGGGTAAGGTTTACTACCGTCACTCTGAGTTCCCAGGTGGTCTTAAGTCTATCACTTTCGAAAAGCTGATCGACAAGAAACCAGAAATGGTTCTAGAACTAGCTGTTAAAGGTATGCTTCCACGTGGTCCTCTAGGCCGCGCTATGTACCGTAAGCTAAAAGTATACGCTGGTGCTGAGCACAACCATGTTGCTCAACAACCACAAGTACTAGACATCTAATTGGGGATTATGAAAATGGCAGAGAATCAATACTACGGCACTGGTCGTCGCAAAAGCTCAGCAGCTCGTGTTTTCATCAAACCAGGTTCTGGTGAGATCGTAATCAACAAGCGTAGCCTTGATGTTTACTTCGGTCGTCCAACTTCTCGTATGGTTGTTAAGCAACCTCTTGAGCTAGTTGAACTAACTGAGAAACTTGACCTTTACATCACTGTTTCTGGTGGTGGTATTTCTGGTCAAGCTGGCGCAATCCGCCACGGTATCACTCGCGCTCTTATGGAGTACGATGAAACTCTACGTCCTGCTCTACGTGCAGCTGGCTACGTTACTCGTGACGCTCGTTGCGTTGAACGTAAGAAAGTTGGTCTACGTAAAGCACGTCGTAAACCTCAATTCTCTAAGCGTTAATTTTTCTTTACGAAAAAGTACACGCTCCCAGTTTTATTACTGGAATTGTGGTTCAAAGCTCGGCTATATGCCGGGCTTTTTGTTTTTCTCCCCCCTGCTAAATGCTTTTCCCCTCTCGTTTTATTTCCAAATTCTTGTATTTTGAAAGCTTTTGTAACTCAATGTGCGCTTTGCCTCATGATTGTTACAAAAAGGTAGCTTTATCTTGTCAAAAAGTAGGGTTTTATTTATCATTTGCCGTCAATAAATAGAACTAAATACATATTTTGTTAGCCATGCTCTTTAATCGGAATAATTTCAATCCACAAGGAGCAAATGGGAGAATGTTTGGATGAGCAACGCGCCTTTAAATAACGGTCGCAGGCGTTTCTTAACCGCAACAACAGCCGTTGTTGGTGGTTTGGGAGCTGCTGCTGTAGCCGTGCCTTTTATTAAATCATGGAATCCGAGTGCCAAGGCGAAAGCTGCGGGTGCACCGGTGGAAGTGGAAGTCAGCAAGTTAGAACCGGGACAAATGGTTCGTGTCGAGTGGCAAGGTAAACCTGTATGGGTTGTACGTCGTGCTGAGTCGGTACTAGAAAACCTAAAATCTATCGGTGGTCAACTTCGTGATCCTCAATCTGAAGCTGAACAACAGCCAGAATACGCACAGAACGAATTCCGTTCAATTAAGCCGGAATTCTTCGTTGCTGTTGGTTTCTGTACGCACTTAGGTTGTTCTCCGACTTACCTACCTGATTCTTTCGCAGAACAAGTACAAGGTGTTAAGTCTGGTTTCTTCTGTCCGTGTCATGGTTCGAAATTTGATATGGCTGGTCGAGTATTCCAAGGCGTACCTGCACCATTGAACCTTGTTGTGCCAAAGCATATGTATTTAAGCGACACCAAGATCCTGATCGGTATTGACGAGGGAGATGCATAATGCAAGGACTACTAGACTGGGTTGAAAAACGTATACCCGCGATGAATGCTTACAAAAAGCACTTATCTGAATACCCAATGCCTAAGAACTTTAACTTTTGGTACCTTTTCGGTTCTTTGGCAATGTTGGTATTGGTTAACCAAATCCTTACGGGTATTTGGCTAACAATGAACTACGTACCGTCTGGTGAGGGTGCGTTTGCTTCTGTTGAATACATCATGCGTGATGTGGAATACGGTTGGCTACTACGTTACATGCACTCGACAGGTGCTTCGGCATTCTTCGTTGTTATCTACCTGCACATGTTCCGTGGTCTAATCTACGGTTCTTACCAAAAACCTCGTGAGCTACTTTGGATCTTCGGTATGTTGATCTTCTTGGTGCTTATGGCCGAGGCTTTCATGGGTTACCTACTACCATGGGGTCAAATGTCTTACTGGGGTGCTCAGGTAATCATTTCTCTGTTTGGTGCGATTCCTGTTATCGGTGATGACCTAACGCTTTGGATCCGTGGTGATTACATCATCTCTGGTGCAACGTTGAACCGTTTCTTCGCACTGCACGTTATCGCGCTACCAATCGTACTTCTGCTGCTTATCGTGCTTCACGTACTAGCGCTGCACGAAGTGGGTTCGAACAACCCAGACGGTATCGAGACTAAGCTTCCTAAAGGCACAATGGGCGACGACTACAAAACTCAGTTCCCATTCCATAAAGATTACACGAAGAAATACGACATCATTGACTCTATTCCTTTCCACCCATACGGGACAGTGAAAGATATGGTTGGTGTTGCTGGTTTCCTATTCTTCTTCTGTTATGTGCTGTTCTTTAACCCAGAGATGGGTGGTTTCTTCCTTGAGCCGCCAAACTTTGAAGCTGCGAACCCGCTGAAGACACCTGAGCACATTGCTCCTGTATGGTACTTCACGCCGTTCTACGCAATCCTACGTGCGGTTCCTGATAAGCTGCTAGGTGTTGTAGCAATGGGTGCATCGATTGTTGTGCTATTCCTACTGCCATGGTTCGACCGTTGTAAAGTGCGTTCTTACCGTTACCGTAGCAAACTGCATTTGATTAACATCATCCAATTCACAATAAGCTTTATTGCGCTTGGTGTACTTGGTGCGCTTCCAGCAACACCAACATACACGCTACTAGCTCAAATCTTTAGCTTAGGTTACTTCATGTTCTTCGTTCTGCTGTGGTTCTACAGTAAAAATGAAGCGACGAAACCATTACCAGAAAGGGTGACATTCAAATGAAAAAGTGGATTGTAATTTTATTTGCTATGTTGCCGTCACTGGCGATGGCAGCGGGTGCAAACGTACCATTAGACAAAGCGAACAATGACTTAACGGACAAAGCTTCATTGCAAAATGGCGCTAAGATGTTCATGAACTACTGTTTTGCTTGTCACTCAACGCAATACCAACGCTATGAGCGTGTTGCGAATGACTTAGAGATCCCAGTTGATCTAATGAAGGAAAACCTGATTTTCGACCCTGAAGCGAAAATTGGTGACCTAATGGTTAATGCGATGCCTTCTGAGCAAGCGGCAAGCTGGTTTGGTGCTCCGCCGCCGGACCTAACTTTGGTTGCTCGTGTTCGTGGTGCTGACTGGCTATACACGTATCTTCGCACTTTCTACGAAGACCCGTCTCGTCCATTTGGCGTGAACAACATTGTTTTCCCAAGTGTTGGTATGCCGCACGTTCTTGAAGAGCTGCAAGGTATCCCTACACCAATCTACGATACTCACATTGTAGATGGCGAAGAAGTAACAGTGGTTGTTGGTACTGAGACTGATGGCTCTGGTGAACTAAGTGCTGGTGAATACGATGAAGCGGTTCGCGACCTAGTTAACTTCCTAGTTTACTCGGGCGACCCTGTTCAACTTGAGCGTCATGCTCTAGGTTGGTGGGTAATGGCTTTCTTAGTAATCTTCACTATCATTGTGATTCTGCTGAAGAAAGAGTATTGGCGTGATGTGCACTAATTGTGCTATAATACCGTGCTAATTCCCAAATTATGTTAATGTTCAATGGAGGCTTTAGGCCTCCATTGTTTTTATTTAAAGTGTACTGGAGGGCTCCATGGCTGTAGCTGCCAATAAACGTTCTGTAATGACTCTTTTCTCAAGTGCTTCTGATATGTATAGCCATCAGGTGCGCATCGTTCTTGCTGAAAAAGGCGTAAGTGTTGAAGTTGAGTTGGTTGATGAAAAAAATCTTCCAGCAGAGCTTGTTGAACTGAACCCGTACAAATCAGTACCAACTCTTGTTGATCGTGAGCTTGCTCTATACGACTCTAAGATCATCATGGAATACTTAGATGAGCGTTTTCCTCATCCACCATTGATGCCTGTATACCCGGTTGCTCGTGGTAACAGCCGTCTAATGATGTACCGCATCGAGCGCAACTGGTATTCAGTTGCAGAGAAGATCGTTAAAGGCAACGCTGAAGAATCTGAAGCAGCACGTACTAAACTACGTAACGATCTACTGACTCTGGCTCCTATCTTCGCAGAGTACGAGTACTTCATGAGCGAAGAATTCAGCCTAATCGATTGCTACCTTGCTCCGCTACTATGGCGTTTACCTGAGCTTGGTATCGAGCTAATTGGCCCTGGTTCTAAAGAGCTTAAAGTTTACATGAACCGCGTATTTGAACGTGATTCATTCCTAGCTTCTTTAACGGAAGCTGAGCGCGAGATGCGACTAGTTCGCTAAGCGTTATGGATATCTCAAATATGACACCACGCCGACCATACATGCTTCGTGCATTCTATGATTGGCTGGTTGATAACGAATTGACTCCACACCTTGTAGTTGAAGCAACACTACCAGGCGTGCGAGTTCCAGAAGAGTTTGTTCAAGATGGTCAGATCATTCTGAACATCGCACCTCGTGCAGTTGGACAACTTGAGCTGGGTAATGAAGCTGTGACGTTTAGCGCTCGTTTTAGTGGTCGTCCTCACTCTGTGATCGTTCCACTTTATGCTGTACAAGCGATTTACGCTCGTGAGAATGGTGCTGGTACCATGTTTGAACCTGAAGAGGCTTACATGGAATCGTTCGAAGAAGGGATTGAAGAAAGTCCTTTCGAAGAGCCAGAAAAAGGCCCATCTTTGAGTGTTGCTACGGTTGAACCAGAAGCTGAAGAGCCAGACTCAGATCCTGAGCCACCTCGCCCGGCAAAAGGTCGTCCAAGCCTTCGTGTTATCAAATAACGTTATTTATAAGTAACGACTCAATAAAAAAGCAGCGACTCATCGCTGCTTTTTTCTTTTCTGTTACCTGCTGATTTCTTTGCAGTTTTAGCTTAATCGCTAGTTAACGGCTGTCTCTTCTTCACCATATTCAAATGCTCGGATTACCTGCTTCACACCGGAAATGTTGCGTGCAACTTCCGTCGCGATATCTGCGTGTTCACGAGATACTAAGCCCAGTAAGAATACTTCTGAATCTTCAGTGATGACTTTCACCTTGATGCCGTTCAGCTCAGAGTTAGCCAGCAGAGCCGATTTCACTTTAGTGGTAATCCAGCTGTCTTTGCTGATAGCGCTAACAGAGAGAGGCTCTTTCACGCGAATCTGATTGTGAATTGTTTCGACGCCAGGTACATCTTTCGCTTGGCTCTCAAAAGAGCGGCGTTCAGCATCTGTTGTTGCTTGGCCCATTAATACCACCGAGCCGCGGTAAGAGCTTGCTGTGACACGAACGCTACCACGGTATGGCTGTTTGTTAGTGATGGCTGCGACTTCAAATTCGATATTGTTGTCGTTCCAAATCTCTTTAGTGGTTCGCGTGTCAGTGACAATGTTTGCAGTGGTTGCTGCACCAGCAATGAAAATGCCAGCACAACCAGACAAAGATAGTGTAAGTAGCGAAACACTAATCAGCTTCAATAGCGTCTTAGAGGTAAATGATTTCATTGTGATGCTCCGTATATCACTCTTCGTGAGCAGGGAAGAGTACTTGATCGATTAGGTCACATAGGCAGTGTAGTGTCACCATGTGCACTTCATGAATGCGCGCTGTGCGGTGTGACGGGATACGAATTTCTACATCGTGCTCACCAAGCAAACCTGCCATTTCACCACCATCTTTACCGGTAAAGGCGATGATAGTCATGTCACGAGTTACCGCTGCTTCCATCGCTTTAATGATGTTCTTGCTGTTACCGCTAGTCGAGATAGCCAGTAAAATATCACCCGTTTGACCAAACGCACGCACCTGTTTAGAGAAGATCTCTTCGTAGTGGTAGTCGTTTGCAACCGCAGTAAGCGTGGTGTTATCAGCTGTAAGGGCCATTGCTGGTAGGCTAGGGCGCTCGGTTTCAAAACGGTTAAGTAGGCATGATACAAATTGCTGAGCGTTTGATGCGGATCCACCATTACCACAACATAGGATTTTGTTTCCGTTGAGCAAGGTAGCAACCATAGCTTGAGCGGCGTGCGTGATTGCATCTGGTAGTGCTTCTGCAGCCGCAATTTGGATTTGAATACTTTCTGTAAAACTTTCTTTAATGCTGTCTAGCATGTTTATCCTTGGGTAATCGCGTTTTGAATCCAGTTGATATGATCATCTGGCCCTTCAATGGCAATGATATCAAACCTGAAATCTGTGGAATGTACCGACAAGCCTTGCTGCATCAGCCACACTTGGGCTGTTTTGAGTAGCCTTTGTGACTTCTTCGCTGTCACCATCTCAGCGGCATGTCCGTAGCGAGTTTGCTTACGGTATTTTACCTCGGCAAACACAATCGTATTGTTATGGCGCATTATAAGATCAATCTCGCCACATTTTGCTATGAAGTTTTGTTGAATTAACGATAAACCGTGGCGAGTCAAATAGGCCTTTGCCACGGCCTCGTATTGATCACCCACTTGTTTATGGGTGACCGTTGCTTTGGACAAGAACGTTCGGCTAAAAAGCCCCATGCTCTGCCCAGCTGATTTCACGTTGTACAACACAGTTGTTGTCGATGGTTAATACGCCAGTTTCACCCGGAATACTGTAACCCTGTACGGCTTTCATCTGTGGTAGCGCATCCATTAGGTAGTATGCATCCATACCTAACGCTTGTAGGCGTTTCTGGCCGTTTGAATGTGCTGGCCATAGTTCGTTAAGCTCTTTGTTCAGCTCACCTTTTTTTTCAACTAGCAGTGGGATATCGCTGTAGAATACACCTGTTAGGTCTTCATACTGCTTGTCGCCGCTATTACTGCGTGAGTTAGAGAACAGAGCAGGCTGGCTAGCATCTGGGTTGATCGCAACTTCAATGAAAGGCTTGATCAGCGTTAGCTCGGAGTTCTTCGCCACGATGTAGACAGAATCGATATCACGACGACTGCGTGGTTCGGTTTCTAGGTCTATATCAAGTAGGTTATCCATTTGCGCGATGCGCTGTTGGCTCTCTTGTAGACCGAATACTTGATTCACGTTGCGTTGAAGTTGGCGTTTGTCCGAGAAGAAGCTGATTGCTACATCGTTATTGCTGTATTTCTTCCACTCTTCTTTAAACGCTTGCTCAACACGATCACCAAGGCGTCCCTTCGGAGCCAGAATCAGTGGGTATTTGTAGCCTTGAGCAAACAGGTGTTTCGCTGCTTGAGCAACCTCTTGCTCAGGAGATAGAGCGAGGTAACAAATATTGGTGTCAGGTTCTAGCTGAGTTGGAATATTCAGAGCTAAAGCTGGAATCGAGTTCTCGTGATTTTTCTGCGCTTGCTGAAGCTTAGTGATGTTGCTCTTAATCAGCGGGCCAACGATGAAATCAACATTGTTCTCTTCAAGTGTCGCTTTAATTTCAGCGGCACTTTGAACATTGGTGTCCATAACCGTCAGCGTTGCATCTTCTTCGCGCTCTTTGTCATTCATCATCGCAAAGATGAAACCATCACGTACCAGTTGTGCTTGCTTACCATATTTACCCGTTAGCGGTAGTAGCAATGCAGTGCTGGTTGGCTTGCTGATCTCTAAGGCTAAGATGTCCGTGATCGCTTGCGGTGTATAAGTAGCAGCAGGATGCTGAGGATTCTCGGCTAACCAATCAGACAGGGTTTCCTGTAGGTTTGGCAGGTTCGAGTTGAGTGTCTTCATGTAAATAGCGAGTTGTAACCAACCGGCTAAAACGTCTTCCGTCGGTGACGTTTTCAGTTCCAGAATCTCATATTGAGAGTAGCTATTTAGATTTTGCCAAATTCGATCTGCAGCTTGCTGCTGGATCTCGTCGTTATCTTTCGCGTACTCAGAATAAAGAACAAGTTCACGACTCGCCTCGAAATACTCGCTTCGCATCTCTGAAATATTCGCACGCAGCTCGTGGTAATCTTTCCACTGTTCGTTTGGCAGTTTCCACCAAGGCTGGAAGTTTAGTTGGCTGTACGCTTGATCCGGCTGTGAGTTATTCACCAACAGTTGAGCTCGAGCGAGTTGCCATTCTGCTTGCTGAACTTCAGTGAGCTCTTGTTTTGCTAAGCGTTTGATAAGCAGTGTCGCTTGGTCGGTTTTGCCAGCTTGCACAGAAGCTTTAAGCGCCATGATTAACCAGTCGTTTTGTAGGCTTCCTTTGCTACTGTCCGCCTGCATCATGTAACTTTCAGTGGATTGCACTGGATCTAGTGTAATATCTACGCTTGTTGGTGCTTGTGGACCTGAAGAACAAGCCGCCAATGTAATTGCTAATGCAATTGGAGTTAGTAAGCGTGGTACACTGAGTCTCTTATGGTTCATCGTTGCCATGAGTTCTTTAAATTCCGTATAAATTTGTATCTATATTAATCGTTGAAGTGATGGTAAACAAATGACAGATAACAAAACCTTGCTCACAGAGAGCCCAACTCTCTACATTGTGCCAACCCCAATCGGAAATTTGGGAGATATCACTCAAAGAGCAATTGAAATCTTATCAAGTGTCGATGTTATTGCAGCCGAAGACACACGCCACACGGGTAAGCTGCTTGCTCACTTCAATATATCAACCAGAACGTTCGCTTTACATGATCATAATGAACAAACTAAAGCTCAAGTTCTAGTCGAAAAGCTATTAGAAGGTCAGTCTATCGCATTAGTCTCTGATGCGGGTACACCTTTAATCAGTGATCCAGGTTACCATCTTGTATCACAATGTCGTCAAGCGGGTGTGAGAGTTGTGCCACTTCCTGGTGCTTGTGCTGTGATTACCGCGTTAAGTGCGTCAGGTTTACCATCGGATCGTTTCAGCTTTGAAGGCTTCTTACCGCCTAAGAGTAAAGGTCGTAAAGATAAGTTCCTAGAGATCGCGAAAGCTGAGCGCACGTGCATCTTCTACGAATCACCGCACCGCATTTCTGACTCTTTGCAAGATATGCTTGAGATTTTAGGCCCTGACCGTGAAGTTGTATTGGCGCGTGAGCTAACTAAGACTTTCGAAACCATTCAAGGCCTGCCTCTTGGTGAACTGATTGAATGGATTGAAGAGGACGCGAACCGCAAGCGCGGTGAGATGGTATTACTGATTCATGGTCACCGCGAAGAAGCGAGCACTGAACTACCAGATGAAGCGACTCGCACGCTGGGTATTCTGACCAAAGAACTGCCTCTTAAAAAAGCGGCGGCAATGACAGCAGAAATCTACAACCTGAAAAAGAACGCGCTGTACAAATGGGGCCTAGAGCACCTAGACAACTAATGCTTCTTTAGTTACATAATTCAGATACAGATAAACAAGAAACCCAACCATCTTTTTATCTGTATCTCTAATCTGCTCTTAGTTCTTTTCTCATCTCTCATCCCGCCACTCGCATCTTTCTTTTTATCCCTTCGAATCCCGCATCTCGCCACTCGCATCCGCTTTTAGGTCAATTCCCCATCAGTTAATCATTGGTTTGCACCATATTTGTGATCTCGCTAGACACTGCACACTAATCTCTATACAATCCGCCCTCGGAGTTGAACGGGTAATCGCTGCTTTGCTGATGTCCTTCGGGAGACTGACGTTGAGGTCCTTCGGGAAACTGACGTTGAAGTCCTTCGGGAGACTGGCAGAGGGGAGGAACGTCCGGGCTCCATAGAGCAGGGTGCCAGATAACGTCTGGGGGGCGCGAGCCCACGACAAGTGCAGCAGAGAGAAGACCGCCGATGGCCTCATTTCTTCGGAAGGGGCACAGGTAAGGCTGAAAGGGTGCGGTAAGAGCGCACCGTGCGACTGGTAACAGTTCGTAGCAAGGTAAACTCCACCCGGAGCAAGATCAAATAGGCCCTCACATTGCGTTGCTCGCGTATGGGGGCGGGTAGATTGCTTGAGCCTGTGAGCGATTGCAGGCCTAGACGAATGGTTACCGCCGCGCAAGCGGAACAGAACCCGGCGTATGTGTCAACTCCACCCATTTTAAGAACCCATCATTACTTAACGGTAGTGATGGGTTTTTTGCTTTATATTGACGTAAATTATTTAGATTTCCTTAAAATCCGTCATCTTGGTATGAGCTTGGGTCAAAAATTCCCAAAGCCTGTACACAATATGGTGGAGATACAGCGTGAAATCAGTACACTAAAACGTTAACAGAACAAATTATTGCCGAACTAATGGCTCAATCCACTCACTGAGAAGACTATGACAGAAGCATTCAAACATATTTCAGTATTGCTTAACGAATCTATTGACGGACTTGCGATCAAACCTGATGGTACCTACATCGATGGTACTTTTGGCCGTGGTGGTCACAGCCGTACAATCCTGTCTAAACTGGGCGAGAATGGACGACTATTTAGTATCGACCGCGATCCACAAGCGATTGCAGAAGCACAAAAAATTGATGACCCTCGCTTTACTATCATCCACGGTCCATTCTCAGGCATGGCTGAATACGCAGAGCGTTATGATTTAGTGGGTAAAGTAGACGGCGTTCTGCTGGATTTAGGAGTTTCTTCACCACAACTTGATGATGCTGAACGTGGCTTCAGTTTCATGAAAGATGGCCCACTAGATATGCGTATGGACCCAACTTCGGGCATTCCTGTATCTCAGTGGCTACTAGAAGCGGATCTTGATGACATCACTTGGGTGATTCGTGAGTTTGGTGAAGACAAGCATGCTCGTCGTATCGCAAAAGGCATCATGGCTTATCAAGAAAACGAAGAGAATGAGCCGTTAACTCGCACTGGCCAGTTGGCTAAGCTTATCTCTGATGTAGCACCAAAAAGCTTCAAAGAGAAAAAGCACCCAGCAACGCGTGCGTTCCAAGCATTCCGTATCTACATTAACAGTGAACTGGAAGAGATCGACACGGCACTAAAAGGCGCAGCAAGCATTCTTGCTCCAGAAGGTCGCCTGTCTGTTATTAGCTTCCACTCACTTGAAGACCGTATGGTGAAGCGCTTTATTCGTAAAGAGAGCCAAGGCCCGCAAGTACCTCACGGCCTTCCGTTAACGGAAGAGCAGATCAAAGCACTAGGCAGTGCTGATCTTAAGCCTGTCGGTAAAGCGATCAAACCATCGAAAGGCGAAGTGGATGAGAACACTCGTTCACGTAGCTCAGTATTACGAATCGCAGAAAAGCTATAGTCAATGAAGACCTCCAAGCCGAACTTAGCCAAGATAATATTTTTTGATTTGATCTCCGTGGGTAAAGTCCCATTGGTGCTGCTTATCTGTATCTTCGCGAGCGCGATGGGGGTCGTTCTCACGACACACATGTCACGTCAGGCAATCACGCAAAAAGACATGGCATTGAGTGAGCGTGAACAGCTTGATAATGAATGGCGAAATTTAATGCTTGAAGAGACGGCTCTGGCTGAACATAGTCGCGTTCAAGCATCGGCAAAACGAGAGCTAGACATGAAACGTCCAGACTCCGACAAAGAAGTTGTGATCACACTGAAATGACCGGAAAAAAGGAAAAAGCACCCGCGAAAGCCGTTAAGAAACCAACGAAAGAGCGAGTGAAGAGCGAAAAGGACTCGGATCCAATTCTGATTAAATGGCGTTTCAACGTCGTTATTGCTTTTGTGTTGGTTGCCTTTTCTGTACTAGTAGGTCGTGTGGCTTACATCCAAGTCATTGAACCAGATAACTTAATTCGTCAGGGCGACCTTCGTTCTGTACGTGTTAAGGCTATTCCTTCTGCCCGCGGGATTATTTCAGACCGCAATGGCGAACCACTTGCCGTCAGTGTGCCTGTTGAGGCGGTATGGGCTGACCCGAAAACCATCTTCGATAAAAATGGCATGGCCCAAATTGATCGTTGGTATGCGTTAGCTGATGTACTTGGCTTAGATCGACAATCAATGATCAACAAGATCTCCAGTGACAAATCTCGTCGTTTTATCTACCTACAAAGACAAGTTAGCCCAGCAATGGCGAAATACATCCGTGACTTAAAGCTGGTGGGTATTGGTCTTAAAGCAGAATCACGTCGTTATTACCCAGCCGGCGAAGTCAGTGCGCATCTGATAGGTGTGACCGGAATTGACGGACACGGGCTAGAGGGTGTTGAGCGCAGCTACGATAAGTGGCTAACGGGTGAAGCCGGTAAACGTACAATCCGTAAAGACCGTTACGGGCGAGTAGTGGAAAACATTGCACTAGAAGAGCGTGAAGAAGGCAAACCACTCGAATTAACCATCGATCAGCGCCTACAAGCCATCGCTTATCGAGCGATTAAACAGGCGGTAGCCGATCACAAGGCGACGTCTGGCTCTGCTATCTTATTAGACGTAAAAACGGGGGCGGTTTTGGCCATGGTCAACGCGCCGTCTTACAACCCAAACAATCGTGCTGACTTACAAAGCTTTAAGATGCGTAACCGCGTGATCACCGATGCTTTTGAGCCAGGTTCGACGGTTAAGCCTTTTGTCGTTCTAGCGGCTCTCGAAAATGGCACCGCAGATGCTGATACTGTGATTGATACGGGCAACGGCATCATGCAAATCGGTGGTAGTCGTGTACGTGATACTTCCAAAGTTGGTAAGGCAGACTTAGCGTTAATCCTTAAGAAGTCGAGTAACATCGGTGTGGCGAAATTAGCCCTGGATATGCCGCTTGAAGCGCTACTGGGTATGTACAGTTCAGTAGGCCTTGGTGAGATGTCTGGACTGAACCTAGTCGGTGAAACTGCCGGTATTTTCCCTAACCGTCGACGCTGGTCTAAGTTTGAAATTGCTACCTTATCATTTGGTTATGGCCTAGCGATTACTCCGCTTCAATTGGCTCATGCCTATGCGACGTTAGCGAATCACGGTGTTTACGAGCCTATTCATATCGTTAAAAGCAACGACCAAGATTTCTCAAAACAGATCATCAAGCGCGAAAATGCTGAGTTGGTTTTGAACATGTTAGAAGGCGTAACCCAAAAGGGCGGTACAGCGACAAGAGCTGCCGTGCCGGGTTACCGAGTAGCAGCAAAAACAGGTACATCTAGAAAAGCGATTTCCGGTGGTTATGGAGACGAGTACTTCGCCTATACCGCTGGTGTTGCTCCAGTGAGTGACCCAAGAGTCTCTTTGGTTGTGATGATCAATGAACCTCAAGGTGACCTTTACTATGGTGGCTCGGTCGCAGCCCCTGTTTTTTCTGAAATCATGAAGGGCGCACTGCAAATACTGAATGTCCCTGCTGATGAAAACAAGTTTCAAGAATAGATCTAATCAGGATTCAATATGAGTAATAGCCTCACGCTGTCATCTTTACTTTCTCCTTGGGGAGATTTTAGTGCTCCCGAGTTAGCGTCGATTGCGGTTGAGCAATTGGTGCTAGACAGTCGTGCCATCAAGGACGGTGATACCTTTGTTGCCATTGTAGGGCATGCTGTCGATGGTCGCCGCTTTATCGACAAAGCCGTTGCTCAGGGCGCAAAGGCGGTTATTGCACAAGCTAGCGATGACAAAACGCATGGTTTGGTTGAATGGTTAGATGCAGTGCCAGTGATTTATGTATCTGAGCTGAATGTAATCCTCTCAGAACTGGCGGGTCGTATTTACTCTTCTCAAGCGACTAAATTGATTGGCGTTACTGGCACCAATGGAAAAACCACTATCACTCAATTGATTGCTCAGTGGCTAGACCTAGTCGGCCAACGCTCTGCGGTAATGGGCACAACGGGTAATGGCTTTCTAGACAACCTTAAAACGGCGGCTAATACGACCGGTAGTGCGATTGAAATACAACGCACACTGAGTGAGTTAGCTGAAGAAAACGCCGTTTATACCGCGATGGAAATCTCGTCTCATGGTTTGGTTCAAGGTCGAGTTAAGGCGTTGAACTTTGAGGTTGGTGTATTTACCAACTTGAGCCGTGACCACTTGGATTACCACGGCACGATGGAAGAGTACGCTCTAGCTAAGAAGAGCTTGTTTACTCAGCATAATTGTAAGCACGCTGTGATTAATGTCGACGATGAAGTCGGTAAAGCTTGGATGGCAGATCTGTCTAATGCAGTAGCTGTTTCATTACTTCCGTTATCGGGCTACCAGCAGTCAGTATGGGCATCGGATGTTGCTTATGCAGAGACCGGTATCAAACTCGCTTTTGATGGTAGCTGGGGGCAGGGAGAACTGTCTGTTCCTTTAATTGGCCAGTTCAACGCATCAAATGTATTGGTTGCTTTCGCGACATTACTCTCACTAGGCATCGACAAGCAAACTTTGATCGACACAGCACCTCAACTGCAACCGGTTATTGGTCGCATGGAATTGTTCCAAGTACCAAACAAAGCCAAAGTAGTGGTCGATTATGCGCATACACCAGACGCATTAGAGAAAGCACTAGCAGCACTACGAGTTCACTGCTCTGGAAAGCTATGGGCAATCTTTGGCTGCGGTGGTGATCGAGATACCGGCAAGCGCCCTATGATGGCGGTGACCGCAGAGCAGTTCGCCGACAAAATTATTATTTCAGATGACAATCCTCGCAGCGAAGATCCGGCATTGATTGTTAAAGACATGCTGGCAGGCTTAAGTGAGCCTGATGCCGCCTTTGTTGAACACGATCGCTTTCAGGCGGTTAAGTTTGCTTTAGAGAAGGCGGGTAATAACGACATTATTCTTCTGGCAGGTAAAGGCCATGAGGATTACCAAGTATTGAAAGACAAAACGATCCACTATTCGGATCGAGAGTCTGCGCTACAACTTTTAGGTATTTCATAATGATTGATGTATCACTCGAGCAGATCTGCTCAGCGGTGAACGGTCAGCTGATAGAGGCTGGCAAATCGAGCAATAGTTTGATCAATGCGGTTTCTACCGACACTCGTACCGTAGAACAAGGTGCGCTGTTTGTTGCTCTCGTTGGTGAACGTTTTGATGCGCATGATTTTTGTGGTCAGGCTGTTGAGGCCAATGCGAGTGCGTTATTAGTTCAACGAAAACTTGACCTAAATATTACTCAAGTTGTTGTTGAAGACACTAAACTTGCTTTAGGTCAGCTAAGTGCTTGGATTCATGAGCAATGTAACGTTCCAACTATGGCGATTACAGGCAGCTGCGGCAAGACGACAGTAAAAGAGATGGTTGCGAGCATTTTGCAGCAACGTGGCAAGGTGCTGTTTACAGCAGGCAACTTCAATAATGATATTGGGGTACCGTTAACCCTGCTGCGTAGTGAGTCAAGCGACGACTACGCAGTGATCGAACTAGGCGCCAATCACATCGGTGAAATTGCTTATACCACTCAGCTTGTTAAACCACAGGTTGCTTTGGTGAACAATGTCGCGGCGGCACACTTAGAAGGTTTTGGCTCTATCGATGGTGTGAAGCAAGCGAAAGGCGAAATTTTTCAGGGGCTTGCTGCTGATGATACTGCTATTGTTAACCTAGAGAGCAATGGTGGTGACTTCTGGAAAGATGTCCTTGCAGACAAAAACGTACTGACCTTTTCTGAAAGTGATGACACGGCGGATTACTTTGCGACGAATATTCGCATCAACGAGCAGGGTGAAGCTTGCTTTGATATGCAGACCCCACAAGGTGCCATCGATGTCGAACTTGGCATTATTGGTCAGCACAATGTAGCAAACGCATTAGCGGCAGCTGCACTGAGCATTCAATTCGGTGCCACGCTTGCAGAAATTAAAAGCGGTTTAGCGAATCTTATCTCAGTTAAAGGCCGAGTTGAGGTTCAACAATTAAGTCAGAATATCAAGCTGATAGATGACAGTTACAACGCCAGCGTACCGGCAATGAAGGCGGCAGCTAAATTGTTGTCGAGCTTCAAAGGTCAGCGTTGGTTGATTTTAGGCAATATGGCTGAATTAGGCGATGAAAGCCTTGCACTTCACCGTCAAGTCGGTGAATATGCTGCCCCATTCGCTTTTGAGCATGTACTCACTTACGGTGATGATACCAAGGTGATTAGTGAAGTGTGTAACGGTACTCACTTTGCAACGCATGAAGCGATGATCGCGCACATAGAGCAGCACTTGAGCTTGCCAGAAAACGCGCCACATACCTTGTTGGTAAAAGGCGCCAATAGTGCAGGAATGAGTAAAATAGCCGCTGCTTTAAAGGAGAACTTTTCATGATAATTTGGCTTGCAGAGCTACTACAGCCACACTTTTCTTTTTTCCGTTTGTTCGAATACTTATCGTTTCGTGCAATCGCGAGCATTTTGACGGCTTTATGTCTGTCGCTGTGGATGGGACCTCGTTTAATTGAGCGTCTGCAAATGCTGCAAATTGGCCAAGTTGTTCGTAACGACGGCCCAGAGTCTCACTTTAGTAAGCGTGGCACACCAACTATGGGTGGTGTGATGATCCTTGCTGCGATCATTATTACAGTCTTGCTTTGGGCTGACTTATCAAACCCTTACGTTTGGGCGGTGCTTGTCGTGCTAGGCGGTTACGGTGCAGTTGGTTTTGTTGATGATTATCGTAAAGTTGTTCGTAAGAACACTGATGGTCTGATTGCTCGTTGGAAGTACTTTTGGCAGTCGGCGATTGCTTTGGTAGTGGCATTTGCTCTGTATGCTCACGGGCAAGACACTGCAGCAACACAATTAGTGGTGCCTTTCTTTAAAGATGTGATGCCACAACTTGGTTTACTGTACATTGTTCTAACTTACTTTGTTATTGTGGGTACCAGTAACGCGGTAAACCTAACTGATGGCCTAGATGGCTTGGCGATTATGCCAACGGTTATGGTTGCAGCGGGTTTTGCTGTTATCGCTTGGGCGACAGGTAACGTTAACTTTGCAGCATACCTACACATTCCATACATCCCATACACCTCTGAACTGGTTGTGGTATGTACTGCTATCGTTGGTGCAGGCCTTGGCTTCCTATGGTTTAACACTTACCCAGCACAAGTATTCATGGGCGATGTTGGCTCTCTAGCACTGGGTGGTGCGTTAGGTGTGATTGCGGTACTCGTTCGTCAAGAGTTGGTACTAGTGATCATGGGTGGTGTGTTTGTAATGGAGACCTTGTCAGTAATCCTGCAAGTCGGCTCTTACAAATTACGTGGCCAACGTATTTTCCGTATGGCACCGATTCACCACCACTATGAGCTGAAAGGCTGGCCAGAACCGCGTGTTATCGTGCGCTTTTGGATCATCTCAATGGTATTGGTACTGATTGGCCTAGCGACACTGAAAGTTCGTTAATCCTATGCGAGCCTCTGTATTAGAGGCTCTTTAAAACTATTAAGAGCATCTTGTTTAAATGGAACGTTGGCAAAATATTCAAAATGTAGTGGTTGTGGGGCTCGGTATTACCGGGCTCTCTGTCGTTAAACATCTCGTAAAATATCAACCTCATACGCATGTGAAGGTCATTGATACGCGAGATCTACCGCCAGGAAAAGAATCTTTGCCTGAGTCGGTTGAGCTGCATTCTGGAAGCTGGAATAGCCAATGGTTAGCTGAGGCTGATCTAGTGGTTGCTAACCCAGGCATTGCTTTAGCGACACCTGAAATTCAAGATGTGCTTCAAGCGGGTACGCCTGTCGTTGGCGACATCGAGTTGTTTGGTTGGGCTGTAGATAAGCCTGTTGTGGCGATTACTGGTTCAAACGGTAAGAGTACCGTGACTGATTTGACTGGTGTGCTTGCTAAGGCTGCTGGGCTTAATGTTGGCGTTGGCGGCAATATTGGCATTCCAGCCCTAGACCTTCTAGAACTTGATGCGGATTTATATGTCCTTGAACTTTCAAGTTTTCAGCTAGAAACTACATCAAATTTAAAACTTGCCGCTGCGGCATTCTTAAATCTGTCTGAAGATCATATGGATCGCTATCAAGGCATGGCTGATTACCGTGAGGCCAAGTTAAGAATCTTTAATAACGCGCAGTGTGCGATTGTTAATCGTGAAGACAAAGAGACTTACCCTGACCAGACAATGCCATTGTTGACTTTTGGCTTAGATAACCAAGAGTTTGGTGTATCAACGATTGATAGTACTGAGTGGCTAGTCGATCACGGTACACCTGTCCTTGCTACCCAAGATTTAACATTGGTTGGACGTCACAATGTGGCGAATGCGTTAGTCTCACTTGCACTATTGAAGCAAGTTGGTATCGACTACAGCAAAAGTCTTGATGCTTTGAAGGCCTATAACGGTTTGACGCATCGTTGCCAAGTCGTGGCTGACAAGCGCGAAATCAAATGGGTTAATGACTCCAAAGCAACGAATGTAGCCAGCACATTGGCAGCCCTGTCTGGGTTGGAGTATCAAGGTACGTTATATCTTTTGGTTGGCGGCGTTGGTAAAGGTGCTGACTTTAGTGAGCTTGAACCAGTATTGACGCAACTTGAGCGTGTTCAGCTGTGTTGTTTCGGTGAAGATGCAGATCAATTCATGCCTCTACACCCATCGGCACAAAAGTTCGACACTATGCAGCAGATAATCGAATCTATCTCGCCACAGCTGGTGGCTGGAGATATGGTGATGCTGTCTCCGGCGTGCGCAAGCTTCGATCAATTTAATAATTTCATGGCAAGAGGTGACGCGTTCATTGAGCTTGCTCATGAGTATGCTTAACGTGTTGAAGGACTAACATTCAGTGCAAAGAGTCAAAGAGATTAATCAATCCATCTGGCAGTGGCTAAACCGTGCTACTCCCGAGGCGCTTTACGATCGTCAATTGGTATGGATTGCTCTTGGGCTAATGCTGACAGGTTTGGTGATGGTGACGTCTGCTTCGTTCCCCATCAGTGCTCGTTTAACCGATCAGCCGTTTCATTTTATGTTCCGTCACGCGATCTTTCTATTGCTCGCATTGGGTGTATCCAGTGTGATATTGCAAATCCCGATGAAGCGCTGGTTTCAATACAGCATGTACCTGCTGGGCTTATCCTTCTTCTTGTTGGTCGTAGTACTAGCCGTCGGTAAGTCAGTTAACGGTGCATCTCGCTGGATACCTCTTGGGCTATTCAACTTACAGCCTGCCGAGGTCGCTAAGCTTTCCTTGTTTATCTTCATGGCGGGCTACTTGGTTCGTAAACAAGACGAAGTGAGAAAAACCTTCTTTGGTGGTTTTGCAAAACCCATCATGGTGTTTGGTGCTTTTGCCGTCTTGCTACTTGGTCAACCCGACTTGGGTACCGTAGTTGTAATGTTGGTAACGCTGTTTGGCATGCTGTTCATTGCTGGTGCCAAGTTGTCACAGTTTATTGCCTTGATGGTCGCTGGTATTGCCGCTGTCGTTGGTTTGATTGTCATAGAACCTTACCGTGTTCGACGTGTGACTTCATTCTGGGAACCATGGAATGACCCGTTTGGTAGCGGCTACCAATTAACTCAATCATTGATGGCGTTCGGCCGTGGTGATTGGATGGGACAAGGGCTTGGTAACTCGATTCAAAAACTCGAATACCTACCAGAAGCGCATACTGATTTTGTATTTGCGGTCTTGGCTGAAGAGCTTGGCTTTGTCGGTGTTACCTTAGTATTAATGTTGATCTTCAGCTTGGTGTTAAAAGCCATTCTTATTGGCAAAAAAGCCTTTGAACATGATCAAGTGTTCAGTGGCTATCTGGCTTTTGGTATTGGTATTTGGTTTGCGTTTCAGACGCTTGTTAACGTAGGTGCAGCATCTGGCATTGTTCCGACCAAAGGTCTAACCCTCCCGCTAATCAGTTACGGTGGTTCAAGTTTAATTGTTATGTCTGTGGCGGTATCAATGCTGCTGCGCATTGACCACGAATGCCGAATGCAACAAAAAGAACAAGCTGATAGTCAAAACGAATTAGTAGAATAAGAATCTAAAGCGATGAAACAAAACAAAAAACTTTTAGTGATGGCTGGTGGTACTGGCGGTCACGTTTTCCCAGGGCTAGCGGTGGCTAAAAAGCTTCAGCAGCAAGGTTGGGAAATTCGCTGGTTAGGCACAGCAGACAGAATGGAAGCGGATTTAGTGCCAAAACATGGCATTGAGATCGACTTCATTAAAGTGAAAGGCCTGCGTGGTCAAGGCATTAGTAAGCTAATTAAAGCCCCATTCCAAATTATTAATGCCATACTTCAAGCAAAGCAGCATATCAAAGCGTGGCAGCCTGACGTGGTACTTGGTATGGGTGGCTATGTGAGTGGCCCGGGTGGTATTGCGGCATGGTTATCAGGCATTCCTGTGGTTTTGCATGAGCAAAATGCAGTGGCGGGTCTAACCAACCAGTGGCTATCTAAGATTGCGAAAAAGGTTTTCCAAGCCTTCCCTGGTGCATTTCCTACTGCTGAGGTAGTGGGTAACCCAGTTCGTGAGGATGTGGTTGCTTTACCGGAGCCAGAGCTACGCATGGCTGAGCGTGATGGCGATATCCGTATTTTGGTTATGGGTGGCAGCCAAGGGGCTAAAATCCTCAATGATACTTTGCCTGTAGCGATGGCACAGCTTGGAGAAGGCTTCACAGTGATGCACCAAGCGGGTAAGAACAATCAACAGCAAGTGATTGAACAATACAAATCACATTCTGTAGATAATGTTCAAGTAACTGAATTTATTGATGATGTGGCGCAAGCCTATGAGTGGGCGGATCTATTAGTGTGTCGCTCAGGTGCGTTAACCGTATCAGAGGTATCAGCAGCCGGTGTCGGTTCAATTTTTGTTCCGTTTATGCACAAAGACAGACAGCAAGCACTGAATGCCGACCATTTAGTTGAATGTGGTGCGGCGTTAATGATTGAACAGCCACAACTGACGGCTGAAAAGTTAGCGAACACCATCGCTGAACTTGATAGAAATGAATTAAAAATGATGGCAACAAAAGCGCGTCAAGCAGCCAAGCTTGATGCCGACGTTACTGTCGCTGAAGCGATTAAAGCTTTAGCAAAATAATGAGACTGAATTGATGACGATTGAACATACCCAAGACTTAGCGCAAATCCGTGCAATGGTGCCAGAGATGCGCCGTGTTAAATCTATCCACTTCATTGGTATTGGTGGTGCTGGAATGAGCGGGATTGCTGAAGTCTTGCTTAATGAAGGCTACCAGATCACTGGTTCTGATATCGCTCAAAATCCAGTGACAGAGCGTTTAGTTAGCAAGGGTGCGACCGTTTACATTGGCCACCAGGCGAGTAACGTTGCTGATGCAAGTGTAGTCGTGGTATCAACCGCTATCAACGAAGAGAACCCAGAGATTATTGCCGCTCGTGAAGCGCGTACGCCTATCGTTCGTCGTGCAGAAATGCTAGCTGAGCTGATGCGTTTTCGTCACGGTATTGCTGTGGCAGGTACGCACGGTAAGACAACAACAACGGCTTTGGTTACACAGATTTACTCTGAAGCAGGTTTAGATCCAACGTTTGTAAACGGTGGGTTAGTGAAAAGTGCAGGTACCAATGCCCGCCTTGGTTCGAGCCGTATCTTGATTGCTGAAGCTGATGAGAGTGATGCATCATTCTTACACTTGCAACCTATGGTGAGTATCGTAACCAATATCGAAGCGGACCATATGGATACCTATGGCGGTGACTTCGAAACATTAAAGCAGACGTTTATCGATTTCTTACACAACCTGCCATTTTATGGTCAGGCTGTGATGTGTGTGGATGATCCTGTTGTACGAGAGCTGATTCCTCAGGTTAGTCGCCAAGTGATCACTTACGGTTTCTCAGAAGATGCGGACATCCGTATTGAAAACTACGTACAAGAAGGCCAGCAAGGCAAGTTCACTGTTGTACGTGAAGGTAAAGCTAATCTGGATATCACGTTGAACATTCCAGGTCGTCACAATGCACTGAATGCCTCTGCGGCGATTGCAGTGGCAACGGAAGATGACATCAGCGATGAAGCGATCCTAAAAGCGATGGCAGGTACCGAAGGTACTGGGCGTCGTTTCGACCATCTTGGTGAGTACGAGACGGGTAATGGTGTCGCAATGCTGGTTGATGATTATGGTCATCACCCAACCGAAGTTGATGTAACGATTCAGGCTGCTCGAAGTGGTTGGGCTGATAAGCGTCTCGTGATGATTTTCCAACCACATCGTTACAGTCGAACACGTGATTTATATGATGATTTTGCGAACGTTCTTGAGCAGGTTGATGTCTTAATCTTATTAGATGTTTATTCTGCGGGTGAGAAACCTATTGCAGGTGCAGACGGGCGCTCATTAAGTCGAACTATTCGCGGGCGTGGTAAGATTGACCCAATCTTTGTTGCTGATATCAACACGCTGCCATCGGTTTTAGCTAACGTGATTCAAGGCGGCGACCTTGTATTGACGCAGGGTGCAGGCGATGTTGGCCGCGTTGCTAAGCAACTAGAATCGTTACAGTTAGACATTAATAAAATGCAGAACGTGTAGCAGAATACTGTCTACATACTGTGGTCAATCGCTCACTTCTTGCGATTGACCTAAAATTGACCAAAAATCTTATTATCAACGTTTGATAGTTTGATTTTGCTCAGTATAATTCATAGGTTAAAGTAAGTGCTTTTACCTCTATTACGAAGATAGGGAATAGAATTGCGAACCAACGACAGGGAAAGCGGGCTTTGGTAGAAAGTACTTTTAGCGAAAACCGCCACCTATTCAGTTTACCATCGTTAAAGAAACACGCCCTAGGCGGGTCCTTTTTTGTCATGGTATTGCTATTCATTGGGTTTCTTTTCTACACCACACTGACTTGGATGTGGGACGATCAACGATTGCCTCTCTCCAAAATAGTCATTCAAGGTGACTTAACTTATGTAACCGCTGGTGATGTTCAACATGCTTTTGGAAGACTCGAGCATATTGGTACATTCATGTCACAAGACATTGGTGTGTTGCAAGACAGTTTAGAAGCATTGCCTTGGGTGTCTGTTGTCTCTATTCGTAAGCAGTGGCCAGACACAATAAAAGTATTTTTGACTGAGTATCATGCTGCAGCAATCTGGAACGGCAACATGCTGTTGAATGATGATGGTCAGGTGTTTAATGGCGATATCGGTCTTCTGAAAGGCGATAGAGTTAAGCTTTACGGCCCAGATGGCACCAGCCAAGAAGTGATCGAAAAGTGGAGAAAGATAACCCCTTTGATTAACAGTCTAGGGTTAACGGTTACCTCACTTGTTCTCAACGAACGTCGCGCTTGGCAAATAATCCTAGATAACGGTATCCGTTTAGAGCTAGGTAAAGATTCTTTAGATGAGCGTGTTGAACGCTTCATTTCGCTTTACAACGAACTCGGTAGTAAGGCGAATCAAGTGAGCTACATCGACCTCAGGTATGATACGGGAGCCGCTGTAGGCTGGTTTCCAGAGCAAGAGTTAGAAGAGAGCACAGATGACTAAGACCGCAGATGACAACATAATCGTTGGTCTTGATATAGGCACTGCGACCATATCAGCTCTGGTTGGTGAAATACTGCCTGATGGTCAAATCAATATCATTGGCTCTGGGCAAAGCCCATCCAGAGGTATGGATAAAGGTGGTGTGAACGACCTAGAGTCGGTAGTTAAGTCAGTTCAGCGAGCAATTGATCAAGCAGAGTTGATGGCGGAATGCCAAATCAGCAATGTGTTTATCTCGCTATCAGGCAAACATATCGCAAGCCGAATTGAAAAAGGCATGGGCACTATCTCTGATGAAGAGGTGTCTCAAGACGATATGGATCGAGCGATCCATACTGCGAAATCAATTAAAATAGGTGAAGAGCAGAGAATTCTGCACGTGATCCCACAAGAATTTACCATTGATTATCAAGAAGGGATTAAGAACCCACTTGGTCTGTCTGGTGTTCGAATGGAAGTGAGCGTTCATCTAATTTCTTGCCATAGCGACATGGCGAGAAACATTATTAAAGCTGTTGAACGATGTGGTCTCACAGTAGAACAAATCGTGTTTTCAGGACTTGCCTCAAGTAATGCGGTAATTACTGAAGACGAGAGAGAGCTCGGAGTGTGTGTGGTTGATATCGGTGCGGGTACAATGGATATTTCCATTTGGACTGGCGGCGCGCTACGACACACAGAAGTCTTTTCCTATGCAGGAAATGCAGTAACCAGTGATATTGCCTTCGCTTTCGGTACGCCAGTGAGCGATGCTGAAGAGATAAAAGTAAACCATGGTTGCGCTCTGAGTGAACTCGTTAGCAAGGATGACTCTGTTAACGTCCCAAGTGTTGGTGGTCGCCCGTCAAGAAGTTTGCAACGACAAACTTTGTCGGAAGTGATTGAACCACGTTACACTGAACTTATGGGCCTCGTTAACCAAACTATCGATACGGTTCAATTACAGCTACGAGACGAAGGTATTAAACACCACCTTGCAGCTGGCGTCGTCCTCACTGGTGGAGCGGCACAAATTGACGGATTGGTAGAGTGTGCGGAACGTGTTTTCCGCAATCAAGTTCGAGTTGGTAAGCCATTAGAAGTTAGTGGCTTAACTGATTATGTTAAAGAGCCGTATCATTCTACGGCGGTTGGTTTACTTCATTACGCAAGAGATTGTCAGATCAGTGATGAAGGTGATTACAGCGAACCTAAGCGTTCAGCACCTTCGATGTCTGGTTTATTTGGTAAATTGCGTAATTGGATACAAAAAGAGTTTTAACCTGAGTTGCAGGAAAAAACGGAGATAACACATGTTTGAACCGATGATGGAAATGTCTGACGATGCAGTAATTAAAGTCGTTGGAGTTGGTGGCGGTGGCGGTAACGCTGTTGAGCACATGGTACGTGAATCAATCGAAGGCGTAGAATTCATCAGTGTTAATACTGATGCACAAGCACTTCGTAAAACAAGCGTGAGCAGCGTGATCCAAATTGGTGGTGATATCACTAAAGGTCTTGGTGCTGGTGCAAATCCACAAGTAGGCCGTGATGCAGCTCTCGAAGATCGAGAAAGAATTAAAGAAGTTCTAACTGGCGCCGATATGGTATTTATCGCAGCTGGTATGGGCGGTGGTACTGGTACAGGTGCTGCTCCAGTTATTGCTGAAGTTGCGAAAGAGCTGGGTGTGCTAACCGTTGCTGTTGTAACTAAGCCATTTAGCTTTGAAGGCAAAAAGCGTTTAGCGTTTGCTGAGCAAGGTATCGAAGAGCTTTCTAAACATGTGGATTCATTAATTACGATTCCAAATGAAAAGCTACTTAAAGTACTAGGCCGTGGCGTTACACTGCTAGAAGCTTTCGCAAGTGCAAATGATGTACTTAAAAACGCTGTACAAGGTATCGCTGAGCTAATTACTCGCCCTGGTATGATCAACGTCGACTTCGCGGATGTTCGCACCGTAATGTCGGAAATGGGTCATGCAATGATGGGTAGCGGTATCGCGAAAGGTGAAGACCGTGCTGAAGAAGCTGCTGAAACGGCAATTTCTAGCCCACTACTAGAAGACATCGACCTAGCTGGTGCACGTGGCGTTCTTGTGAACATCACTGCTGGCCTAGATATGCGTCTAGATGAATTCGAAACAGTAGGTAACACAGTTAAGGCATTCGCTTCTGATAATGCAACTGTTGTGATTGGTACTTCTCTAGACCCTGATATGACGGACGAAATCCGTGTAACTGTTGTTGCAACAGGTATCGGCACAGAGAGAAAACCAGACATTACACTAGTTGCTGGTGGAAAAGCTAAGGTTGCAGCAACTCCTCAACCACAAGTAGCGGCACAAGCTGCACCAAAAGTGGAAGAGAAAGTGGCACAACCATTGCAAGAAAAAACTGAGGTAAAACCTCAAGTTAAGCCGCAGCCAACAACGTCGCCTGTTTCTTCAGGTACAGGCGCTAGCCAAAGTGCAGCACCTAAGGCTGAGAAAGAGAGCGGATACTTAGATATTCCAGCATTCTTACGACGTCAGGCTGATTAACAATTACCCAAAATTTGACTATCGTCGAATTAATGGTAAAATTCGCGGTCGGTAAATACTGACCGTGATTTGTAGCACTGATAACGAGGCAAGCAGATGATCAGACAACGTACTCTGAAAGAAATTGTGAAAACAACTGGTGTGGGTCTCCACTCTGGTCGTAAAGTCACACTTACTCTTCGCCCGGCAGCTGCAAATACAGGTATTGTTTACCGTCGTACTGATGTAAATCCACCTGTAGATTTTCCAGCTGATCCAGCATCAGTTCGTGACACTATGTTATGTACTGCTCTTGTAAATGACGAAGGCGTACGTATTTCTACAGTGGAACACCTTAACGCGGCTTTAGCGGGCATGGGCATCGACAACATTATTGTTGAAGTAGATGCACCAGAGATCCCAATTATGGATGGCAGCGCAAGCCCATTCGTATACTTGCTACAGCAAGCGGGTGTTGAAACGCTGAATGCACCAAAACGTTTCATTCGCATCAAAAAGCCAGTTCGTTTCGAAGATGGCGATAAGTGGGCAGAGTTTGTTCCATTTAACGGCTTCCGTATGGACTTTGAAATCGAGTTCAACCACCCTGCAATTGAGTCTGACGAACAGCATCTATTGTTTGATTTCTCTTCTCAAGGCTTTGTGAAAGAGATCTCTCGAGCTCGTACTTTCGGCTTCATGCGTGATATCGAATACCTTCAATCACAAAACTTGTGTTTGGGTGGTAGCTTTGACTGTGCAATCGTACTAGACGAATACCGAATTCTTAATGAAGAAGGTCTACGTTTTGACAATGAGTTTGTAACTCATAAAGTGCTAGATGCGATTGGTGACCTTTATATGTGTGGACACGCTATTATCGGTGAATTCCGTGCATACAAATCAGGTCACGGCCTAAACAACCAACTACTACGTGCAGTGCTTGCTGACGCAGAAGCTTGGGAATGGGCAACATTCGAAGAAGAAGCTGGCTCGCCAGTGGCTTTTGCTGAACCAGGAATGGTTCTAGCGTAATTGTTGTTTTCAACAATGTAAGATTTCGAAAACCAGGCTATCGGCCTGGTTTTTTTGTATCTATTTTCCAGATACAGTGTCATCAACATCCGAAAGTCATCGACTAATGGTCGCCAGTCTGGCTAATCCATCAGCAATTAGAAAGAAAAGTTCCAAGCACATCAAACAAATGGGGTTATAAATGGTCGTTGGTGTGAAAATTACTTACACTAAGGGGCATTAATTTTAACTCAAGCCTTGAAAACTCTACTCTCAAGTACAATATCAGAAATACTAGATTTATCTCAGTATCCTTGGTTAGTAACTGAAGACTGGTTCATCGCTAGTAGAGACTGACGGCATTTAAAATAGATCGCGGACGATCTGAGAACGAAGAGATTCCAAGCACATGATTACTAAGCTGCTGACAAAGGTAATTGGCAGTCGCAATGACAGAACACTGCGCCGCCTTAGAAAAATTGTAAAAGAAATTAATAACTACGAGCCAACGTTTGAAGCGCTTTCTGACGAAGAGCTAAAAGCGAAAACTGTTGAGTTTCGTGAGCGCTTAGACAAAGGTGAATCGCTAGACCAACTCCTACCTGAAGCATTTGCTACGGTACGTGAAGCGTCTAAGCGTGTTTACGGCATGCGTCACTTTGACGTGCAAATGATTGGTGGCATGGTTCTAAATGCTGGCCAAATTGCAGAGATGCGTACTGGTGAGGGTAAGACTCTTACAGCAACTCTACCTGCTTATCTTAACGCCCTACCTAGTAAAGGTGTTCACGTAGTAACGGTGAACGACTACCTAGCTAAGCGTGATGCGGAAACTAACCGCCCATTATTTGAATTCCTTGGTATGACTGTTGGCGTGAACGTGCCAAACATGGCTCCACCAGAGAAAAAAGAAGCATACCAAGCGGATATCCTATACGGAACAAACAACGAGTTTGGTTTCGATTACCTACGTGACAACATGGCTTTCCGTGCTGAAGACCGTGTTCAACGCGAACGCTTCTTTGCTGTAGTCGATGAGGTTGACTCAATCTTAATCGATGAAGCGCGTACACCTCTTATTATCTCTGGCCCGGCTGAAGATAGCTCAGATCTTTACACGCGTATTAACACATTGATTCCTCATCTTGAGCGCCAAGATAAAGAAGATTCTGAAGAGTACCGTGGTGAAGGTCACTACACCATGGACGAAAAATCTAAGCAGGTTCACCTGACTGAAAACGGTCAAGAATTTGTTGAAGAGCTAATGGTGAAAAATGGTCTGATGGAAGAGGGCGATACGCTTTACTCTCCAACAAACATCAGCCTACTACACCATGTTAATGCTGCGTTGCGTGCTCACGTATTGTTTGAGAAGAACGTAGACTACATCGTAACTGAAGAAGGCGAAGTGGTTATCGTTGATGAACATACTGGCCGTACAATGCCAGGTCGTCGTTGGTCTGAAGGTTTACACCAAGCTGTTGAAGCAAAAGAAGGTGTGAAGATTCAGAATGAAAACCAAACGCTAGCTTCGATTACCTTCCAAAACTTCTTCCGTCTGTACGAGAAACTGTCAGGTATGACAGGTACAGCCGATACTGAAGCTTTCGAATTCCAGTCTATCTATGGCCTAGAAACGGTTGTTATCCCGACTAACAAACCTATGGTTCGTAACGATATGCCAGATGTGGTTTATCGTACAGAAGAAGACAAATTCAATGCGATCATTGAAGACATTAAAGACCGTGTTGCTGCAGGTCAGCCATCACTGGTTGGTACTGTTTCTATCGAGAAATCAGAGCTACTGTCTAACGCACTGAAAAAAGCAAAAATTAAGCATAACGTACTAAACGCGAAATTCCACGAGAAAGAAGCGGAAATCGTAGCGCAAGCAGGTACACCTGGTGCAGTAACTATCGCAACTAACATGGCCGGTCGTGGTACCGATATCGTGTTAGGTGGTAGCTGGCAGTCTGAAGTTGAGAAACTACAAAGTCCAACTCAAGAGCAGATCGACAAGATCAAAGCGGACTGGAAAGTGGTTCACGACAAAGTACTAGAATCAGGTGGTCTACACATCATTGGTACAGAGCGTCACGAATCTCGTCGTATCGATAACCAGCTACGTGGTCGTTCTGGTCGTCAAGGTGATGCAGGTTCTTCACGTTTCTACCTATCGATGGAAGATTCTCTACTACGTATTTTCACTTCTGATCGTATGGCTGGTCTTATCCAGAGCGGTATGGATGAAGGTGAAGCGATCGAATCTAAGATGCTATCTCGCTCTATCGAAAAAGCACAACGTAAAGTTGAAGGGCGTAACTTCGATATCCGTAAGCAACTTCTAGAGTACGATGATGTAGCCAATGACCAACGTAAGGTGGTATACGAGCTGCGTGATGAGCTAATGGGCTCTGACGACATCAGCGAAATGATTGAGCACAACCGTGAAGACGTGTTTACGTCGGTTATCGATGAGTACATTGCTCCGCAATCGCTAGAAGATATGTGGGACATCGCTGGTCTACAAGATCGTCTGAAGAACGACTTCGACCTAGACTTTGATATTCAAGGCTGGTTGGACGAAGACGACAAGCTTTACGAAGAAGCACTACGTGAACGTATCCTAGGCATGGCTGTTGATGCTTACAAACAGAAAGAAGAAGTGGTTGGTGCACAAGTGCTACGCAACTTCGAGAAGTCTGTAATGCTGCAAACGCTAGATGGTCTATGGAAAGAGCACTTGGCTGCGATGGATCACCTTCGTCAAGGTATCCACCTGCGTGGTTACGCTCAGAAGAACCCGAAACAAGAGTACAAGCGCGAGTCGTTTGAACTGTTTGAAGGTCTACTGGATGTACTGAAGTCAGACGTTATTACTATCCTTTCGAAAGTTCGCGTTCAGCAACAAGAAGAAGTAGAAAAGATGGAAGCGCAGCGTCAAGCTCAAGCTGAAGAAGCAGCGCGTCGTGCACAAGCGCAACACGCAACAGCAGAAAACCAGCTAGGTGATGATGAAGCAGAAGCAGCGTCGCCACAAACTGTAGTACGTGATGAGCGTAAAGTTGGTCGTAACGAGCCTTGCCCATGTGGTAGCGGTAAGAAGTACAAACAGTGTCACGGTAAAATTAATTGATGCTTTGCTGTAAAGGTTGATAACTGCGTCGGCGATGCTCATTTACACTTGTAAACTCCGCGTCGCCTCCTTGTTCTCAACCATTACAGCTTTGCCTAAATATAATTTTATTTATTCAAGAGTCGCTTAGGCGGCTCTTTTTGTATGTAAATTTCATGGCTTACTTTGTTACTCAAGGAAGTCGTCATTCCCTATAGCGAGGAGCGAGCGTAGTAGGGAATCTTGTTTAGTTAGGCTCGCGTAGTTTTAGATCCCCAACTCAGTCGTTCCTCCTTCTTGAGGATGATGTATTTAGGGACTATGTGAGTTCAGCGTTTTATTAAGGAACACCATCAATGAAAAGAATCCATATCGTAGCGGGTATTATCTTCAATCAAGATAAGTCACAGGTATTTATTACAAAGCGCCCAGATGACAAGCACAAAGGCGGCTTTTGGGAGTTTCCTGGTGGCAAGGTTGAAGAGGGCGAAACTATTGAGCAAGCGATGACTCGCGAGCTTGATGAAGAGATCGGTATCAAGGTGACCGAGCAGTCTCTGTTTGAGCATCTTGAATTTGATTACACGGACAAGTCACTTAAGTTCGATTTCATTCTCGTGACTGATTTTGAAGAGCAACCTTATGGTAAAGAAGGTCAGCAAGGTGAATGGGTCAGCCTTGAATCATTGAATCAGTACGCTTTCCCTGAAGCAAATGTGCCAATTTTAGAGCGAGTGGTAAAAGAGTTTTCTTAATTGCTAGCCTGAGTTTGAGATTGTTGTTAGTTTAAAGAGATTAATCGAATGAACGTTGCTGCAAGAGAACTGCGGCAACAGTAACCAAAACAATGGAGATATTCGCAGTGGTAAGAATTGCAATAGCAGGAGCAGCGGGTCGTATGGGCCGCAACTTGGTGAAAGCCGCTCATCATAATTCAGAAGCTAGTGTTGGCGCTGGCTCGGAACGTCCCGAGTCATCATTAGTAGGCGTTGATGTTGGCGAGCTATGTGGGGAAGGTCGCTTTGATGTTGCTCTAGTGGATGATTTGTCTAAAGCCATCGAAGAGTTTGATGTGATTGTCGACTTTACCGCACCTGTTAGCACATTAGCGAATATTGAACTTTGTAAACGTCACGGCAAAAAACTTATCATCGGTACGACAGGCTTCTCAGAAGAGGAGAAGCAGGTGATTGACGCTGCTGCAAAAGAGATGCCTATTGTAATGGCACCAAACTACAGCGTAGGCGTCAACCTAGTATTTAAGCTACTAGAGAAAGCCGCTAAAGTGATGGGCGATTACTGTGATGTTGAAATCGTTGAGGCCCACCACCGTCATAAAGTGGATGCACCATCAGGTACTGCGATTGGTATGGGTGAAGCGATCGCCGGTGCTATGGGCAATGAGCTGAACGATGTGGCGGTATGGTCACGTGAAGGCATTACTGGCGAACGTACGAAAGATGAGATTGGCTTCGCAACGATTCGTGCCGGTGACATCATCGGAGAACACACTGCTATGTTTGCAGATATCGGCGAACGAGTGGAGATTACTCATAAAGCGACTGACCGAATGACCTTTGCAAACGGTGCGATCAAAGCTGCTGTTTGGCTCAATGACAAGCCAGCAGGCTTTTATACCATGACAGATGTCCTTGGTTTGAATGATCTGTAAATAGATAATTATGCGCCGGCAATTGCCGGCGCTTTCTTTATTTGCTACCTTTAACGCAGTATTCTTGTTTCTCACCTCTCTCTTAAACCTACCTTTTAACATCGTTTTTACCTCACTTTTCTTGTTGTTTTGTTGTCTTGGTCTTATTTTTGGATTAGATCTTTAAATCTTCATGTTTTCTGTTTGTATTTATCGATTGCTTTTTGTTGGTGATGTTTTTAGTACTTAAAGGCAGACAAAAGTAATGGGATAAAATTGGAAAATCTCAATATCGTGCTTAATTGACCATGAAAGTTGAACTTTTGGAGCTTTGGAAGGGTAAATTGAATTAGTGCGTACAAATCTTTAATTTCTTTTGCGTTAAATGTTGACACGTATCACGCACATCACTAAAATACCGCCAATTTGTCTAATTTCCATAAACACTCACTTTTAAGTGTTGCAGGAAGGTAGATTTGCAAATTAAATCAATTTTAATGCATATTTATTTCTGGAGGTTGTCTTGAAAAAGTCAGCACTACTTGTCCTAGAAGATGGGACAGTATTTCACGGTGAAGCCATTGGCGCTGTAGGTTCTGCAGTTGGTGAAGTCGTTTTTAATACCTCGATGACGGGGTACCAAGAAATCCTCACTGATCCTTCCTATTCTCAACAAATCGTTACCCTTACTTACCCTCACATTGGCAATACCGGAACCAATTCCGAAGACGAAGAATCCTCTTCAATCCACGCTCAAGGCCTTGTGATTCGCGATCTCCCTCTTATCGCTTCTAACTTCCGTAATGAACAATCCCTTTCTGATTACCTTAAGTCGCAAAACGTTGTTGGTATCGCTGATATCGATACTCGTAAGCTGACGCGTATTCTTCGTGAAAAAGGCGCTCAGAACGGTTGTATTGTAGCGGGTAACAACTTAGACGAAGCTTTGGCTCTAGCTAAGGCAAAAGAATTCCCTGGCCTGAAAGGTATGGACCTTGCGAAAGAAGTTACAACAAAAGAAGCGTATCAATGGAAACAAGGTTCGTGGACGCTTACGGGTGGACTTCCTGAAGCGAAAGCAGACTCAGAATTGCCATACCACGTTGTTGCTTATGACTTCGGTGCAAAACGAAACATCCTACGAATGCTCGTTGACCGCGGCTGCCGCCTAACGGTTGTTCCAGCTGAAACTTCTGCTGAAGAAGTGCTTGCACTAAACCCAGACGGTGTATTCCTTTCAAATGGCCCTGGTGACCCAGAACCATGTACTTACGCAATTGAAGCGACAAAAGTGTTCCTAGAAAAAGGCTTACCAATCTTTGGTATCTGTCTAGGCCACCAAATTCTTGCTCTTGCGTCAGGCGCTAAGACAGTGAAGATGAAGTTTGGTCACCACGGTGCAAACCACCCAGTTAAAGATTTAGATCGTGATGTTGTGATGATTACTTCGCAAAACCACGGCTTTGCTGCTGACGAAGACACACTTCCTGAAAACCTACGTGCTACGCACAAGTCTCTATTTGATGGTTCTCTGCAAGGTATCCATCGTACAGATAAACCAGCATTTAGCTTCCAAGGTCACCCAGAAGCAAGCCCAGGTCCAGAAGACGCAGCGCCGTTATTCGACCACTTCATTGAACTAATTAAAAAGCACACAGCGTAATTCGGAGTAGTAGACAATGCCAAAACGTACTGACATTAAAAGTATTCTAATTCTAGGTGCTGGCCCGATCGTTATCGGCCAAGCATGTGAGTTCGATTACTCTGGTGCTCAAGCTTGTAAAGCGCTTCGCGAAGAAGGTTACCGAGTTATTCTTGTAAACTCGAACCCAGCGACCATCATGACTGACCCAGACATGGCTGATGCAACTTACATCGAGCCTATCCAATGGGAAGTTGTTCGCAACATCATTGCGAAAGAGAAGCCAGATGCAGTTCTACCTACAATGGGTGGCCAAACAGCACTTAACTGTGCACTAGACCTAGAGAAACACGGTGTTCTTGAAGAGTTCGGTGTAGAGATGATTGGTGCAACGGCTGACGCTATCGATAAAGCAGAAGACCGTTCTCGTTTCGATAAAGCGATGAAGTCTATCGGCCTTGAGTGTCCACGTGCGGATACTGCGAAAACCATGGAAGAAGCTTACGGCGTTCTAGATATGGTTGGCTTCCCATGTATCATCCGTCCATCATTCACTATGGGTGGTACTGGCGGTGGTATCGCATACAACAAAGAAGAATTTGAAGAAATCTGTCGTCGTGGTCTGGACCTATCTCCAACCAACGAGCTTCTAATCGATGAATCTCTTATCGGTTGGAAAGAGTACGAGATGGAAGTGGTTCGTGACAAAGCGGACAACTGTATCATCGTATGTGCGATTGAAAACTTTGACCCAATGGGCATCCACACCGGTGATTCAATCACAGTTGCACCAGCACAGACGCTAACAGACAAAGAATACCAATTAATGCGTAACGCTTCTCTAGCGGTACTGCGTGAGATTGGTGTTGAAACGGGTGGTTCTAACGTACAGTTTGGTATCAACCCGAAAGATGGCCGTATGGTTATCATCGAGATGAACCCACGTGTATCTCGTTCTTCTGCTCTAGCGTCTAAAGCGACAGGTTTCCCAATCGCTAAGATTGCAGCGAAACTGGCTGTGGGTTACACATTAGATGAACTGCAAAATGACATCACGGGTGGCGCAACACCAGCATCATTCGAACCAACAATCGACTACGTAGTAACTAAGATTCCTCGTTTCAACTTCGAGAAATTTGCAGGTGCTAACGACCGTCTAACGACGCAAATGAAGTCTGTTGGTGAAGTTATGGCTATCGGCCGTAACCAACAAGAATCTCTACAAAAAGCACTTCGCGGCCTAGAAGTTGGCGCGACTGGCTTTGACGAAATGGTTGACCTAGATGCGCCAGATGCACTAACAACAATTCGTCACGAACTAAAAGAAGCTGGCGCAGAGCGTATTTGGTACATCGCGGATGCATTCCGTGCGGGTATGTCTGTAGATGGCGTATTCAACCTAACGCAAATCGACCGTTGGTTCCTAGTTCAAATCGAAGACATCGTTAAGCTTGAGCAAGAACTTAAAGCGAAAGGCTTTGCTGGTTTGAACAAAGACGAGCTAAACAAGCTGAAGCGTAAAGGTTTTGCGGATGCACGCCTATCTAAGATTCTAGGTGTAGCGGAAAGCGAAATCCGTCGTCTACGTGACCAATACGACATCCACCCAGTTTACAAGCGCGTTGATACGTGTGCGGCTGAGTTCTCTTCAGATACGGCTTACATGTACTCATCTTACGATGACGAATGTGAAGCGAACCCAACAGACAAAGACAAGATCATGATTCTTGGTGGCGGTCCAAACCGTATCGGCCAAGGTATTGAATTTGACTACTGTTGTGTACATGCATCTCTAGCACTACGTGAAGATGGTTACGAGACTATCATGGTTAACTGTAACCCTGAGACTGTTTCAACGGATTACGACACATCTGACCGTCTGTACTTCGAACCAGTAACTCTGGAAGACGTACTAGCAATCGCTCGCGTTGAGAAGCCAAAAGGCGTTATCGTTCAGTACGGTGGTCAAACGCCACTTAAACTGGCTCGCGCACTTGAAGCGGCTGGCGTGCCAATCATTGGTACTAGTCCAGATGCAATCGACCGTGCAGAAGACCGTGAGCGTTTCCAAGTTGCTGTTGACCGTCTAGGTCTTCTACAACCAGAGAACGCGACAGTAACAACAATGGAACAAGCGGTAGAGAAATCTCGCGAAATCGGCTTCCCATTGGTTGTACGTCCTTCTTACGTACTTGGTGGTCGTGCGATGGAAATCGTATACGATGAGCAAGACTTACGTCGCTACTTCAACGAAGCAGTAAGTGTATCGAACGAATCTCCAGTTCTTCTTGATAGCTTCCTAGATGACGCGGTTGAAGTGGATATCGATGCTATCTGTGACGGTGAGCGCGTAGTTATCGGCGGTATCATGGAGCACATCGAACAAGCGGGTGTTCACTCAGGTGACTCAGCATGTTCTCTTCCTGCATACACGCTAAGCCAAGAAATCCAAGACGTAATGCGTGAGCAAGTTGAAAAACTGGCGTTCGAGTTGGGTGTTCGTGGTCTGATGAACACGCAATTTGCTGTTAAGAACAACCAAGTGTACCTAATCGAGGTTAACCCTCGTGCAGCACGTACGGTACCGTTCGTATCTAAAGCAACGGGTGCACCAATCGCTAAGATTGCAGCACGTGTAATGGCGGGTCAATCGTTAGAGTCTCAAGGCTTTACCAAAGAAATCATCCCACCGTACTACTCAGTGAAGGAAGTGGTACTTCCATTCAACAAGTTCCCTGGAGTTGACCCACTATTAGGCCCAGAAATGCGCTCTACTGGTGAAGTTATGGGTGTTGGTGCAACGTTCGCAGAAGCATACTCTAAAGCTGAATTGGGTTGTGGCAACATTTACCCAGAAGGCGGTCGTGCACTTCTTTCTGTTCGCGAAGGCGACAAAGAACGCGTTGTAGACCTAGCATCTAAGCTATCTAAGCTTGGTTACCAGCTAGACGCAACACACGGTACAGCAGTGATTCTTGGCGAAGCGGGCATCAACCCACGTCTAGTAAACAAGGTACACGAAGGCCGTCCTCACATTCTTGACCGTATCAAGAACAACGAGTATACCTACATCGTGAACACTGCAGCTGGCCGTCAAGCGATTGAAGACTCTAAAGTTCTTCGTCGTGGTGCACTTGCTGAGAAGGTAAACTACACGACTACGCTAAACGCAGCATTTGCGACATGTATGGCGCACACTGCAGACGCGAAGACGACAGTAACTTCTGTTCAAGAGCTACACGCACAGGTGAAAGCTTCTCAAGCTTAATTTGTCTTAGCTCAGCTAACTGAACTGAAGTTAGCGGATATAAATGCTCAAAGCCCACTCTTCGGAGTGGGCTTTTTTATGTCCGTGATACAGCGTTAGTTAAATGATGAATATTTGGAATAGGTTAGAATCTTGTGTTTCGTTATTGATCACCAGCTCAGGATGGTAAGTTGTCGCTACACGAGACTTTGAGGCGTTGGGTATATGGAAATCACTCTGGAAATATTGGCTATTTTGTTTGTTGTCGCAACAGCAGCGGGCTTTATCGATGCGATGGCTGGCGGTGGCGGGCTACTGACTTTGCCAGCACTACTCGCAGCGGGAGTTCCACCGACACAAGCCCTAGCAACTAACAAGCTTCAAAGCTCTTTCGGCAGTTTTTCCGCAAGTTGGTACTTCGTGCGTAACGGGATCGTTAGTATTAAGGAGATGCGCCTCGCCATTTTGTGTACCTTCATTGGCTCGGCGATTGGGGCAGAACTCGTTCAGTTCATTGATGCGAGCTTGTTGACCAGTGTGATCCCTCTGCTGCTGATCGCTATCTCACTCTACTTCCTATTAGCGCCACAAACCAAGACCTCTGAAGGTAAACAGAAGATCTCTGAAGCGATGTTTGCTTTGTGCGTTGGTGGTGGTGTTGGCTTTTACGATGGCTTCTTTGGACCAGGTACTGGCTCTATCTTTACTGTCTGCTTTGTTGCAATTGGTCACTTCTCTTTAGTCGATGCTACGGCACGCACTAAGGTGTTGAACTTTACCTCTAACATCGCTGCACTGATCTTCTTTATTTTGGCAGGCTTGCCAATCTGGGAGCTCGGCTTAGTGATGGCAATTGGCGGCTTTATGGGGGCTCAGCTGGGCGCGAAAGTGGTGGTGACAAAAGGGCAGAAGTGGATCCGCCCCCTTGTGATCGTGATGTCGATGCTCATGGCGTCTAAACTACTCTGGGAACAGCATCAACAATGGATTCTATCAGTGTTTTAACTCGTGGAGACTGGTAGCTATTTGGTCTTACACAGACATGAATCGGCCGGATTAAGCCCGCTAATTCCTGGAAGCTATACAGATATTGAGACTCAATATTGAGTGTTTTTACGATAGAGAGCGGAATTAAAGCAGGACCAGTTCCACCTAGTGCAAGTTGCGCTGCGGCAGTGTAGGCATCCATCTCCATCAAAGGTTTGATACCAAATTTTTCTAATACTGAGAGTTGGTAAGAGTTGGCGGGGTTAGTCATATCATTAGTGATGACTTTGGGTGGAAGCCCGTTTAACGGCAATTTACTTACAATGAAAAAGGGCTCGTCGAACAGATGAAACGTCATCAATCCATGATGCGGCGGCAACAAGCCTGCGCATAACCCTAGGGTTGCCTTGCCGGACTGAACTCGCTCGATGATTCTGGGCGTGTGGTTGGTGGTTATCGTGATGTATTTATCTTGTTGGATAAACTGTCCCATCATTTCACCTAAATAGCCGGCTATCAGAGACTTAGAGCTGTCTAAGGTAATGAGAGTCGTATCTTCTAACTCTTGCTGTTCATAAATAAGACCACGAAGTTCATTGAACGTAGGACCAATACTCTCGATCAGTGCTATCGCGTCTGGCGTGAGTTTTATCTGACGACCGCTCGGCTCAATCAGCTTTTTCCCCAACTTCTTTTCTAAGTTAGCAATCCGTTTGCTTACCGCTGATTGGCTGATATACAGCAGGCTGCCAGTGCGGCTCATGGTTTTGGCTTTACTCAAAACTAAGAGAGTTTCGATTCCTTCGAGTAGCATTTGATGATATTCATGAAAGTTGGGAATGGTACGTCCAACTTATCTCAATCAAGGCTGCTGCTCTAGCTTTTGTTTACGAGTTCTTGAACCAAGCTGGCTATTCTTGAACCGTAGTATTGAGCAGTGAGTAAGTCATTGTGGTTAATGCTATCTTCACCATCATCGATACTAGACACTAAACCAATATTTGAACCAGTGCGGTTTAACCCTAAATTATCTGTGTGTCTTGAGGCGTCTAAGCCAACCCAAATCATGCCGTGCTGACAAGCTAGAGTGAAAAAGCTAAGCAGGGTTTGTTGTTGCTCTCCGTTAAGACTGCCTCCAGTGGTGAAGCCAGCAGCGAGTTTATTTCGCCATAACTTCTTGCAGTAGTTGTCACTGCTCGCATCCATAAAGCTTTTAAACTGAGCGGCAGGTGAACCCATATAGGTTGGAGCGCCAAAAACGATCGCATCACAACTGTCTAGGAGTTTGAGCTTTTCGTCATTGTCATATCGGCCTTCAATGATCTCCGAGGGCAGTACTTCGATGAGTAGGGCTGAGTCAGGTAGCTGAGTGTTTACGCCCTCTGCGAGCAGTTCGGCGACCTGCTTAGTTGCGCCGCATTTAGAGAAGAAAACAATTCCAACTTTATTACTGCTCATCCTAGAGCCCTCATTGTTAGTAAATGAATATGTTTATAAAGCCATTCGTTTACTAATATAGCTCGTCAATTGATTAAGTAAATAAAAAACATTACTAAGCTAGGGCGGAAGTGACTTGAGGCGGAGAAGCAGAGCAGGAGTCTGAGGTGGCAAGGTTAAAAAAGGCCCCTAAGTGGAGCCCTTTTCTTTTTAGCGATAGCTTATTTAATCGCGAAAGTTGGTAAAGATAAGTGCCAACGAATGGCGCCAAGTCTGATCAACAATGTAGAGAATACGCCGGCTAGGAATGCGGTCTCTGAATCGTGGCCCATGCGAATAGCCATAGTGTGGAATGCACCGCCGATGATACAAGCGGTCGCGTAGACTTCGCTTCGCAGGATCATCGGTACTTCTCGGGCAAGTACGTCACGAATAATGCCGCCGCCACAGCCTGTAATTACGCCCATGATGATGGCAACCAATGCTGAGTCTTGATAAGCCAATGCTTTTTCAACACCAATACCAACGAACACAGCTAAACCTATGGCGTCACAGACGGGTAGGATCCACCATGCCAAACGCTTGGGGCGTCTCACGATGATCATAGTTAATAAACAGGTAACGATAATGACCCAAAGATAGGTGGTATCGGTTATCCAAAAAACAGGAGTAGCACCCAGTGCCATGTCTCGAATTGTACCTCCGCCAATAGCGGTTACACTGCCGAGAACGGCGACACCAAAAGGGTCCATTTTTAGGCGTCCAGCAACAAATACGCCTGAAATAGCAAAGATGGCAGTGCCAAATAAATCGATAATATAAAGCAGCATGGAGTCCATGATACTGGTGCTCTTATTGTTAAAATTGTAGGGACAGGTCGGTGGCGAATTGTACGAAAAAACAGACTAAAAAGTTAGTGATTTTCTCGGACTCTATCGAAGTAATCGCACACTTGCTGGATAGCTTGCAAAGTTCTTGTGGTTGGTCGGTTAATCCAGTCTGAATTGAGCGACCATATCTGATTTTTAGCGACGGCTGGGATCTCTTCCGCCCACGATTGCCACATGGTTCCATTCTCAATAGCGTGCTGAGAAGTGAAGATCACTTGCGGTTTATTCAGCACAACTTGCTCAATACCGACTTGCGGGTAGGGTGAAGCGCTGTCTTCAAAAATATTTCGGCCGCCACAAAACTCAAATACTTCACTTGGCCAGTGTCCTTGTGCCACGGTGATAATAGGTTTTTCACTTAGCTGGTAGAAGTAGCTGACCGGCTCCGCATCTTTGTATTTTAGCCTTAATGCGTTGAGCTGCTCTTTGTATTGCTTAGCATTATTCTCACCGATACTCGGATCGCTGGCGTATTGGCTAAGTTGCTCAATATTGGTCGCGATGCTGTCTAGGCTTTTGGTTTTCGAATAATAAATATTAAAGCCAAACTGCTCCAGTTTCGCCAGTTCTCTCGGTGGGTTACCCGCTGGCCAAGCAAGGATAAGATCTGGCTGAAGCGCGATGATCTTCTCAACCTTGATACCTTGATAGTTTGCCACTTTTTCTAGCTTATCGGCTTGTGGTGGGTAATCACTTCGTTCACTCACAGCAACTAAGTTATCGCCTAACCCCGCACTGTATGCGAGCTCTGTGGCGTGAGGGGCTAAGCTGACCACGCGTTTTGCCTTGGTTACTTCGGTTGCAAGCGTGCTTGGTATCCATAAGCTAAAGCTGATCGCGAAAGTTGCACATGATGTAACAAGTTGAGAGGGTTTCACTTTAAATCCCTTGGTGAATAATGAGTAAGACTAAGCTTTGTAAGAATATCCAAATAGCGATGCGTCCAAATAGCAGCTTTTGAACCTGTGATAAGTGCAGTGCGGATGGGGCGATTCTTCCGCCTAATTTTGCGCGAATGGCTTTGGTATCGTTGTAAATAGCCGGACCACCGAGTGATAGCTCAAGCTTATTGCCTACTGCTGTAATCAACCACGCAGGGCCTGGCAGAGGCCAAGAGCGACTTTGAGTTAGCATCATCTTAAGTGTATGAGACGCTTTATTACCGCATACGATCATCAAGGCAAATAAGCGCATTGGGATAAATTCAAGGATCGCGACGATTTTGATGGCTGTTGAGCCAAAAGGAGAGAACTGCTTGCGACTTGGTGACCAAGCTCGAGCTAATTCGATAATCAGGCGATACATTAACGCCGCGATTCCGCCTCCGATGGCGTACCAAAACAGCACACAAACCACATTGCGACCGTAGCCCATGATGATGGTTTCAGCCGCAGCTTTCCCGAGCCCTAATGATGATAGTGAATCTGTTTGGCGATTGACAATCGGAGCCAGCAATTGACGCGCAGTCACTTTATCTTCTCGGCTAAGTGTTTTGATGAGCTGGTTTGCCAGCTTTTCATTATTACGCCAATCAATGGCGAGCAGTAACAAAGCCAGTTGAAACAGCTGAGTCTGCCAAACCAGAGGTTGCAGTGCCAAGAGAAGAATCAGAGTTGGAAGTACCATTAATCCCCAGGCTAAGGTGCCAGAAATCAGGCTTTGGGAATAGTTTTGGTTGTTATTAACCTTGCTTGCTAAAAGCTCAGCAAACTTATGCCATAAGGTCGTGGGGTGTGCGGCATGAGGGATAGGTAGAATCAAATGAAAAAGCAGTGCTCCCCACATTACAAGGAGCACGCCATTTGCAAATACCTGATCAAACAGTGTTTGCATGCTTAGTCGCTTACTTTAGTAGGGCAACCATTTTGATAACCATTTCAGAAGAGCTTTGTGCTGCTAGTGGCAGAAATTCTTCAAAACTCATTGGTGATTCTTTGTCTGCAACGTCAGAGATTGCACGAACAACCACAAATGGTACTTGGAACTGGTGACAAGCTTGAGCAATCGCAGAAGCTTCCATTTCTACAGCAACCACAGACGGGAAGTGCTTACGGATGAACTCTTGGCGTTCTGCTGTGCAAACAAATGCGTCGCCAGTACAGATAAGGCCACGAACCGCGTGCTTGTCTTCCATTTGAGCTAGCGCTTGCTCAGCTACCTTCATCAGGTTCTCGTCAGCTTTGAATGCAGCTGGTTGACCTGCCATCTGGCCGATTTCGTAACCGAAAGCTGTTACGTCTGCGTCGTGGTGACGTACTTCTGTAGAGATAACTACATCGCCAAGGTTTAGAGTTGAATCAAAACCGCCAGCAGAGCCCGTGTTTAGAACGACATCTGGTTGGTATTCGCTTAGTAGGATAGAGGTACCAACAGCCGCAGCTACTTTACCAATGCCTGATTGAAGCAAAACAACGTCAACACCATTTAGCTGACCAGAGAAAAAGGTACAACCGCCTTTATTAACTTCAGTAATGTCTGAAATAGCTGCTTTTAGGATCGCAACTTCTTGCTCCATTGCGCCAATGATGCCGATTTTCATGTGTAGTCTCTTAATTAAAAAATATTTAAACAGTAGAGCGAAATTGTAGCATGGATAAGAAGCGTCGAGCGACAGCCCAGAAGCACTTCTCATCCGAATAGTGTGGATTTACTCCAGTATTCTTTGTCTATTTGATTAGACCTTCGCTTTGCAAGCTAGCACGAAGTTGTTCTGCTCGTTTACGGTTCACACCAAAGTCAGAGTAGCCAGTGCGGGACTCTGAACGAACGATGAGCTTGTCTCCATCGACTTTTAACTCAAGGTCATCGACAAAGCGCATGATGCGTGATGTGCACTCAACACGCAGGTAATCATCGGTTTTGTTGGCCGTTTTCGCGCCCGGCAAAGTCAGAGCGACTTGCTCAATGGCATCAAGGCTTGCTGAATCGGATAGCTCGTATGCAGCCAAAGCATATTGTTCACGGTCATCTTGTGTTGATACGCAATTTGGTTTGTCACCACAAGGTGATGATGTTCTGTCTTTCATGTCCGTGATCCCTTGGCTGCAAGCGGTTAAAGTTAAAAGTGATAGCGAGAGGAGAGCGGCTTTTTTCATAGTGTTTCCTATGGCGAATTTTAGTTTTAATTGTAGTTCTCGGTATTGGTTAATTTTCGATTGTTTTACGTGTTTTTTATTATGCCGTTAGTAAACGTATCGAACTTAAAAAAGGATCCATATGCGGATCCTTTCTTCATAGTAACGGCTTGAGTAATAAAGGAAACCTTAGGCTAATCACACTTCTAGATAATCCAATATCCCTTCAGCGGCTTTGCGGCCTTCATCGATAGCAGTCACGACTAAGTCAGAGCCTCGAACCGCATCGCCACCGGCAAAGATTTTGCTGTTGGTGGTTTGGTACTGAAACTCTTGCTGACCGGGTGCTTTAATACGGCCCCATTGATCAAGCTCGACACCGAAAGGTTCTAACCATTCCATAGCGTGAGGTTGGAAACCAAATGCCATGATCACGGCATCGGCTTCAAGAATGTGCTCACTGCCTTCAACAGGTTCTGGGCGGCGACGGCCTGCTTCATCAGGTTCACCTAATGCGGTTTTCACGACTTTAACGCCAGCAACATGCCCAGAACTATCAAGCTCTAAGCCGATAGGCTGGAGGTTAAACTTGAACTTCACGCCTTCTTCACGTGCATTCTTCACCTCACGGCGAGAGCCCGGCATGTTGGCTTCATCTCGACGGTAAGCACATACCACATCTGCCGCATTCTGACGAATAGAGGTTCGAACGCAATCCATCGCGGTATCACCACCACCAAGCACGACGACTTTCTTACCTTGCATATCGATAAATGGGGTTGGGTTGTCCAGTTCCATGACCTTGTAGGTATTAGAAATCAAGAATGGCAGAGCGTCATAAACACCCGGAGCATCTTCATTATCTAGACCTGCACGCATGTTCTTATAAGTGCCGACACCAAGGAAAACAGCGTCGTAATCATCGACCAGCTCTTGAAGTTGAATGTCTTTGCCAACTTCGATATTCATTCGGAACTCAACACCCATCTCGCTAAAGATGCGGCGGCGATTCTCCATGATACCTTTCTCAAGCTTGAACGATGGAATACCAAACGTCAGTAGACCGCCGATCTCCGGATAGCGGTCAAACACAACAGCTTTTACGCCATTGCGTACCAAGATATCAGCCGCCGCTAGACCTGCCGGCCCTGCACCGATGATTGCGACCTTTTTATCGGTCCATTCAACGTGAGACATGTTAGGCTTCCAACCCATCTCAAAGGCTTTGTCGGTAATGTACTTTTCAATATTGCCAATGGTTACTGCACCGAAATCGTCATTGAGGGTACAAGAGCCCTCACACAAGCGGTCTTGAGGGCAAACTCGACCGCAAACCTCAGGCAGGCTGTTGGTTTGGTGAGACAGTTCAGCGGCTTCGATAATACGCCCTTCATTGGCAAGCTTAAGCCACTGAGGGATGTAGTTGTGAACAGGACATTTCCATTCACAGTATGGGTTACCACAGTCTAAACAACGGTCTGCTTGCGCTTTCGCTTGCTGTTTAGTGAAAGGTTCGTAGATCTCTACAAACTCAATCTTACGTATCTTGATTGGTTTCTTCGCTGGGTCTACGCGATTCACATCAATAAATTGGTATACATTCTGGCTCATTATTGGCTCCTTCCAATTATTGCGCTTGAACACGAAGTTCAGCTGAGCTGCGGCTTTGGTGGCCGAGCAAGGTGTTGAGATCCGCCGTCTTTGGTTTCACTAGGTAGAACTTCGGAATCCATTCATCAAAGTTCGCCAGAATAGCTTCAGCGTGTACTGAGCCCGTTTCTTCTAAGTGCTCTGCAATTAAGCCACGCAGATGTTCTTGGTGGATATATAAGTCAGATAGAGAAAGCGCCTCAACCGACTCGTTGTTCACTCGGCCTTGGAAGTCTTCGTTCTTGTCCATGACATAAGCGAAGCCACCCGTCATACCTGCACCGAAGTTGACGCCAGTTGCGCCAAGAATGGCAACAATACCGCCCGTCATGTATTCACAAGCGTTGTCACCCGCACCCTCAATCACGGCAACCGTACCTGAGTTACGTACGCCAAATCGCTCGCCCGCCGTACCTGCGGCAAACAACTTGCCACCGGTTGCGCCATACAGGCAGGTGTTACCTATGATGGTTGCTTCGTTACAAGTAAATGCGGTGCCTTGGTGAGGTTTGATAACCACCTTACCGCCAGCCATGCCTTTACCAACATAGTCATTGGCATCACCCGTTAGGTAAAGCTCTACGCCGCCAGCATTCCAAACTGCGAAAGATTGGCCAGCAGTACCGTCTAGGTACAATTTGATTGGCGATCCAGCCATGCCTTGGTTGCCGTATCGCTTAGCAATTTCGCCAGAGATACGTGCGCCTATCGAACGGTCTGTATTAATCACGTTGTAGTAAAGGCTGGTGGACTGTCGTTTCTCAATCGCATAGAGAGCATCATCCAGAATCTGCTGGTTGAGCTGAGCCTTATCAAATGGCGCGTTTGGTTCGGTCCAATACAGAGGGTGACCCTCTGGTGATACCGGAGCTTCCAGTATCGAGGAGAGATCCAATTTGCTCTGTTTCGCAGTAAGACCTTCAACAGCCTCCAGTAAATCTGTGCGTCCAATTAGGTCAGTGAGTTTTTCTACACCAAGGTCAGCGAGGTGTTGGCGAACTTCATCGGCTAAGCCAGTAAAGTAGTTCACCACCATATCAGGCAAGCCTTTGAAATATTCGCGGCGAAGTGTTTCATCTTGAGTTGCAACGCCTGTCGCACAGTTATTGAGGTGGCAGATTCGTAAGAATTTACAACCCATTGCCACCATTGGTGCGGTACCAAAGCCAAAGCTTTCTGCACCGAGAATCGCGCCTTTAATCACATCGAGACCGGTTTTCAATCCACCGTCGACTTGCAGGCGGATCTTATGACGAAGCCCGTTAGCAACCAGTGCTTGCTGAGTTTCGGCTAAGCCAAGCTCCCAAGGGCAACCTGCGTATTTCACCGAGGTTAGTGGGCTCGCTGCGGTACCGCCATCGTAACCAGAAATGGTGATCAGATCGGCGTAGGCTTTTGCTACACCAGTCGCGATAGTACCAACACCCGGTTCAGACACTAACTTCACTGAAACCAAGGCTTTAGGGTTTACTTGTTTAAGATCGAAAATCAGCTGAGCCAAATCTTCGATCGAGTAAATATCGTGATGCGGAGGCGGGGAGATCAGAGTAACACCCTGAACCGAGTATCTCAGCTTAGCGATTTCTGCCGTCACTTTATGACCTGGCAGCTGACCACCTTCGCCTGGCTTCGCACCTTGTGCGACCTTGATTTGCAGAACATCCGCATTGGTTAGGTAATGTGGTGTTACGCCAAATCGGCCAGACGCAATTTGTTTGATGCGTGAGTTACGGTCGGTGCCAAAACGTCGTGGATCTTCACCGCCTTCGCCTGAGTTTGAGTAACCACCCAAACGGTTCATCGCCATAGCTAATGCTTCGTGCGCTTCTGGACTCAGGGCACCAATCGACATCGCCGCTGAGTCAAAGCGTTTAAAGAGGTCACTGCTTGGTTCTACTTGCTCAAGGGCTAATGGTTTATCAGCTTTTTTTAGGCTCATCAAGTCACGTAACATTGCCGCAGGGCGAGCATTTACCTGCTTAGCAAAAGAGAGGTAATCCGACGTTTCGCCAGTTTTTACTGCGGTTTGCAGTGTACCAACTACATCTGGGTTATAGGCGTGGTATTCACCACCATGGACGTATTTCAGTAAACCACCGTGCTCGATTGGCTTACGCTTAGTCCATGCTTTACGTGATAGGTTGTAAATATCTTGCTGGAAATCGCTAAAGCTTGCGCCTTGAATTCGAGTAGTTACTCCGCGGAAACAGAGCTCAACGACATCAGAATGTAGGCCAACGGCTTCGAAAAGCTGTGAACAGCGGTAAGAAGCAATGGTTGAAATACCCATCTTCGACATGATCTTATACAGACCTTTGTTGATGCCGTTTTGGTAGTTCTGCATCGCTGCACGATAGTCTTTGTCTAAAGATCCATCATCGAGCATCTTACCTAACGCTTCATAAGCAAGGTACGGATAAACCGCAGTCGCACCAAAGCCAAGTAGCACTGCGAATTGGTGTGGATCTCGAGCGGTTGCTGTTTCCACTACGATGTTGGCATCACAACGCAGGTTGGTATCAGCAAGGCGAGTCTGTACTGCACCAACCGCCATGGCTGCTGGAATTGGCAGTTTGCCTTTCTCTAAACCTTTGTCGGATAACACAACCAAAACGGCGCCTTCGCGGACTTCTTGTTCTGCACTATCACATACCGCTTTGATCGCTTGTTCAAGGTCTTGCTGCGCTGGATCGTAGTGCATGCTTAGGATCGCATGGCGGTAGTGCTTTTGATTCAGTTGCAGAAGTTGCTGCATGTCTGAGTAAAGTAGAACAGGAGAATCAAATGTCACACGATAGGCGTGTCCATCTGTTTCACAGAACACGTTCATCTCTTGGCCAATGCTGGTGGCGAGCGACATCACATGCTTTTCACGCAGAGGATCAATCGGTGGGTTGGTGACTTGGGCAAACTTCTGACGGAAATAATCAGTGACTAGTCGCTCTTTTGAAGAGAGTACCGCCATTGGTGTGTCGTCGCCCATTGAGCCGACTGCTTCCTGTCCCATGTCACCAAGCACGCGTAATACCTGATCGGACTCTTCGTTGCTCATTGCAAACTGTTTTTGGTAGGTTTTGAGCGTGTCATCGTCGAAGCTACGCTTACCCACTTGGTCATCATCGAGCTCAGAAAATGGTGTTAGCTTGTGAACGTTCTTTTCCATCCACTCTTTGTAAGGGTGGCGACTTTTGAGGTCATTATCGATCTCGTTAGATTGCCATAGCTTGCCACGGCGAGTATCTATAACCAGTAGTTCACCTGGCCCAACACGACCTTTTTCTGCTACTTCATCTGGCGCGTAGTTCCAGATACCAACTTCTGATGCCAGTGTGATTAGGTTGTCTTTGGTAATGACATAACGCGCAGGACGCAGGCCATTTCTATCGAGGTTACATGCCGCGTAACGACCGTCAGATAGAACGATACCAGCAGGGCCATCCCACGGTTCCATGTGCTTGGAGTTGAAGTCGTAAAAAGCACGCAGGTCTGGATCCATGTCTGGGTGATTCTGCCAAGCGGGCGGCACAAGCATGCGCATCGCTCGAAACACATCCATACCACCGGCTAGGAATAGGTCGAGCATGTTATCTAGGCTTGAGGAGTCAGAGCCGGTTTCATTCACGAAAGGGGCTGCGGTTTGCAAATCTGGCAGCAGTGGTGAAGAGAATTTATAGGCGCGAGCCTTAGCCCATTGACGGTTGCCTTCAATGGTATTGATCTCACCATTGTGCGCCAAATAGCGGAATGGTTGAGCCAGCGGCCAGCGCGGTTGTGTGTTGGTTGAGAAACGCTGGTGGAACAGACATATTGCTGATTCCATGCGTAAGTCTGCAAGATCGAGGTAAAATCGCGGAAGATCGGCAGGCATACACAAGCCTTTGTAGACCATCACTTGTGTTGAAAGGCTACAGATATAGAAATCTTTGTCTTCGGTGATCTGTTTTTCAATTCTGCGACGCGCGATGTATAAGCGGCGTTCGATATCGCGCTCACGCCAACCGGCAGGAGCAGAGATAAACACTTGCTGAATGTTTGGAACAGAATCTTTTGCGATAGGACCTAATACCTCGGTATTAGTCGGAACTTCGCGCCAACCTGCAATAGTCAATGTCTCTTGGGCGAGTTCTTTATTGACGATCTCTTGTGCTGATTGAGCTTTGATTGGGTCTTGGCTGAAGAAAATCATGCCAATCGCGTATTGCTTGCCGAGATTAAAATTATTCTCTTCTGCAATAATTCTTAAATAGGAGTCAGGCTTCTGTAGTAGTAAGCCACAGCCATCTCCGGTTTTACCATCCGCGGCGATACCACCACGGTGTGTCATGCGATCTAGGGCTGAAATAGCAGTTCTTACCAACTTATGACTAGGTTGGCCTTCCATTTGCGCTATTAAACCAAATCCACAGTTGTCTTTTTCAAGACTAGGATCATATAGAGCCATTGCAATTCTCCCTTTTGCTTCTCTGTCATCCAGACAGTAAATGACTAACTATTCATGTACTTGTTATTTTTTATGAACTTATAGTCTTTTAGCTAGTTCAACGTTATCCCTTGTGTTAACAAAACTCAGTGGTTTTATTTTCACCAGTTTTACAACGTATAGCTAATTGTGTTTAAGGTCAAGTTCATGGTTAATTATCATGCGTAAACGCGATTAACCACGTAATAATCTAAAATAGTCGATTGATATCAGTTAGATATGAGTGGTAAATGTTAATGATATTTAACATTTATAGTGGCGGAGTAGTTGTGAGAGGGAAAGGCTAGATAGAAAAAAGGCTAGCATCGAGTGCTAGCCAAATATAAAAGTTAGGAAGGGTGTTGCTTTTCCTCTAGGCTAACGTCATTGACGTTAGCCCGAGAAATATTATGCGGAAAGCATGAGTGAATCAGCTTTCGCTTCTAAGTTTGAGTTACCCATTAAGAAGTCATCAATGGCAATCGCACATTCACGACCTTCATTAATACAACGTACTACTAGAGATTGACCGGTACGCATATCACCAGCAGCGAAAACACCTTTCTGGTTGGTTGCGTAACCTTCAGAAGCAACGTTACCGCGCTCATCCAGTTTGATATCAAGCTGAGCAAGTACACCTGTTGGCTCTGGGTGCAAGAAACCCATCGCTAGGAATGCTTGGTCACAAGGAATAACACGCTCTGAGTTTGCTACTTCATCAAAAGTAGGGCGCTCACCAGGAGCTGCGTCTTTCCATACGATGTCTGCGATACGTAGACCCGTCACCTGACCTTGATCGTTACCGATGAACTCTTTGGTTAAGATGTTCCAGTGACGCTCACAACCTTCTTCGTGAGAAGTCGTGGTCTTCATGATCATTGGGTATTGAGGCCATGGCATGTTTGCTGGGCGCTTCTCTGGTGGGATCGGCATGATCTCAACCTGAGTAATGCTCGCTGCTTTGTGACGGTTTGATGTACCCACACAGTCAGAGCCAGTATCACCACCACCGATAACCACAACGTGCTTATCTTTAGCGTGAATCTCTTCTGTTTTAAGATCTAGGTTGTTAGCTCGGCGGTTGTTTTGACCAAGGAACTCCATGGCAAAGTGAACGCCTTTCAACTCACGACCTGGGATTGGCAAGTCACGTGGAACCGTAGAACCACCAGTTAGCAATACCACATCAAACTCTTGGCGTAGTTGCTGAGCGTTAACATCAACACCTATGTGTTGGTTAACTTTAAACTCTACGCCTGCTTCAGCCATTAGGTTGATCTTACGATCAATCACGTCCATACCCAGTTTGAAATCTGGGATACCGAAACGCAGTAGACCGCCAACTTTTTCGTCACGTTCAAATACCGTCACTGAGTGACCAGCGCTGTTTAGCTGCTCGGCTGCGGCTAGACCTGCAGGTCCAGAGCCAACAATCGCTACGGTTTTACCCGTGCGAGAGCGAGGTGTTTTTGGTTTTGCGTACCCTTCACGGTACGCAGTTTCTACAATCGTTTTCTCGATATTACAGATAGTGATTGGGTCTTGGTTAATACCTAGTACACAAGCACTCTCACAAGGAGAAGGACACACACGACCCGTAAACTCAGGGAAGTTATTGGTAGAGCTTAGGATGTTCCAAGCCTCTTCCCAGCTGTCACGATAAACCGCGTCATTGAATTCTGGGATGATGTTACCAATTGGACAACCGCTGTGACAGAAAGGTACGCCACAGTCCATACAACGAGATGCTTGAGTATTGATCTTGTCACCAAACTCTTCGTTAAGTACGAACTCTTTGTTGTCTTCGATACGAACCGATGGGTCGAGCTTCTTTGGAAGCTCGCGACCGTGTTCTAAAAATCCAGTAGGCTTACCCATTATACTGCCTCCACTTCTTCCGTTTGTGCCTGTTGTGCTTCAGCTTTACGCTTCTCAAGAACTGCTTTGTAGTCGCGTGGCATAACTTTAATCAGTGATGCAACACTTGCTTCAAAGTTGTCTAGGAAAGACTGAGCAACTTCACTTCCTGTGAATTCAACGTGCTTGGTTAGCATATCTAGTAGAAGATCTTTATCTTCTTGTTCAATTGGATCTAGGTCTACAAGTTCTGGGTTAAGCTTGGTTTCGAAGTCACCTGCTTTGTCCCAAACATAAGCGACACCGCCACTCATACCCGCAGCAAAGTTACGACCTGTTGAGCCAAGGATAACGGCAACACCGCCAGTCATGTATTCACAACCGTGGTCACCAACGCCCTCAACAACAACCTTCGCACCTGAGTTACGAACACAGAAACGTTCACCAGCCATACCGCGAATGAAAGATTCACCTGAGGTTGCACCGTAGAAACATACGTTACCAACCACGATATTATCTTCAGCAACGATAGAAGACTTCGCGTCTGGGTACAGAACCAAAGTACCGCCAGACAGACCTTTACCCCAGTAATCGTTCGCGTCGCCTTCTACTTCGAACTTAACGCCTTTCGCAAGGAACGCACCGAAAGATTGGCCAGCACTACCGTGGAACTTAACGTTCATTGGTTGTGGTAAACCTTGGTCTTTGTAAACCTTCGAGATTTCGTTCGACAGCATGGTACCCGCTGAGCGGTCCGTGTTGATGATAGGGAAGGTCGCATTTACAGCTTCACCTTTCTCAAGTGCAGGAATTGCCGCTTGAATCAACTTGCGGTCTAGAACGTCTTCTAGGTTGTGGTTTTGTTGTGTCTGGTTGTAGATACCATCTTCTTCACGAGCCTGCTCAATGTGCAGTACAGGTGTTAGATCTAGGTTCTTGTACTTCCAGTGGCCGATGTCGTCACGAACTTTAAGTTTGTGCGATTGACCTACCATCTCATCGATAGAGCGGAAGCCAAGTTCAGCCATAACTTCACGCAGACCTTCAGCCATGTATTGGAAGAAAGTCACTACGTCTTCTACGCGGCCGTCGAAACGCTCACGCAGAGTTTTGTTTTGTGTTGCGATACCAACAGGACAGGTATTCTTGTGACACTTACGCATCATGATACAGCCTTCAACAACCAATGCTGCTGTTGCTACGCCCCATTCTTCCGCGCCAAGTAACGTTGCTACTGCAAGGTCACGTGGTGTTTTCATCTGACCATCAGACTGAACAACGATACGGTTACGTAGGCCGTTTTTCAGTAGTGTTTGGTGCGTTTCTGCTAGACCTAGTTCCCAAGGCAGACCAGTGTGACGGATAGAAGACATCGGAGATGCACCCGTACCACCATCGAAACCTGCGATAAGTACTACGTCAGCTTTCGCTTTTGCTACACCTGATGCAATCGTACCTACACCAGCTTCTGATACTAGCTTCACGTTGACACGGCCGTTACGGTTCGCGTTTTTCAGATCGTAGATCAGCTGAGCCAAATCTTCGATTGAGTAGATATCGTGGTGTGGCGGTGGTGAGATTAGACCTACGCCTGGAGTCGAGTGACGCGTCGCGCCGATCCAGTCATCAACCTTATCACCAGGTAGTTGACCACCTTCACCAGGTTTCGCACCTTGAGCCATCTTGATTTGCAGCTCATCAGCGTTCGATAGGTAGTAAGACGTTACACCAAAGCGACCAGAAGCTACTTGTTTGATTGCTGAACGTTCCCAGTCACCGTTTTCTTTGCGTTCGAAACGTGCTGGATCTTCACCACCTTCACCTGAGTTTGACTTCGCGCCAATGCGGTTCATTGCAACAGCCAGTGTTGAGTGAGCCTCATGCGAGATAGAACCAAAGCTCATTGCGCCAGTAGCGAAACGCTTAAGGATATTCTCGATTGGTTCTACTTCCGCTAGAGGAATAGAGCCTGCAGGGTTTTTGATGAAATCAAGTTGGCTACGTAGCGTTGCTGCGTTGTCGCCTTGGTCATCGACGGCTTTTGCGTACTTCTTGAACTGACCGTAATCTTTGTTACGCGTCGACTCTTGAAGTAGAGAAATCGTTTCTGGGTTGAATAAGTGTTTCTCACCACGTTGTTTCCACTGGTAAACACCACCAACATCAAGGATTTGAGCTGGGATTTCACGAGCTGGGTAACCAACACGGTGACGAACAAGCACTTCACGAGCGATGTCATCGATCGTTAGACCTTGGATACGAGAAACCGTACCAGTGAAGTATTTTTCAACCACTGACTTGCTGATACCAAGTGCTTCAAAGATTTGTGCACCGTGGTAAGACTGCAGTGTCGAGATCCCCATCTTAGAGAAAATCTTCAGTAGACCGCCGTTAACACCTTTACGGTAGTTATCGAAGAACTCACGTGGGTGAACGTTCGGGTCTAGTTTTTTAGTACGTTGTAGTTCAACAATCGTTTCAATTACTAGGTATGGGTTAACTGCGTTTGCACCATAGCCAAGAAGCGTTGCGAAGTGGTGTGTTTCACGTGCATCACCCGTTTCAACCACGATGTCACACTTAGCACGTAGGCCTTTTCGGATTAGGTGGTGGTGTACCGCCCCAACAGCAAGCATTGCTGGAATTGCAGCGTGGTTAGAGTTAACCGCACGGTCAGTTAGTAGGATGATTGAGTAACCATCAATCACGGCATCTTCTGCGTATTGGCAAATACGTTTCAGAGCACGCTCTAACTTACCTTGGTCTCCGTTTGCTTGGAATACGATATCCAACGTCTTCGCTTGAAGGTGCTCGTTATCGATAGCACGCAGCTTTTCTAACTCAGAGTTAGACAGTACTGGAGACTCAAGCTCTACCTTTTGACAGTGCTCAGGTGTTTCAGCGAGTAGGTTCTGATCTTTACCTAGGTAAGTGTTCAGAGACATAACCATACGCTCACGAATCGGGTCGATTGGCGGGTTAGTTACTTGAGCAAACAGCTGTTTGAAGTAGTTTGAAAGGTGCTGCGATTGATGAGAAAGAATCGCTAGCGGCCAGTCAGCACCCATTGCAGAAAGCGGCTCATAGCCGGTCTTCGCAAGAGGTAGAATGATTTCGTTTACTTCTTCAGAGCTCACACCAAACGATTGTTGTTTGTGAAGAAGTTTCTCTGGAGAAGGTTGGCTAAATTCGTTGCTCGCGTCTGGTAGCTTTTTCAAGCTCAGAAGGTTCTCTTCAACCCACTTTTCGTACGGTTGAGATTTCGCGATGCCATCTTTCACTTCTTCATCAGAAATGATGCGGCCTTGCTCTAAGTCAGCAACGAAGATACGACCTGGTTGTAGACGACCACGGTATTCAACGTTTTCTGGTGCAATTTCAACAACACCTGATTCAGACGCCATCACTAGGAAATCGTCTTTGGTCACTGTGTAGCGAGAAGGGCGCAGACCGTTACGGTCAAGGGTTGCACCTACTTGAACACCATCAGTGAAACATACCGAAGCTGGGCCATCCCATGGTTCCATTACGTTCGCGTGGTACTGGTAGAACGCACGACGAGTTGGGTCCATGTTTTTGTTTTCTTGCCATGCTTCCGGGATCATCATCATCAATGCGTGTGGCAGAGTACGACCTGAAAGAACAAGTAGTTCTAGTGCCATATCGAAGTTTGATGAATCCGAGCTACCTTCCTGACAGATAGGCAGTAGCATGTCGATTTCAGCTTGTGTGAATAGATCCGATTCAAGGATCGCTTCACGCGCTTTCATCCAGTTTAGGTTGCCGCGAACCGTATTGATTTCGCCATTGTGCGCGATGTAACGGAAAGGCTGAGCTAGACGCCAACGTGGGAATGTATTGGTAGAGAAGCGAGAGTGTACAAGTGCTAGAGCTGTCACCATGGTTGGGTTTTGCAGATCTAGGAAGTACTGAGGAACTTGTTCTGTTGTTAGCTGACCTTTGTACACCAATGTCTTGTAAGACATTGAGTTAATGTAGAAGTCATCACCGATATTTGAAACGCTTTCTAGACACACGCGAACGGTGTAGTTACGTAGAACGTACAGTTTGCGCTCAAGCTCTTCTGGAGTAATACCAGGGCCGCCAGAGACAAATACGTGTTCAAATTGAGGTTCAGTGCTTAGTGGGTCAGCACCAATCATTGAGTTGTCAGTTGGAAGTTCACGATAGCCGATCACTTCTAACTCTAGGCGTTGTGCATTGCGTTCTAGAATGTCACGACACTGTGCACGTTTGTGTTCATCTTTAGGGAAAAGTACAACACCAACACCATATTTTTCAAAAGATGGCAGTTTAATTCCAAGCTTTACGGCTTCTTCTAGTAAGAATTCGTGCGGCTTCTGTAGCAGGATACCTGCACCATCACCAGAACACGGATCGCAGCCTTGGCCACCACGGTGTTCCATACGTGCAAGCATATCGAGTGCTTGAGTTACTACATCATGAGATTTGCGATTCTTGAGATGCGCAACAAAACCGATACCACAAGCGTCATGCTCCAGTTCAGGAGTATACAGACCCTGTGAGTTCTGCTCTTGATCTACCATAGATACATCCTTCCAGTTAAATCTAGGCGCAACTTCTTTGTATAAAGTCAGCCTTGTCCTTTTATATTTATGAGTCTAAACCTGCCTATGTTGGCGGTTTGAATCCTTTCCGTATCTCGCAGGAAAAGTATTGCGAGAAAAACAATCCTTGGTGATATCCGTTTATTTTTAGCCACAAACTAGTGGTTTATATAGGTGGGAGTTAGATATCACCGACTTATTAGCAAGTTTTTGTTGTAAGTAAATACTCAAAAATAGCCAATGTGTGTAAGTATCCTACAATTTTGTTTAGGCGAATTGCAATGAAAGTTGAACCATGTAGACCATTTTTTTCGTTTTATTTTGAATTTTTTGTCTAACAAATGTGCAACATTAGGCAAATAGAGCCGATTTTTTGCATGTTTATTGATATTTGATAGGTTGCTCGCAAAAAGCCTTGAGTAAACTAATTGGTCGAATTTTGCAGGGATGTAATTTTTTTTCAAAAAAAAGACTGATATTCATTCTTATTTACTTGAGCGCTTTGAAAATATGCAATTACATGAGTTGGTCAATACTATCGGCCAAGATCTTCAACGTCGTTATGGCGAAAAGGTTCATAAACTAACACTGCATGGTGGTTTCAGTTGTCCAAACCGAGATGGAACCATTGGCCGTGGAGGCTGCACTTTTTGTAATGTGGCGTCTTTTGCCGATGAACAAACTCAGGTTCAGAGTATTGCAGAACAACTAAAAGATCGTGCGGGTGAAATTGCTCGTGCTAAGAAGTATCTGGCTTATTTTCAGGCGTACACCAGCACTTATGCTGAGGTGCAAGTGCTCAAGAATATGTATGAAGAGGCGCTAAAAGCACCTGGTGCCGATATCGTTGGTCTTTGCGTGGGCACAAGACCCGACTGCGTACCTGATTCTGTTTTAGAATTATTGGCTGGATACGTAGAAAAGGGGTATGAGATCTGGTTGGAACTCGGTTTGCAAACGGCCAATAACAGCACGCTCAAACGCGTTAATCGTGGTCATGATTTTGCGGTGTATGAAACGATCACCCAACGTGCTCGTGCTCTCGGAATCAAGGTGTGTACTCACCTGATTGTTGGCCTGCCAAAAGAAACTAAAGCGGATAACCTGGAAACACTAGATAAGGTATTAGCGGTAGGAACGGATGGCATCAAACTTCATGGCCTTCATATCGTAGAGGGAAGTACCATGGCCAAGGCATGGAAAGCAGGCAAGCTAGAAGCTCCAAGCCTTGAAGAGTACATCGACATTGCTACCGATATCATTCAGCGTACGCCAGCGGACGTGGTTTACCATCGTGTTTCATCTGCGGCAAGACGCCCTACGTTACTATCTCCGTTATGGTGTGAGAACCGTTGGTTGGCGATGACAGAGATAGGTCGTTCATTAGATAAAACCGGTGCTCAAGGCATTAAAACAGGTTCTGCGTTCGAGTACACATTACCTGTTTTAAACATAACGAATTGATAGAAATGGGTGAAAGTAGGTAACAGCAGATAAAACCAGTAAATAGTGGTAACATTTCCCTCACAGATTTTATGGTATAGATTGAGAGTAGATGGAACTGGTAATGACTTGGTTGTGGGACAGAGCGTATGGCTACGGTGTTTATATCGTTTTCATGTTGCTGATTGCTCTGATCTGCTGGCATCTTTATTCACGTTATCAGTCTCATATTGAAAAGTTACTTCTCTCGACGCCATCCCCTCTATTTTTCGTTGATGTCCGGACCGGCGAGATCTTGTATTCCAACCGTCAGGCAATGCAGTTGCTTGGTATCCGCCAGATTGGCGTAAACTTTCGTTTTCCTACCGTGGAAAGCGAAAATAGTTTCCGTCAATACTTAACCAATCACATCAACTCTCGATCATTTGCTCAGAACTCGCTTTGGGCACTGTCTGAATTTGAGTCCTTCAAGATCAATCTTGTGGGGCGTAAGATCCACTTTAGAAACAAAAAAGCGTGGATGATTCACGCATCACCTTACAAAAACACGAATGAAGAGCAATCCCAAGAGCTGCGTGAACTGAATGTCGCCCGTACCGCTTTGGACTCCCTGTCTGAGTTGATTTATGTAAAGGACCAAAAAGGTGAATTGCTAGCAAGCAATCGCTCCTTCAAGAAGTTTTGGCATGGTCGCCCGGAAGAGGGCACTTTAAGCGTTTCGGGTGGAGCCTTAAAAGGCCGCGTCAGTGAACGTTCATGGACGACTGACCAAGATGGTAAAAGCTGCCTACTTGAAACCTACCAAAGTGTGTTGTTATCTCAGGATGGGGAAAACATCGGCACGCTTTCTATTAGCCATGATGTAACCGACTGGCACGATATGCAGCAGAAACTGCGTGGTGAGATGGAAAAACGTAAAGATACCGAAGTCGCCCTTGCTCAGCGTGACACCATCTTACAAAACATCTTAGAAGCCAGCCCTGACTCGATCGGTATCTTTAATGAAAACATGGTTTACCAAGCCTGTAATAAGCCGTTTGTGGCAGCGCTTGGTATTTCTGAGGTCAGTGATTTGGTCGGTAAGCGCCTTCAGGATGTGGTGCCAAATAGCATGTATATGCGTATCTCAGAGTCCGATCATCAGGTGCTTCATCAAGGGAAATCACTGCGTTATATCGACAAGGTGATCTCTAGTGATGGTGAATACACTTGGTATGACGTGGTGAAGTCGCCATTTAGAGATCCAGCGTCTAGCACTAATGGTGTGTTGATCATGGCTCGCGATATCACCGAGCGTTACCTTGCTGAGCAGAAATTGGAAGAGGCGAACCTTGAGCTTGAGCGTCTCAGCTTTATGGACAGTCTGACTCAGGTTTCTAACCGACGCCGCTTTGATGAACAACTGTCGACCCTGTGGCATTACCATGTACGTGAGAAGTTACCACTTACTATTATGTTGTGTGATATCGACTTCTTTAAAGGCTACAACGACTACTACGGTCACCAACAAGGTGATGATGCGCTGATTCAAGTCTCTCAGGCGTTTAAGAAGGTACTTAACCGTTCGTCAGATTGTGTGGCTCGTTATGGTGGTGAAGAGTTTGGTTTTATTCTGCCAAACACAACCGCGGACGGAGCATTGATGGTCGCACAGCGAATTCATGATGAAGTGCTAAAGCTGGGGCTGATCCATGAAAAATCAACCGTTTCTGAGTTTATTACCGTCAGTATTGGTGTTATCTCTTATGTACCGACTCCTGAAGATGAGATGGAGTCTGCGGTAGCGTTAGCCGACAGTGCGCTTTATCAAGCGAAGTCTGATGGTCGAAATCGTTCGAGCGTGCATCCATCGTCGATTCGCTAAATAAATTTATCACTGACTTAGCCTTTATTTACTTGGGTTATCTGTTTTAAACAATATAACCCAGCTCTCTTGCTGCATGTGATGTAGCTAGCTTACCTCCTATCTTCAAACAGGGTAGAATGTTGCTAGTCTTATCGCATGGAGCGCTAAATGAAACCCATGAAAAATCTCGCCCAGTATTACGTGGATCTACTCGTAAAGCTGGGGATTGTCCGCTTTTCTATCTTACTCGCCTTAGCGCTTGTTGCCCTCGCTGTTGTCGTGCAAGTCGGCATCACTCTCGCACTTAAAGGTAATGTTGATGACATCGACATTGTCCGCTCAGTATTCTTCGGTTTAGTGATCACACCTTGGGCCGTTTACTTTCTGTCAGTGGTTGTTGATCAGCTGGAAGAGTCTCGTCAGCGTTTAGCTAAGTTAGTCTCTAAACTTGGCGACATGCGAGAGCGCGACCAAGAGCTGAATAATAAGTTGCAGCTTAATATCGAGAAGCTTAATCAAGAAATTGAAGAGCGTGAAAAGGCCGAAGAGGCGCGTGCTGAAGCGATGCATGACCTCGAGAATGAAGTATTTCAGCGTGAGCGCACTCAGCTTGAACTTGCAGAGCGAACGGCACTGCTGCGCTCGTTTATCGATGCCTCGCCTGACCTTATTTACTACCGTAATGAGGACGGCGTGTTCTCGGGTTGTAACCGTGCAGTTGAGGAGCTCACTGGCAAGACAGAAAAAGACTTGGTGGGTTTGACACCGTGGGATGTCTACAGCAAAGAAATCGCTCAGCAAGTTGTTGAAACAGATAAGAAAGTTTTTGCTGACAACCAGGCTCTCACCTACGATCAATGGCTTGAGTACCCAGATGGACGTAAGAGCTACTTCGAACTGCGTAAAGTGCCTTTCTACAGCAAAGATGGTCGTCATCTTGGTTTGGTGGGCTTCGGTCGTGATATTACCGAGCGTAAAGAGCATCAAGAGTCCATTGAGAAAGCTAGCCGTGATAAGACCACCTTTATTTCTACTATCAGCCACGAGTTAAGAACACCGCTTAACGGCATTATTGGCTTAAGCCGCATGTTGCTTGATAGCCAACTGACCAGTGAGCAGCGCAAACAGATGCAAACTATCAAGGTGAGCGCGGTAACACTGGGTAACATCTTCAACGATATTATCGACATGGATAAGTTCGACCGTCGCAAGCTTGAGCTATTCCCAACCCCGATCAACTTTGAAGACTTTGTTGTGGAGATCGAAAGTATCTCGGCACTGATGGCTGAACAGAAAGGCTTGAGGTTCGACTTAGAACGATTGTCTGATCTTCCTGTGGCTGTTGAAGTTGATGGTACTCGTCTAAGACAGGTACTGTGGAATCTAGTTAGTAACGCGATGAAGTTCACCAAAGATGGTGGCGTGGTGATGACTGTTAGCGCCGATATTGATGGTGACTTTGCCAACATCACTATGGAAGTTGAAGACACAGGCATTGGTATTCCTGAAAGCGAACTCGAGAAGATCTTCGCGATGTACTATCAGGTGAAATCAGGCACCGATAACTTGCATGCAGTGGGAACCGGTATTGGTCTTGCTGTCTCTAAACAGTTGATCAACATGATGGATGGTGACATTGAGGTAACCAGTGAAGAGGGCTTTGGTAGTACCTTCACGGTTTCGATTCGTGTGCCTGTTAATCATGACACTCAAGCCTTGATTAAGACACCTCGAAAACAGTCGAACCTTAAGATCTTCATGGTTGAAGATATCGAACTCAATATCACGGTTGCACGCTCTCTGTTGGAGAGCCTAGGTCATGAAGTGACGGTGGTGATGACTGGTAAAGAGGCGCAAATTGCCTTCAACCCAGAAGACTATGACTTGGTATTGTTGGATATCCAGCTACCAGATATGACAGGCTTCGATATTGCCCAGTACTACCGTGAGAAATACACCCAATTACCGCCGTTAGTGGCATTGACTGCGAATGTACTAAGTAACAAGCAAGAGTATTTCCAGAAAGGTATGGATGAGGCGATCAGTAAACCGCTATCCGTGAGAGCGATTCAAGATGTGATCAGCGAACTTATCGAGGATGCATCAGAGGCTGTGAAAGAAGCCGGAGCGACCGAAAAGGTAGAGGAGAGTAAGCCGATGATTTCTTCGATTGACACCAGTTTGCTTGATATTGATATGCTAGAGTCTTATGTTGACATTGTTGGACCGAAGCCGGTTTTAGATAGCATCGTGATGTTTGAAGATATGATGCCGGAGTATATGGAAATATTGAACTCCAATATGGTCGCGAAAGACCAAGCCAGTATCGTTTCTGAGGCGCACAAGATTAAAGGCGCTGCAGGTTCAATTGGTTTGAAGCGCATCCAGCAAGTAGCTCAAAAAGCCCAATCTCCAGACCTACCAGCTTGGTGGGAAAATATTTCAGATTGGGTCGATGAGATTAATAACGAATACCAGAATGACATTGAAGTCTTAAAGAGTTGGTTAAACCAAAGGTAGAAGAATAATGAAAAAATTAGCATTCGCCGCATGCGTAGTGGCATTAGCGGGCTGTGCTGCACCACAAGTTGAGTGGCAGCAGGACAACCAAGTTGAAGTATCTGCAGCGACAGTCACAATGAAAAGCAACCTTTGGCACAACAAGATGCCAACGATCGGAGAGACTCAAGACAAGACTCTGCATGGCGCTATCTACCTAGAGTCAGATTCAGAATTACCAGCAACACTGGCGGTGGAAAGCGTGACCGTTAAGCAAGGCGCAGATACCTTGTTAGTAACTGCTGACGATCTTGATCTAAGAACGCACAGCGAGACTCAGTGGGAAGTCGCGTTTGTATGGCAGCTAGAGATCGACAGCGAAAAGCCGGTTGATGTTGCGGTTGAACTGAAAGACGGTGAAACGGTGAAATGGCTGGTGGAGAAAGACGTTAAGGTTGATACGGTTTACTAACCCTTATTCAACTCAGAACAACAAAAAAGGGAGAATGCGTTGGCATTCTCCCTTTTTAATAACTATTGATTGCGCTTCAACTGTTTAAACACTATGTGCTAAACGACTAGAAACGCGAATCGAATTAGTCTTCTAGGTCACCACAAAAGCGGTAGCCTTCACCGTGAATCGTTGCGATGATTTCTGGAGTACCAGAAACAGATTCAAAGTGCTTACGAATACGACGGATTGTTACGTCTACAGTACGATCGTGTGGCTTAAGCTCACGGCCAGTCATCTTCTTAAGAAGGTCTGCACGTGTTTGGATCTTACCTGGGTTCTCACAGAAGTGAAGTAGAGCACGGAACTCTGAACGAGGTAGCTTGTAGCCTTCGCCATCTGGGCTAACCAGAGAACGACTGTTGATATCTAGTACCCAACCGTTGAACTCGTACTTCTCAACGCTGCGCTTCTCTTCTTGAACAGAGCTTGTGCTCATTGAACGGTTAAGAAGGTTGCGTGCACGAATAGTCAGTTCACGAGGGTTAAAAGGCTTAGTGATGTAATCATCAGCGCCGATCTCTAGGCCAAGGATCTTATCAACTTCATTATCACGACCAGTTAAGAACATAAGCGCTACATTTGCTTGCTCACGCAGTTCACGCGCAAGTAGTAGGCCATTCTTACCTGGAAGGTTGATGTCCATAATTACAAGGTTAACTTGGTTGTCAGATAGCACTTGGTGCATCTCTTCACCGTCGCTAGCCTCAAAAACAGCATATCCCTCTGCTTCAAAAATACTCTTTAGAGTGTTACGAGTTACTTGCTCATCTTCAACGATAAGAATCTGCGGGGTTTGCATTTGGCGGTACCTAAATTTGTGACGAAACTGTGCTAATAGAATAAATTCTAGGCAAAAACATAACATACAGGTAATGTATTTTTGATGATAACTTAAAGTTTTCAAAAAAACACTTACTTCCAGCTATCTGCCTTCCTTGAAGTATTGCCCAATAACGTAGATCCAGTACGCCTTTCAATCATTCTTTTAGTGATTGCAACGGATTCTATAATGTTAACAGCATGCTAACAACGCGAGAATGTTAATTCCATTCACTTTGTTGATTTACATCAATTGCCGTATCGCAACAAACTTTAATAGTATGGCTACAACTTAACCAGTGTTATGGTGACTATTTAGCAGGAAAACCAGAATGATTATTCGAGATAGTGATCACATCTCGCCCGCTAAAGACCTGATTATGAACCAAGGAAGCTGAACGCTGTCCTTAGAGTCTAGTAGATAAATATGTTCAATCAACCTTGATTCAGTATTAAATTGAGCATAGAACAATGAAAACAAAGGAATAATTTTTAATAACAATATAAAAGCATAGGGGCTCGCCTGATTTTCAGGTACGCCTTACTCACGGAGGATATATGCACGATATAACACCCGACTTGTGTGATGAGTTTGAAAGCAAAGTCACCCTACTTAACCTTCCATTACAGAACTTCGGCCAACGTGGTGCGTTCTGGGGAAAAATTGTAACAGTTCGTTGTTATCACGATAATTCGAAGGTTCGCGAAGTTTTAGATACTGACGGCAGCGGCAAAGTATTGGTTGTTGACGGAAATGGCTCGTGTCAAAAAGCACTGCTTGGTGACCAACTCGCGATTCTTGCCATAGAGAATGGTTGGGAAGGCGTGATTGTAAACGGTGCTGTACGTGATGTTGGAATGATGTCACAAATGGACTTGGGTGTTCAGGCGCTAGGTGCATCACCATTCAAAACCGAGAAGCGTGGCGTAGGCCAAGTGAATGTGACACTGACGGTGCATAACCAATTGATTCAGCCTGGAGATTACATTTATGCCGATTGGAATGGCGTGCTAATTTCATCTGAGTTGCTGCTTGAATCATAAGTGGTGTGTGATCTTCAGATGAGGTTTGGATCATAACTTTGTCCATCGATATTAAGCTTATGGATTAGAAGCGAAACCCTAGTCCTACTTCGACACCTCGCTGCCACTCTTCGTAATCAAGGGTGGCATGCAAATCCAAGTTGTCGGTCAGTTGCACTCGGCTCGACACCTCAGCCGCAACAGATTTGTCACTGTCTTCTGTTTCATCTTTATAGGTGTGCAAAGAACTGTTGAACGAGACCCTTTCTGAAAACTGGTAACTGACACCGCTCAAGAATCCACTTTCATGTTTCAATGACGCATTGTTGATTCGTGTACCGACGTAAACATCCACGTCATCGAATAAGCTGTACGCGTAACCGCTGTCGACTTTCCAAGTATCGAAACTTTCGTTGGATGCGTTTTGAGATGAAATAAAGAACTTGTGGGCCGAACGATCAATTTGACTCGGCAATAAAGGCAAGCTATTCGCTGAACATACAACAGGCATAGCAAAGGCTAAAAGAATAAGTAATCTCTTCACTTCCCACTCCTGATGTTATTTATTATTGTTCTGCGAACGTTATCGTTCAATTAAAGCACAGTTCTTGTATGCTTGCTGAACAATCGATATAGCATTTTGTTATGACCTTATATAAAATTGATTTGCTAATATCTGTTCGTTTATCAAACCGTACCTCTGAATTGTCGGTGCGCACTGGATGTTTTATCACTGAAATGACGGTTTGCTCTGAAAAACGGTCTGAATGTAAAAAAAACGCAACTTTTCATTGACGTCTAGTGGTAAAAATTGATACACGTAGAGTAAAGCACAAGCAGAGAATTTGATATGCAGCACGTAAGCCACCTAGTAATGACCACAACCATTATTATTACCGACATTAACATTGTTGGGGCAGGCTGCTAAGTAACGGATTTTAAAAAAAAGGCCTGTATCCAACAAGATACAGGCCTTTTTTTGTACCATTTTTATGACTTATGGAGAAAGGGATGCGCGTTTTAAAGTTTGGAGGTTCATCATTAGCTGATGCAGATCGTTTTTTACGAGCGGCTGATATCATCGCTAATAATGCCCAGCAAGAAGAGCTAGCCGTTGTACTATCGGCTCCAGGAAAAACAACCAATAAGTTGGTCGCTGTTATTGAAGCTGCACTAAAAAATGGTGAAGCTGACGCACAGATTACAGAGATCGAATCTTCATTTAATGCACTATTTGCAGAGATCAAAGCGGTCGTACCTTCAATTGATGGTTCTGCGTTCCAAGAGCAGGTGGATACTTCTCTTGCTCAGCTAAAGCAGTTCGTGAATGGCATCAACCTACTTGGTATGTGCCCAAACCACGTCAACGCTCGCATCATCAGTAAAGGTGAGCGAATCTCTATCCAGTTAATGAAAGCAGTGTTGGAAGCGAAAGGCCAACCAGCAAGCCTGATTGACCCTGTTCAATACCTATATGCTAAAGGCGATCACCTTGAAGCTATGGTCGATGTGGATGTCTCTACACAGAACTTCCAACAATCACCACTTCCGAAAGGCCACGTTAACATCATGCCGGGCTTTACTGCTGGTAATGAAAAAGGTGAGCTAGTCACGCTTGGTCGTAATGGCTCTGACTACTCAGCAGCTGTGCTAGCGGCGTGTCTACGTGCAGATTGCTGTGAAATCTGGACTGATGTCGATGGCGTTTACAACTGTGACCCGCGCTTAGTTGATGATGCTCGTCTGCTTAAATCACTTAGCTACCAAGAAGCAATGGAGCTTTCTTACTTTGGTGCTTCGGTTCTACACCCGAAAACTATTGCTCCTATCGCACAATTCCACATTCCTTGTCTGATCAAAAACAGCTTTAACCCACAAGGTGCTGGTACTTTGATTGGTCAAGACACTGGCGAAGATAACCTAGCGATCAAAGGCATCACGACACTAAGTGACCTAACGATGGTTAACGTATCGGGCCCAGGTATGAAGGGTATGGTTGGTATGGCGAGCCGCGTATTCGGCGCGATGTCTTCGGCTGGCGTATCTATTGTTCTTATTACTCAATCGTCTTCTGAGTACAGCATCAGCTTCTGTATCGAGTCGGCTGATAAGTTAAAAGCTAAGCAAGTGCTATCAGAAGCGTTTGAACTTGAGCTTAAAGATGGCCTGCTAGAGCCAGTTGAGTTCATGGATGACGTTGCTATCGTGACCTTGGTGGGCGACGGCATGCGTACTTCACGCGGTGTTGCTTCTCAGTTCTTCTCTTCTTTAGCTGAAGTGAACGTGAACATTGTTGCGATTGCACAAGGCTCATCTGAGCGCGCTATCTCTGCGGTTATCCCTGAAGATAAAATTTCAGAAGCAATCAAAGCGTGTCACGAGAACCTATTTAACTCTAAGCACTTCCTTGACGTATTCGTTGTTGGTGTTGGCGGTGTTGGTGGCGAACTTGTTGACCAGATCCAACGTCAGCAAGGCAAACTGGCTGAAAAGGGCATCGTGATTCGCGTATGTGGTTTAGCCAACAGCAAAGGTTTATTGCTAGACAGTGAAGGCTTACCACTAGAACAGTGGCGTGATCGCATGTCGAGTGCGACAGAAGAGTTCAGCCTCGCTCGCTTAGCCGCTCTTGTTCAACGTAACCATATCATCAACCCTGTATTGGTTGACTGTACGTCTAGCGAAGATATTGCGGCGCAGTATGCTGATTTCCTAGCAGCAGGTTTCCACGTAGTAACACCAAACAAGAAAGCAAATACAGCTAGTATGGCTTACTACCATCAGCTGCGTGAAGTCGCACGTAACTCACGTCGTAAACTGATGTACGAGACAACGGTTGGTGCAGGTCTACCTGTAATCGAAAACCTACAGAACCTAATCTCTGCAGGTGATGAGCTTGAGAAATTCAACGGCATTCTGTCTGGTTCTCTTTCTTACATCTTCGGTAAGCTTGATGAAGGTATGACGTTAAGCCAAGCAACCAACATTGCGAAAGACAACGGCTTCACAGAACCTGACCCACGTGATGATCTATCTGGTATGGATGTGGCGCGTAAGCTACTTATTCTTGCTCGTGAAGCAGGCATGGCGCTTGAGCTTGAAGACGTTGAAGTTGACCAAGCTCTACCACCAGGTTTTGATGATTCAGGTACGGTTGAAGAGTTCATGGCTCGCTTGCCTGAAGCGGACGCTTACTTCCAAGAGCAATCAGCTATCGCAGCAGAAGAAGGCAAAGTACTTCGTTATGTTGGTGAGATCGCCGATGGTAAATGTAAGGTTCGTATCGCAGCTGTTGATGGCGACGACCCAATGTTCAAGATTAAAGATGGCGAGAACGCTCTAGCATTCTACAGCCGTTACTACCAACCAATCCCGCTAGTACTTCGTGGCTACGGCGCTGGTACTGAAGTAACAGCAGCAGGCGTATTCTCTGATGTGATGCGTACTCTTGGTTGGAAATTAGGAGTTTAGGAATGAGTTCAAGTGATATGGATGTTGTCGTTTATGCTCCTGCATCAATCGGTAATGTCAGTGTAGGGTTTGATGTGCTGGGGGCCGCTGTGTCTCCAGTAGATGGCACACTGCTGGGTGACCGAGTTATGGTTAAAGCAGGTGATGAACCATTCTCACTTAAAACAGCAGGTAGCTTTGTTTCTAAGCTGCCAACTGAAGCCAAAGAAAACATCGTCTACGACTGCTGGGTGGTGTTCTCTAGAGAGCTAGATAAAAAAGGCGTTGCGCTTAAGCCACTGGAAATGACGCTAGAAAAGAACATGCCTATCGGTTCCGGTTTAGGTTCAAGTGCATGTTCAATCGTAGCGGCGCTTGATGCGCTAAACCGTTTTCATGGTCAGCCACTGAATGAAACTGAACTGCTTGCCCTAATGGGTGAGATGGAAGGTAAAATTTCAGGTGGTGTGCATTACGACAACGTAGCACCGTGCTACCTTGGTGGTGTGCAACTAATGCTTGAAGAGCTAGGCATCATTAGCCAAGAAGTGCCGTGCTTTGATGACTGGTACTGGGTGATGGCTTATCCGGGCATTAAAGTATCTACGGCTGAAGCGAGAGAGATCTTACCATCTCAATACCGTCGTCAGGATATCATTGCTCATGGTCGCCACTTAGCGGGCTTTATCCACGCGTGTCACTCTGGCCAACCTGAACTGGCAGCGAAAATGATCAAAGACGTGATCGCTGAACCATATCGTGAGAAACTGCTTCCAGGGTTTGCTGACGCACGTAAATACGCGCTGTCGGCAGGTGCATTAGCTACTGGTATTTCTGGTAGTGGCCCAACTCTATTTAGCATTTGCAAAGAACAAGATGTCGCCGAGCGTGTTGCGCGCTGGTTAGAACAAAATTACGTACAAAATGAAGAAGGATTCGTTCACGTTTGTCGCCTAGATAAGCAAGGTTCGATCGTTACAGGAAGTGAGTTATGAAACTGTACAACATCAAAGAAAATGATGAACAAGTCTCTTTTGGCCAAGCCGTTCGTCAAGGCTTAGGTCGCAATCAAGGTCTATTTTTCCCATCTGAACTGCCTAAGTTTGATGATATCGATGCGCTGCTAGCAGAGGATTTTGTCCCTCGTAGTTCAAAGATCTTATCGGCATTGATTGGTGATGAGCTACCAAAAGAGCAGATAGATCAAATGGTGGATGCGGCATTCCAATTCCCTGCACCTATCAATCAAGTGAAAGATGGCGTCTACGCGCTTGAGCTTTTCCATGGTCCAACACTGGCGTTTAAAGATTTCGGTGGCCGCTTTGTGGCTCAATCTCTAGCGGCAGTTTCGAATGGTGGTCAAATCACTATCCTGACAGCAACATCAGGTGATACTGGTGCAGCGGTTGCGCATGCTTTCTACGGCATGGAAGACATCAACGTTGTGATTCTTTACCCGAAAGGCAAGATCAGCCCGCTACAAGAAAAACTATTCTGTACGCTAGGTAAGAACATCCACACGGTAGCGATTGATGGCGACTTTGACGCATGTCAGGCGCTAGTAAAAGATGCATTTGATGACGCAGCACTGCGTGAAGAGATTGGTCTTAACTCAGCGAACTCTATTAACATCAGCCGCTTGATGGCTCAGATCTGTTACTACTTTGAAGCGGCTTCTCAGCTAACCAAAGAGCAACGTGAAAACCTGGTTATCTCGGTACCAAGTGGTAACTTCGGCAATCTAACTGCGGGTCTATTAGCGAAAGCGCTTGGTCTACCAGTGAAGCGTTTTATCGCCGCTACCAATGAAAATGACACGGTTCCTCGTTACTTAGAAACTGGCGAGTGGGCTCCAAAACCGACAGTTGCGACAACATCGAACGCAATGGATGTGAGCCAACCAAACAACTGGCCACGTATCGAAGAGCTTTGCCAACTGAAAGGCTGGGGCTTGGATACACTGGGCAAAGGTAAAGTATCTGACGAGCAGAGCTCTGAATCAGTACGTGACCTAAAAGCACAAGGTTACCTATGTGAACCGCATGGTGCGATTGCTTACCGCCTGCTTGAAGAGCAGCTTCAAGAGAATGAAACTGGCTTGTTCCTATGTACAGCGCACCCAGCGAAGTTCAAAGAAGTGGTTGATGATATCCTAGGTTCAGACATTGAACTGCCAGGTCCGCTAGCTAAACACGCTGCAATGGAGTTGTTATCTGAAGATTTAGATAATGATTTTGAAGCACTAAAAGCAGTACTTCGTCGAGTTCAACCGGCGTAATTTTTATTTGCGTGTAGAACCTGATGGTTAAGAGAAAGGTGAATGAGCAGTCATTCACCTTTTTTATTGCCCAATAGCTTATAAAGTTAACTTTATTTAGGTCATTTCCTCGGGTTAAATGGTTTATCTGGTTAATAGTTTTAACCCAAGCTCAACGGAAAGGGATAGTATGAATTTTTTGATTTTCCTTGGCTCTGTACGTGAGAGTACACCGCCAAGACCTGCTCGATTAGGAGTGAGAGTCAGCAAGGCGTGTGCAAAACTACTAACGAATAAACACTCAGATCATACGGTTGAGATTATCGACCCACTGGATTACGACTTTGGTGACGTATTTAAGCCTGAGTTTTCTTACCATCGTTCCAAAGTACCTGCACATCTTGCGGAGTTAGCCGATAAGATTGCCAAAGCTGATGGCTACGTGATGGTAAGCCCGGAATATAATCATTCAATGAGCCCAGCACTGGCCAATATTCTTAACCATTTTGGTAGCTCGTTATTCTCATATAAACCGAGTGCGATTGTGACGTATTCTGCAGGGCAGTGGGGCGGGGCAAGAGCGTCGGTTTCGATGCGAACCTTCTTATCTGAACTCGGTTGTTTACCGGTTTCTGCGATGATTCATCTGCCTAAAGCACAAGAAGTCTTTGATGAAGAGGGTTGTGTTGCCCAAGAGTCAGAGCAAGATCAATGGGATGAATACATGAACCGAACCTTCCATCAATTGATGTGGTGGGCACAAGGTGCAGCGTTACAGAGATACAAAGTGGATCCTACAACGTTAGCTAAGGCCTTTACTAAAGATCCTTCTCAGCGAAATGCGCCGTAGCCGGTGTATAGGCAAATGTGAGCAGCATAAAAACGAAAAAAGCTTGGTCATCTCTGACCAAGCTTTTTAAATCTTTAACACTCTAGTTTCTGAGATTATAGAGACTCAGTGAACGTACGTGCGATAACGTCACGTTGCTGTTCAGTTGTTAGAGAGTTGAAACGTACAGCGTAACCCGATACACGGATAGTTAGCTGTGGGTAGTTCTCTGGGTGAGCAACTGCGTCTTCTAGTGTTTCACGCTTAAGAACGTTAACGTTTAGGTGTTGACCACCTTCGATACGTGGTGCTGCTTCGATAGCAACTTCACGGCTCTCGTATTCACCTAGGTCTGCAGCTGGGATAACTTGGTCAGCTTCGAAACCAGCAGTAGCTGCAACACAACGAGCTTCATTCTTTTCGCTGTCTAGTAGCCAGATTGAGTTTAGTAGGTCGTCGTTTGCTGCTTTAGTAATTTGAATACCTTGGATCATAACTATCTCCTAGTCCACTGAATGTGGTTTGATTATGGTGTTAACTTTCGATTTTTATTGAGCTGGGTAATATATACCTAATATTTGTGAGGTTAACATTGATTTAAGTCAAAAAACAACCAAAAACCATATTTTTACAAAGGTGATTATTTTGAGGTAAATCAATAAAACCTTTGAAAACAAACTAATTACAAAATATTTTAAACTATAAAAAATATTTAACGGTTATATTTGTTGTAATTTTACTACATTTGTTGCACTTTTATTGAGCGATAACCGATACGGCCCTTTATTTATTATGCATTCTGAAAGTGTGAAGTGATTTAATGACAAACAAAATTTCATCGTCAAAACCTGAAACAAATATTAAGTTTATTGGCGCTCATGTGTCGGCAGCCGGTGGTGTTGATCAGGCTCCAATGAGAGCTCGAGAGATAGGTGCTAATGCGTTTGCACTGTTTACTAAAAACCAGAGGCAATGGGCTGCAAAGCCGTTAGAGGCGAAAACTATTAGCGCCTTTAAAGCCAACTGCAAAATGTTGGGCTTTTCAGCGGAGCACATTCTTCCTCACGACTCCTACTTGATTAACCTCGGCGCACCAGAAGAAGAGAAACTAGAGAAATCACGCGCTGCCTTTATTGATGAGATGGAACGTTGTAACCAGCTTGGGTTAACGCTTTTGAACTTCCATCCTGGCAGCCATCTTAAAAAGATCTCTGAGACTGAGTGTCTAGCTAAAATCGCAGAGTCGATTAACCTCGCCCATCAAGCGGTTCCAGATGTGATTGCGGTGATCGAGAATACCTCAGGCCAAGGCACTAACTTGGGTTGGAAGTTTGAGCACCTAGCAGAGATTATCGAGCAAGTAGAAGATAAATCGCGTGTTGGCGTGTGTTTAGATACCTGCCACACCTTTACAGCGGGTTATGACCTAAGAACAAAAGAAGCGTGCGAACACACTTTCGCTGAATTTGACCGCATCGTGGGTATGCACTATCTAAGAGCAATGCACATCAATGATTCAAAAGCTGAGTTCGCGAGCCGAGTTGATAGACACCATTCTTTAGGAAAAGGCGAAATTGGCTGGGATTGTTTTGAGTATATTGCCTCAGATTCCCGCTTTAACGGAATCCCTCTTATCTTAGAAACGATTGATTCGACGATCTGGAAAGAGGAGATTCAACAACTTAGAATGTTTCATCGCTCAGCAACGCTAGCGACGGAAGAGGCGTAATAATAGAGGGGAAAATTAATTTTCTTCTTTTTATAAGAATTGGCACCTTTCTTTCATAGCTACTAAGTGAATATGTAGTTCACGATGTCTTATAGGAGGTGCCTTTATGTATTCAAAAGCCCAAACTTCAACTGTTTCTGCCGCTCGTCGTTTACCGACTCCAAATCGTCATGTGCATAGCCATGGTCACCATCGTACTCAGCAGAAAAGCGGTTAATCGAGATCAACACAACTTGAACTGATTATTATGATTCATCAACAAGTGAACCCTACACATCATGTTTATTGATAGCTGTATGAGGTATAACTAGGGCGTGTTGATCTTTCGAGCTGATTTTTGCAGCGAGTTGCTGGGTATTTATACAAGGCAGAGGCTTTGACGTGTAGCTAGCCTACATGAGAAGCCGCTAACGCAGTAGAAATGACCAGCAAACGCTGCCCGAAGGGTTCGGCTAAAAGCGGTTTACTCTTTGTTGAGGGAGATTTGCTTAGAATGACTAGGCTAATTCTCCCTCGCCGCGATTAAAACGCTTTTATCTCGAACAAAATTTAACCACGAAAGGTCAACACGCCCTAGCGCCTTATTTAGGACAGTTAGCCTATACAGCTATTTTTTGACTGGCGAAACCTAGAAACCATGATGATTGGGAAGTAAAACGATGAGCACACCAAAGACTTGGGAATCCATTATTAATGACGAACGTGAGAAAGAGTACTTCCAAAGTGTTCTCGCTTTCGTCGAACAGCAACGTAATAGTGGGAAAACCATCTACCCACCTCAAGAGCAGGTATTCAGCGCTTTTGATATGACGCCCTTTGAGTCTGTGCGAGTGGTTATCCTAGGACAAGACCCTTATCACGGTGCTAATCAAGCACACGGCTTAGCTTTCTCTGTATTGCCCGGCGTTAAAATCCCACCTTCTCTACGCAACATGTACAAAGAACTGGCACAAGATATCGAAGGTTTTGAAGCGCCTAACCATGGTTACCTTGAAGCTTGGGCATCACAAGGGGTGTTGATGTTGAATACTGTTTTAACAGTAGAAGAGGCACAAGCACACTCACATGCCAAATGTGGCTGGGAAACCTTTACCGATGCCATTATTGCAAAGCTGAACCAGCGTTCTGAGCCGATTATTTTCTTGTTGTGGGGCGCGCATGCGCAGAAGAAAGGCCAAGCGATTGATACCCAGAAACATCATGTGTTAGCTGCACCTCATCCTTCACCGCTGTCGGCACGTCGCGGTTTCTTTGGTTGCCAGCATTTTTCAACGGCTAACAAACTGCTTTCTTCTATGGATCAGCAACCTATAGACTGGCGCCTACCTGCAGAAGTGTAGGTTGGTTGTTTTCTGAGCAGGGTCAAATCATAACTCGGCATCTTCGTATACACTTATAAATAGTAGGTGTAATGGAGTGCAATACTATGATGATTGAAAGGATAAGACGAGAGCATGGCTATATGGCTCGATTACTCGCGATACTCAACAATAAGTTAGAGCTGCTAAAGCAGGAGCGAGAAATAAACTATAGCCTGATCGCTGAGGTGGTTCACTACTTGATGAACCATTCAGACAAAGTGCATCACCCTAAAGAAGACGTCATTTATCGCTATTACCTTAAGCAATATGGCAGTGACCAAGCAATTGAGGACTTGGAACTCGAGCATCAATTGCTATCTGAGAAAACGGCTGACTTTTTAGGTGTGGTAGACATGATCCTCCAAGATGCCGTGGTGCCACAGCAGGTGTTCATCGATCAACTCGAAAGCTTTGTTAAAGCGCAGCGAAAGCATATGGAGTATGAAGAGAAGCATGTGTTACCTATGATCGTGCAAGCATTTACAGTGAAGGATTGGCAAGAGGTTGAATCGCAATGGCTTCAACCTGAAGATGACCCCGTGTTTGGGGATACGATTGCTGATCAGTATCGTCAACTCGCGGCGCGCGTGCGACAAAATGAACAAGAGTGTGTTTAGCGAGTCAGTATTCCCCTCTATATTAAAGGGGATTTTCCCTCACAACGGAAATTTCAAAATGACTCGCAGCGTACGATATCACCAAATGAAATAAAAAAGGCACCTTCATAGGTGCCTTTTGCTATCTGTTTTCTTATCGTGCTGATTAAAGCTTTATATCGTCAAGGCTGAAATCAAGTCCTAGGTTCATCTCTCGCAGCTCTTTCTCAAGCTGTCTACGGTCATTGATTGCCTCAATTTCACGCCACTTACGCTTGAGTGGTTTAGAGCGTGTTTTCTGAGTTGCACGTGGCATTTCTAGTTCTGATATTTCATCGAATTGAAAGTTATCCATAAGCCATATCTCCTTCCGTGGGACTAGTTCTTACGAACTATTAAATATCATATTTAGGTTCACCATAACCTTGATTTGTTTCTCATTTGTTTCAAAACTATGAAGCTTTTGTTCTAGTTTTTTATGCATGCTCACACATTGTGGTGATTTTTGTGTGCAAAAAACGAGCAAACAAACCGAAGTAAACGATTAAATTAAAGGTTATTGAATGTTAATTCATTGTGCGAAAGGAATAGTATTTTAGTGATAATGCATTTAAGTGCGTATTGTACTGTACGAGACGGGGATCTTATTACTCTAGAAAAAAACACAGATCTTCACTATACCTTGTAAAACCTAGGCTGACGTTACTTTTACAGTGTGTCGTTCTTATTCGGTGGGGTCGGTTGTTGATGTTGAGATTATGTCCCGATAATGTGACTTTTATTGGGCTGGATTGTTGAAAAATGTGTTAACAAAAGGTGTGTTATTAGTGAAATGTCATTTTAATATAAATTCATTTGCATATTGATTTTTAGGTCATCTCGCTGCATTATCCGCCCGTCAAAAAATACACCGATACGTAAAATGGATGCATGAAGCGACATTTACAATCTAGATCGCAACAAATAAATATAAAACTAATGCCGACACAACTATTGACACTGGCATAGGTGATCTAGGGGAAGGCTTGGAAGCATGATCGGTGCTTAAACTCAATTACGAGGTTCACGTGACAGACTTAATCAATTTGATGAACGATCTCCTTTGGGGATCTATCTTAGTTTATTTACTGGTTGGTGTGGGTATCTACTTCACCGTACGACTAGGCTTCATTCAATTCCGCCATTTCGGCCACATGTTCTCGGTTCTAAAGAACAGCCGTAAAGCAGACAGTGCTGGTATCTCTTCTTTCCAAGCTCTTTGTACTAGTCTTGCTGCTCGTGTAGGTACGGGTAACATGGCAGGTGTTGCTGTTGCACTTACTGCTGGTGGCCCTGGTGCTATCTTCTGGATGTGGCTAATTGCAATGCTAGGTATGGCAACATCGTTTGCAGAGAGCACACTGGCACAGCTATACAAAACACGCGACAACGACGGTAACTACCGTGGTGGCCCTGCATACTACATGGAGAAAGGCCTAGGCATGCGTTGGATGGGGGTTCTATTCTCTATCTTCCTAATCATCGCATTTGGTCTTGTATTCAACGCGGTTCAAGCGAACGCAATCGCAAGCGCGATGAACACTGCGTTTGACTTTGAGCGTAGCTACACAGGTGTAGCAATCGTAATTATCTCTGCATTCGTTATCTTCGGTGGTATCCGTAAGATCGCACGTACTGCAGAAATCATCGTTCCTATCATGGCATTGGCTTACCTTGCTATCGCATTGTTCATCATGTTTGCGAACATCGAGAAAGTGCCTGAAGTGATCGCTCTTATCTTCAAGAGTGCATTCGGTCTGCAAGAAGCGGCTGCGGGTGGCCTAGGTTACGCAATTGCACAAGCGATGATTAACGGTATTAAACGTGGTTTGTTCTCGAACGAAGCAGGTATGGGTTCTGCGCCAAACGCAGCAGCTTCTGCTACGCCTTATCCACCGCACCCAGCATCACAAGGTTATGTGCAAATGCTAGGTGTGTTCATGGATACGATCGTTATCTGTTCTGCGACAGTAGCAATCATCCTGATGTCGGGCGAGTATGTACCACACGGTGAAGTAACGGGTATCGAATTGACTCAACGTGCACTAACAGCACAAGTGGGTTCATGGGGTGGCATCTTTGTAGCGGTAGCGATTTTCTTCTTCGCTTTCACTTCAATCATTGCAAACTACTCGTACGCTGAAACGAACCTTATCTTCCTAGAGCACAACAACAAGAAAGGCCTAGTGCTGTTCCGTATTATTGTGCTGGGTATGGTTATGTTTGGTTCTCTAGCAACGCTACCAACGGTATGGGCACTGGCTGATGTATCGATGGGTCTAATGGCGATTGTTAACTTGGTGGCGATTATCCTGCTATCAGGCATCGTGATTAAGCTAGCGAAAGATTACAATCGTCAACTAGACGCAGGTAAAGTACCGACATTTGATTCAAATGACTTCCCAGAGCTTAAGTCTCAACTGGAAGACGGTATTTGGGACAACAACAAGAAGTAATTTTGTTGGAGCGATAAACCGCTCATCCTAAAACGATTAGAAAGGCTAAGGTTTCGACCTTAGCCTTTTTCTTTGTCTACCGTTTGTTATTTTGCGGTTTTGGTGATTGAAAGTGGGTGGTTAGAATCATCTATCAAAGTAATAGGAAGAGTCATAAAGACAAGTTGATGTTTTTTCTATACTCTAGCAGCATCCAGTTAGATAACCGATTAGGGTAAAGTTATGTTAGTTGTCGTCTCTCCAGCCAAAACACTTGATTACGAATCACCACTAGCGACAGAACGCTTTAGTCAGCCGGAGTTTGTTGAACACTCTGCTGAACTGATTGAAGAGTGCCGCAAGCTGACACCTGCAGATGTCTCTGCATTGATGAAAGTGAGCGATAAGATCGCTGGGCTGAACGTAGCGCGCTTTGAGCAGTGGAGCGAAACTTTTACCCAAGAGAATGCACGTCAAGCCATCCTTGCCTTCAAAGGTGATGTATACACAGGCCTAGACGCTGAAACACTATCGGATGAAGATTTTGACTATGCACAGAATCATCTGCGTATGCTTTCTGGTCTTTACGGCTTACTAAAGCCACTTGATTTGATGCAACCTTACCGTTTAGAAATGGGCACGCGTTTAGCAAATGCTCGTGGTACTAACTTGTACCAGTTCTGGGGCAACATCATCACAGACAAGCTGAATGAAGCGCTGAACGCTCAAGGCGACAATGTGCTGATCAACCTAGCATCTAACGAGTACTTCAAAGCGGTAAAACCAAAGAACTTGGATGGCCAAGTAATTACACCGGTATTTAAAGACTGTAAGAATGGTCAATACAAGGTGATCAGTTTCTACGCGAAAAAGGCGCGCGGCATGATGGCTCGCTACATCATTGAGAACAAAGTGGACTCAATTGAAGCGCTGACTCAGTTTGATACTGCGGGTTATTACTTCGTAGAAGAAGAGTCGAATGTGAAAGAGTTGGTCTTCAAGCGTGAAGAGCAAAACTAGACGTTATTGATTAATGGTCGTCACGCTCTATGGCGAGACACCAGCCAGATAGAGAAAAGCCCCGTGCAGCGAACTGCATGGGGCTTTTTTATTGAATCGTTGAAGCAGCCAAATTACTTCTTCTTAGCCGCTTTCTTTTTCTTCGCGATTTTTTTCTTCTTCGCGATTTTCTGTTTCTCTACCGCTTTCTTATCTTCTTTCTTTGGTTTCTTTTTCTTGGTTACAGCCGCTTTCTTGTGTGTTGGGCGCATACCTTCAACAAAGCGCTCTTTGATCGCTTCTTTGGTGTAACGAGCAACACGTTCAATCATCAGTTGATCGTGCGCTTCGATTAGAGAAACCGCGTTGCCTTTTTTACCTGCACGAGCGGTACGGCCGATTCGGTGTAGGTAAACATCAGCCGTGCGTGGCATGTCGTAGTTGATTACGTGGCTTACGTCTGGAAGGTCGATACCACGAGCCGCTACGTCAGTTGCTAGCAGTACGTTTACTGTGCCATCACGGAAACGAGCAATTGCATTGTTACGACGATCTTGAGGCATTTCGCCTTGAATCCAAGCACATGGAATCTGAGCGCTCTCTAGTAGTGCGCGCAGGTCGCCTAAACGCTCACGAGTCTTTAAGAACACGATACTACGCTCAGCTTCTTTAGTAATGATGTGTTTTAGCAGCTCGAGTTTGTGCTCAGCTGTGTCTGCACGGTGGTACCATTGAGTGATCTTTTTACGCTCACGTAGTGATGATTTTGCGTCGATCTCTGCTGGGTTGTTCAGTAGGTCTTCAGTGAAACCTTCAACACCTTTACCTTCTAGCGTTGCTGAGAAAAGTAAAGTTTGCTTACGCCAGCGACACTCTGCAGATAGGCGATCAACAACAGGACCAAAGCCCATGTCTAACATGCGGTCTGCTTCGTCTAGGATCAGCCATTCGATCGCACGACAATCAAAGCGCTCAGCTTCGATGTATTCCATAAGACGACCTGGAGTCGCAACAACGATGTCTTGCGTGGTGCCAAGAATGTCTGCGTGCTCTTGGTACATCACACCACCTGTGATGGTGAAGATGTTTAGCGCAGTGTATTTCGCAAGCTCACGAGCTTGGTCAGTGATCTGCATTGCTAATTCACGGGTCGGCGTCAGGATAAGCATACGAGCAGGGCCCGCTTTCTTACGTGGGAAATCCTGAAGGTACTGCAGTGCTGGCAGTACGAATGAGGCTGTTTTACCAGTACCTGTTGGCGCAGAAGCCAAAACGTCTCTTCCATCTAACGCTTGTGGGATAGCTTCAGCTTGTATCTGTGTTGGGCGTTCGTAGCCCATTTCGTCAATTGCTTTAAGCAGCTCTTGGTTTAGATCGAGTTCTGCAAAGGTTCTGATCACTGTTGTTTCTCCACAAGCAATAAATGTTTCTGCCTCAAAAAGCAGACGATAAAAAAGAGTAGTCGGACATTATAGAAGCATTAGTGATTAGGATCACATGGTATTTGCTACATCTTGAGATAAAAATCTTTGGTGAGCGCTATAAATGCCTCGCTATAACCATTTTGATGATGAATGGTAAGCGATTCACGCTGCAAATCGGCCTCACACGCAGGATCTTTCGATAACTCAAACAATATTCGACTCGCGGGCTTTTTGTCTGTTGTTTTGACATCAAGACGTTTGGCCAAGTACCAACCGCACTGTTTGGCAAGCTTGATAAAACCTTCTCCCTCAGGCGTTGGCAGTATAAAACTGGCGGTTGCAGTTTCGGTTGTTATCTCGAAACATCGTTTAGCAAGTTGCAGGTGATCCAAGCTGTCGGTATGTCTGGCGGTGGCTCTTTGGCTCTGCTGTGCCTGTTCCCCAGAGTTGAAGTAGGGTGGGTTGCAGATTATCGCGTCAAACTTTTTCGGAAAGTCGGTGGTGAGTACACTGCCATTATACAGAGTGATGCGATCTTGCCATGGCGACTGCTCAATATTAATGGTCGCAGCCTCAATCGCATGTGGATCAATATCGATCGCGGAGATCGAGACGTCTGTAGAACGCTGCGCGGCCATCAAGGCCAAAAGCCCGGTGCCAGTTCCAATATCGAGTGCCGAGGACTTGGGTGTAATGCTTACCCATGCGCCAAGGAGTACACCATCGGTGCTGACTGGCATACCGCTTTGCCCACCGTAAATTGAGAATTGCTTAAAATTGAAGCTTTTAGTCTGCACGATTTTGTCTTTCATGAATGTTCTGAGTATCGAGATATTTTAAGTGATTAGCTCTAATGTTAACCACTTGTATGGATCAATGTTCTGTTTGAGAAACTATTGTTGTGAATTATGGTTAGTTTATAATTGTGGCTATTTTTTCATATCTAGTGGAATCCACTGCTTTTTGTTTGTATATGCAAATTTATATGGTGTTTTTGTGTCGTGACTTGCAGCTAGCCAGTTGTTTCGTCATTATGCGCGACTATTTTATAGATTGAATGGCAGCTTTTCGCTGTAACATTCACGTAAGCACAACATAAATTCATAAATATAATTAAGGATTATCTGTGAAACAGAGTCTAAAACTAACAGATATAATGGCATTGGGCTTTATGCTTTTTGCGTTTTTCTTGGGTGCGGGTAACATCATCTTCCCACCTCTAGCTGGTCAATTGGCTGGTGATCATTTCCTTCCAGCGATGTCTGGTTTCCTGCTGACTGCCGTTGGTCTGCCGTTAATCACTATCGTAGCTGTTGCAATTGCGGGTGGTTCTTGGGGTCACCTGACTAAAGATCTTCCTAAGAAAGCAGCAACCATCATGGCTGTGTTGATCTTCATTATTATTGGTCCTGCATTTGCTGCACCACGTACCGGCCTTGTTGCTTATGAGATGGCGGTGAAACCGTTCTTCATCGATGCCTCTCAAGCCCACCTAACTTTCTTTTCTATCGCGTTTTTTGTGGTTGCCATGTTCTTCTCATGGTCTCAAGGTAAGCTTATTGACGTCATCGGTAAGGTACTGACACCGGCTCTATTTGTGGGTTTGGTTGTACTGGCTATCGCTGTATTCGTTAATCCTCAAGGTGACATTCTTGCTGCTCACGGTGAATACATTACTCAACCGCTGACAAAAGGTTTCCTTGAAGGTTACAACACCATGGATACTTTTGCTTCACTGATGTTTGGTATGCTGATTGTGGATTCTATCCGCAGCAAAGGCATCACTGACCGTGCGGCGACAACTAAGTACCTGATCAGTGCAGGTTGTATTGCAGCGGCTGGTCTAGCGTTTGTTTACATCTCTCTGTTCTTCCTTGGCGCGACAAGCTCAACGGTTGCTGCAGGCGCTGACAATGGCGGTGCGATCTTAAGCCTATACGTTCAATCACTGTTTGGTCCTTCAGGTCAGCTAGTACTTTCTGTTATCGTACTACTAGCGTGTCTAACAACAGCGATTGGCCTTGTGTCTGCGTGTTCTGACTACTTCAGCTCATTAACGCCGCTGTCTTACAAGACTTGGGTAATCATCAACGGTGTTGCTTGTGCTACGGTAGCGAACGTTGGTCTTTCTCAGCTTATTTCTCTGTCTGTTCCTGTATTGTTTGCACTTTACCCAGTAGCGATCGCATTGGTAGCACTGACGTTCTTGCGTAGCCGTTTCCCTAATCCAAAAGCGGCGTACCGCGTTGTGGTATTAGTGTCACTACTGTTCGCTCTTATCGATGGTGCGAAAGTAGCGGGTGTTGATGTATCTGCATTGAAGATGCTTCCTCTGTTTGAGATCGGCATGGGTTGGTTACTTCCAACTGCGGCAGCAATCATCTGTATGTTCTTTGTTGGTAAGTCAGCAGAGCAAGAGATGGCAGAAGAGACGGTTTAATCTCTGATTGAGATTAGATAGTCATTCTAGATGACATAGAAAAGGCCTCATTACTTCGCAGTAATGAGGCCTTTTTGTATGCTGTGTGCTTTGATATGAACAGCTGTTCGAGAGCTTACATGGCTTATAGCTTCTCGCTGTACTCAACCAGAACTTGTTCTACCCAGCTTGCGATACGGTCGTCGCTGAGTTCGTATTGTGAGTCTTCATCCAGCGCTAAGCCGACGAATTGTGATTGATCTTCTGTGAGCGCTTTAGACGCTTCGAACTCGTAGCTGTCGTCGTTTGGCCAGAAGCCAACAAATTGAGCTCCGGCCGTTTTGAGCTCGTCATGCAATAGACCCATCGCATCTAGGAACCACTCACCGTAACCTTCTTGGTCACCTAAGCCAAACAGTGCTACAACCTTACCTTTTACTGGTGTTGTCGCGATGTCGTCCCACAGCTCATTCCAATCTTCTTGGATTTCGCCAAAGTCCCACGTCGAGATACCTAGCAGTAACAGGTCGTAATCTGCCATCAATGAAAGAGGAGTCTCTTTCACGTTATGGATATCAACTAGGTCTTCACCAATAATGCCGCGAATCTTTTCTGCTGCCATTTCTGTGTAGCAGGTGGTTGAGCCGTAAAATAATCCAATTTTCATAGCAAACGTTCGATTTTAATTTCAGATGGCGAATTCTAACCATAAATCGACTTCGATTGCAGCGATTATCCGCTCAAGCTGTAATTTTTATGGCATTCATATTTGCTCTGGCATACTCTCAAAACAGTTTCCAATATTGTGAGTAACACTATGCAGTCGCCTCAAGGGCAGAGCGCAGACCACGGTCTCGTTGAACAGTTTTTAGATGCTATGTGGATGGAGCGAGGGTTATCAGAGAATACTCTTGTCTCGTATCGTACTGATTTATCCAAACTATTAACGTGGATGGAACAGAATAATTATCGCCTCGACTTTATTAGTCTGTCGGGATTACAGGATTACCAAAGCTGGTTGGTTGATGCCGATTTTAAGCAGACCTCCCGTGCTCGTATGTTGTCGGCGATTCGTCGTTTGTTCCAATACCTGCATCGTGAGAAAGTCAGAGCGGATGATCCGAGCGCGTTGTTGATTAGTCCTAAGCTGCCACAACGTCTGCCAAAAGATTTGAGTGAAGAGCAAGTGGATGCTTTGCTCGATGCACCTGATCCGAATGACCCGATTGAACTTCGCGATAAGGCGATGCTTGAGTTATTATATGCAACCGGTTTGCGCGTGACGGAGCTGGTTAGCCTAACGATGGAGAACATCAGCCTGAGACAGGGCGTGGTACGTGTTATTGGTAAGGGCGGTAAAGAGCGCTTGGTGCCAATGGGCGAAAACGCTGTGGACTGGATTGAGAGTTTTATTGAACAAGGGCGCCCGCAACTGCTTGGTGAAAACAGTTCAGATGTGGTTTTTCCAAGCAAACGTGCTAAACAAATGACCCGTCAGACGTTCTGGTATCGTATTAAGCATTACGCGGTTATCGCAGGTATTGACACAGAATTGCTGTCCCCGCACGTTTTGAGACACGCTTTTGCCACTCATTTACTGAACTATGGTGCCGATCTTAGGGTCGTACAGATGTTACTTGGGCATAGTGACTTATCGACAACCCAAATTTATACTCACGTGGCGACTGAAAGGCTGAAGCAAATTCATACTCAGCATCACCCTCGTGCTTAAATCCATTTATTTTTAAGGTGAACTTAATGAGCGTATTACGCCGTCTTCCTCTATTAGCGCTGCCGCTGATGATCACTGCATGTAATGCATCAGAAGCGAAAGTAGAACAAACCACAACAGCCGCAGAGGTTGCTTCAGCTCAAGATATTGATACTGCGGCGCTCACCAAGCGTTTTGAAAAAATCGGCATCAAGGTCAATAAGATTGTTCCTTCGGATATTGATGGTCTTTTAGAGATTCAAACCAACAGTGGCATTATTTTCTCTTCTCCAGCGGGTGACCATTTTCTAGCAGGCACACTTTACTCTCTGGATGAAAACGGCAAATTCAGCGACGTATTGGCAGAGCGTCAAGCGCCAATCAATGCTGAGAAAGTAGCGGCATTGTCTGATACGGTTATCGAATATAAAGCAGATAACGAAAAATACGTTGTGACCGTGTTTACTGACATTACTTGCGGTTACTGCGTTCGTCTTCACAGCCAAATGCAAGGCTACAACGACTTAGGTATCACAGTACGTTACATGGCATACCCACGTCAGGGTGCTACGGGCCAAGTGGCCGATCAAATGGCGGCTATCTGGGCTTCTGACGATCCAAAAGCCGCAATGCACAATGCTAAGGTAGAGCGTAAGATGCCAGCTTCAAGTAAAGACCTTGAAGAGAAGAAACAGATTATCGCTAAGCAGTACCAACTGGGTCGTGAGCTTGGCATCAATGGCACTCCTGCAATCGTATTAGCAAGTGGTGAGTTGGTGAGTGGTTACTTACCGCCAGCACAGCTGCTTCAGCGTCTAGAGCAGTAGTTTCGTCTTTAGCAGAGTTGTCACAGTCGTCATCAGTTAATATGGCGACTGTATGACTTATTTATATCCCACGTTTTTGATTTAAGGAGTGGTCTGATTGATATCAGGCCCATTTTTATATGATAGAGATTCAACGCCGTCCTGAGGTCGACATTTCCGTTTTACCTGCTCATTTACCAGATTTGTTAAAACGCATCTATGTGAGCCGCGGAGTTAACAGTGCAGACCAACTTGAGACTGCAGCGAAAGGTCTACACTCCTATCAAAAGCTAGGGGGTATTGATGCCGCTGTCGAATTGTTGTTTAAGGCGATTCAGCATCAAAAACGCATTATTGTTGTTGGCGACTTTGATGCCGATGGTGCAACTAGCTCTGCGTTGTCGGTACTTGCGCTGCGTATGCTAGGCAGTTCAAATGTTGATTACCTAGTTCCCAACCGTTTTGAAGATGGTTACGGTCTTAGCCCTGAAGTTGTGGAGCAAGCAATCGAGATTGGTGCGGAAGTGATCATGACGGTTGATAACGGTGTCTCTTCGATTGAAGGGGTGCGTTTTGCCAAAGAGAAAGGGCTGGAAGTTCTGGTCACTGACCATCACTTACCGGGCAGTGAATTGCCTATGGTTGATGCGATGGTGAACCCGAACCTAGAGAGCTGTGCATTTCCGTCTAAAGCCCTCGCTGGTGTTGGCGTGGCTTTCTATCTGATGATGGCACTGTGTGTTCACATGCGTAAACTGAATTGGTTTGCTGAACGTGGCATGACAGAACCTAAGCTAATGGAGCTGATTGACCTTGTCGCTCTAGGCACCGTTGCGGACGTGGTGCCACTTGATGAAAACAACCGAATCTTGGTGCACCAAGGCTTGCAACGGATTCGAGCGGGTAAAGCTCGTCCGGGTATTCAAGCCTTGATTGAGATTGCAAAACGAGATGCGAAACGTTTGGTCGCTTCGGATTTTGGTTTTGCACTGGGTCCTCGTATCAATGCCGCCGGCCGACTTGACGACATGTCATTTGGTGTTGAGCTACTGATGAGTAACAACATCCACGCTGCACGTCGCATGGCGAGTGAACTTGATGGTTTGAACCAGACTCGCAAAGAGATCGAAGAGGGCATGAAACAAGAAGCGATGGCTTTCTGTGAACGACTTGAGTTTGGTAAAGACGACTTGCCTTCCGGCTTGGCACTATTCCAACGTGATTGGCACCAAGGTGTGATTGGTATTTTGGCTTCGCGTATCAAAGACAAATACCATCGCCCTGTGATTGCGTTCGCCGATGGTGGAGAGGGGAGCATTAAAGGCTCGTGCCGCTCGATTCCGGGTTTGCACATGCGCGATGCGCTAGACCGTATCGACACTCAAAACCCAGGTTTGATTCTTAAGTTTGGTGGCCACGCAATGGCGGCTGGCTTAACGATCATGGAAAAGGATTTTGAACGCTTTAGCAAATTGTTCAACGATGTAGTGAAACAAGAACTCGGAGAAACGGCACTCAAGGGCATTATCTTGTCTGACGGAGAGTTGCTGCCTGAAGAGTTCTCTATGCACACCGCTGAAACGCTACGCGCGGGTGGTCCTTGGGGGCAAGCATTCCCAGAGCCTATCTTCGATGGTGAGTTTAAAGTACTGCATCAAAAGCTGGTGGGTGAAAAACACCTTAAGCTAATGTTAGAGCCGCTTTACAAAGGCCATCCAACCAATGTGATGATCGACGGCATCGCTTTCAATGTTGATTTGCGCCGCTGGCCAGATGCCTCAGTGAAAACGGTACATCTTGCCTATAAGCTGGATATTAACGAGTTTCGTGGTAACCAGTCATTGCAGTTAATGGTTGACCACATCGAAGCAAAATAGCCTAACTTCAATAAGATTACGGCTTCATTCGCCTTATCAAAACAACAAGCTCGGATGTGAAATTAGGGCTTGTTTTCTTTCCTAAATCGCCCGCAATGGCACCAATTTCTGAGCTTAAAACTTTATATTGTTGTAAGTGACTGAATATTGGTTTGCCCTCTAAAAATTTCTGTATCTCCGTCACACTTTTGAGTACAATTCTCCGGTTAAATTCTACTCATAAATGATGAGCTAAAATGTTTGAAATCAATCCTATAAAAAACCGTCTGCAGGATGTGTCTGAGCGCACAAATATCCTGAGGGGGTACCTTTGACTATGACGCTAAGAAAGAGCGTCTAGAAGAAGTAAACGCAGAGTTAGAACAACCGGATGTATGGAACGAACCTGAGCGTGCTCAAGCGCTAGGTAAAGAGCGTTCTGCACTGGAAGCGGTAGTAGAAACGATTGACCAACTTGACCAAGGTGTTGAGGATGTTGATGGCCTTCTAGAGCTAGCGGTTGAAGAAGAAGATCAAGAAACGTTCGACGAAATTGAACCAGAACTAGCGGAGCTTGAAGCTAAGTTAGGTAAACTTGAGTTCCGTCGTATGTTCTCTGGTGAGCATGACGCTTCAGATTGTTATATCGATCTACAGTCGGGTTCAGGTGGTACTGAAGCACAAGACTGGACTTCAATGATGCTGCGCATGTACTTGCGTTGGGCTGAAGCGAAGGGCTTCAAAACGGAAGTTATCGAGGTATCTGAAGGTGAAGTTGCTGGTTTGAAAGGTGCAACAGTACGTATCTCTGGTGAGTACGCGTACGGTTGGTTGCGTACAGAGACAGGTGTTCACCGTCTAGTTCGTAAATCACCATTTGATTCAAGTGGCCGTCGTCATACTTCATTTGCATCTGCGTTTATCTACCCAGAGATTGATGACAACATTACGATCGACATTAACCCTTCTGACTTACGTATTGACGTATACCGTGCTTCGGGCGCTGGTGGTCAGCACGTAAACACCACGGAATCGGCGGTACGTATTACTCACGTTCCTACCAACACCGTGGTTCAATGTCAGAATGACCGTTCGCAGCATAAGAACAAAGATCAAGCGATGAAGCAGCTACGTGCTAAGCTTTTTGAACTTGAGATTCAAAAACAAAATGCTGAAAAACAAGCGAATGAAGATACTAAATCAGACATCGGTTGGGGCAGCCAAATCCGCTCTTACGTACTGGATGATTCACGTATCAAAGATTTACGCACCGGCATTGAAAACCGTAATACTCAAGCGGTTCTTGACGGTGACTTAGACAAATTTATTGAAGCTAGCCTGAAATCAGGTCTGTAAGCTTTTTACCGACTATATTTGCGAAAATATAGCTGTTCAAATTATACAAGCAGGGTACATCTCAATGACTGATGCTGTTCAAAACGAAAACGTACAAGAAGAAAACAAACTAATTGCTGAGCGCCGTAGCAAGCTGGATCACATCCGCCAAAGCTGCAAAGCAAATGGTCACCCAAATGATTTCCGCCGTGAGCACCTAGCTGGCGATCTTCAAGCGGAATTCGGTGAGAAGACTAAGGAAGAGCTAGAAGAGCTTAACCACATCGTTGCGATCGCTGGTCGTGTAATGGCGAAGCGTGGTCCATTCCTTGCGATTCAAGAAACTTCTGGTCGTATCCAAGCATACGCAGCGAAAGACGTACAAAAAGTACTGAAAGAGAAGTACCAAGGCCTAGATATCGGTGACATCATCGGTGTTAAAGGTGCACTTCATAAGTCAGGTAAAGGCGATCTTTACGTGAACATGGAAGAGTTTGAACTGCTGACTAAAGCTCTTCGTCCTCTACCAGAGAAGTTCCACGGTCTAACTGACCAAGAGATGCGTTACCGTCAGCGTTACGTTGACCTAATCGTGAACGAAGATTCTCGCAACGCATTCATCGTGCGTTCTAAGCTTGTTTCTTCAATCCGTAACTTCATGAGCTCAAAAGGCTACCTAGAAGTTGAAACGCCAATGATGCACGTGATCCCTGGTGGTGCGACTGCACGTCCATTCATCACTCACCACAACGCATTAGACATCGACATGTACCTACGTGTTGCACCTGAGCTTTACCTTAAGCGTCTAGTGGTTGGTGGTTTTGATCGTGTATTCGAGATCAACCGTAACTTCCGTAACGAAGGTCTGTCTCCACGTCATAACCCAGAATTCACAATGATGGAATTCTACCAAGCGTACTCTGATTACAAAGACCTTATGGATCTAACTGAAGAGATGCTAAGCACAGCGGCTATGGACGTTCTTGGTTCTACTTCTATGCCTTACGGTGACGAAACCGTTGAGTTCGGTGGCAAGTACGCGCGTATGAGCATGTTCGATGCGATCAAGCACTACAACCCTGAGCATGCTGAGATTCAAGCACTAACAGAAGCAGACCTACAAGACCGTGAGAAGATGGTAGCAATCGCGAAATCTGTACACGTTGAAGTGGAAACGTTCTGGACATGTGGTCAGCTTCTTGAAGAGATCTTTGGTGAAACGGCTGAGCCTCAGCTAATTCAACCAACGTTCATCACAGGCTACCCAGCGGATATCTCTCCTCTAGCTCGTCGTAGCGATGACAACCCGTTCTTCACAGACCGTTTTGAGTTCTTCATCGGTGGTCGTGAAGTAGCGAACGGCTTCTCTGAGCTTAACGATGCACAAGACCAAGACGAGCGTTTCAAAGCGCAAGTTAACGCGAAAGACGCGGGTGATGATGAAGCAATGTACTACGATGCAGACTACATCACAGCACTAGAGCACGGCCTACCACCAACAGCGGGTCAAGGTATCGGTATCGACCGTCTAGCAATGCTATTTACAAACACGCACACAATCCGTGACGTGATCTTGTTCCCGGCAATGCGTCCACAAGCGTAACTTTCGCTTACGGGTCGTAGCACCCAATAAAATTTAAAAGCCACCTTCTGAAGTGACCCCGTAAAGTTGGACATTTCTGTTAAGCGGCTTTCAAGGCCTGAGTTCGATATTCTATCGGAGTCAGGCCTTTTAGTTTCACTTTTATACGTTT